>CAZYYP010000377.1:0-2522 GCA_964651695.1 uncultured Gaiellales bacterium | reverse complement strand
GAGACCTCCACGATCTGCCGCTTCGACTCGGCCGAGCCGAAGTAGATCGTCGCCCCGACGGCCACGGCGCCCATCTCGCGCGCCTGCTTGACCTGCCCGAACATGATCTGGTCGTAGGCGTTCGGGTAGCTCAGGAACTCGTTGTGGTTGAGCTTGACGATGAACGGGATGCGGTGCGCCCACTTGCGCGAGCACGCGCCGAGCACGCCGAGCGTGGAGGCCACGGCGTTGCACCCGCCCTCGACCGCGAGCTTGACGATGCCCTCGGGGTCGAAGTAGTCGGGGTTCTTGGCGAACGACGCGCCCGCGGAGTGCTCGATGCCCTGGTCGACGGGCAGGATCGACACGTAGCCCGTGTCGCTCAGCCGGCCGTGCGAGAAGAGGCTCTGGAGCGAGCGCAGCACGGGCGTCGGGCGGTCGGAGTCGCGCATCACGCGATCGACGAAATCGGGCCCGGGCAGGTGGAGGCGGTCGCGCGCGATCGTGGTGCACTCGTGGCCGAGGAGGTCCTCCGCCTCACCGCCGAGGATCGATTCGATGCGGCCGATGCCGGTCGCTGTGCTCGTGATGGCCATGCCCCGCAGGCTACCTTCACCCCGCGCGCCGCGTGAACCCCACCGATCTCTACACTTGCCCGGCTACCGAGCGCGGGAGGGCGACTGTGGATGGCATCGAGGGACTGGGAAGCTTCTATCTGGGCAAGCCGTACGACGCCGACAAGAAGGCGCTGGGCGACGGCTACGTCCTCTACGACTCGAAGGATCTGACCACGCACGCCGTGTGCGTCGGCATGACCGGCTCGGGCAAGACCGGCCTCTGCGTGGGTGTGATCGAGGAGGCCGCGCTGGACGGCGTGCCCTCGATCGTGATCGACCCGAAGGGCGACCTCGCCGACCTGATGCTCACGTTCCCGGCGCTGCGCCCCGAGGACTTCCGCCCGTGGATCAACGAGGACGACGCCGCCAAGGCCGGCGTCTCGCCGGACGACTACGCGACGTCCCAGGCAGCGCTGTGGAGTAAGGGTCTGGCCGACTGGGGCCAGGACGGCGCCCGCATCCAGCGCCTGCGCGACGCCGCCGATTTCGCCATCTACACGCCCGGCAGCGACGCGGGCCTGCCGGTGTCGGTGCTCGGATCGTTCGCGCCGCCCGCCGACCGCTCCGACGCAGAGGCCGTCGGCGATCAGATCGCCGCGATCGCGACCGGGCTGCTGGCCCTGCTCGGCATCGACGCCGACCCGATCAAGAGCCGCGAGCACATCCTCATCTCGAGCATCCTCGGCGCGGCGTGGGCCAACGGCCAGGCGCTCGACATCGCCTCGCTGATCGCGCAGATCCAGCAGCCGCCCTTCAGCAAGATCGGCGTGCTCGACCTCGACTCCTTCTACCCGCAGAAGGATCGCTTCGAGCTCGCGCTCGCGCTCAACAACCTGCTCGCCGCGCCCGGCTTCCAGCTCTGGATGCAGGGGGTGCCGCTCGACGTCGGCCAGCTGCTGCGCACCAGCGCCGGAAAGCCGCGGGTGGCCATCTTCTCGATCGCCCACCTCTCGGACGACGAGCGGATGTTCTTCGTGACGCTGCTGCTGAACGCCGTGCTGAGCTGGATGCGCGGCCAGTCGGGCACCACGAGCCTGCGCGCGCTGCTCTACATGGACGAGATCTTCGGCTTCTTCCCGCCGACGGCCGAGCCGCCCTCCAAGAAGCCGTTGCTCACCCTGCTCAAGCAGGCGCGGGCGTTCGGTCTCGGCGTGATGCTGGCCACCCAGAACCCCGTCGACCTCGACTACAAGGGGCTCTCGAACGCGGGCACGTGGCTGATCGGGCGGCTGCAGACCGACCAGGACAAGCAGCGCGTGCTCGACGGCCTCGAGGGTGCCTCGGGCCAGGGCGGGCTCGACCGCGGCCAGCTCGAGAAGCTGATCTCCGCGCTCGGCAACCGGGTCTTCCTGCTCAACAACGTGCACGAGAACGCGCCCGAGGTGTTCCAGACGCGCTGGACGATGTCGTACCTGCGCGGGCCGCTGTCGCGGCCGCAGATCGCCTCCCTGATGGGACCGCTCAAGGCGGCGCTGCCGCCGGCAGCGTCCGCTCCCGCCTCGGTCGCCCCCGCGCCGGCCGGCGCTCCCGAGGCAGCTGCCGCGCCCGCGTCCGCTCCGCCACCGGCCGCGCCCGCGCCCGTGCCGGCAGCCCCGGTTTCGGCTGCCGCGACCGCGCCCGCGCCGCCGAGCGGTATCGCGCCCGCCTATCTCCCGCTGCGCGGCAGTGCGCCCGCGGGGGCGGTGCTCGCCTACGTGCCGTCGCTCATCGGCGTCGCGCGCGTGCGCCTGCTCGACACGAAGTCGCAGGTCGATTCCTCGAATGAGAACGCCCGTCTGGCGACGTTCGCGGACGGCCCGATCGCGATCGACTGGGCCGCGGCGGGCGATCTCGCGGTCGCGGCCGCCGATCTCGAGTCGACGCCGCGCGAGGGCGCGTCGTTCCACGACCTGCCGGCGCCCGCGCGCGACGGCAAGGCCTACGCGC
>CAZYYP010000376.1:0-2533 GCA_964651695.1 uncultured Gaiellales bacterium | reverse complement strand
TTGCGCGAGCGCTCGTACATGCGCGCCGAGCCGCTCGTCTCGGAGTTCAGGTGCGTCTCTTCGCGCTCGGTCAGCTGAGCGATGCGAGCAGGATCGATACCGACGCCGGTTGCCATGGGTGCCCCTCCGTGATTGCGCGCCGGAACGCGCGTGTGCAGGCACGGTAGGGGAGCGCTGACTCACGAGTCAAGCGGTATCTGCGCACCCGAGGATGCGCACGGATCCGGCCCACGGGGGAGAATGCGAGGGGCAGGCCGGGTTAGCTCAGCTGGTAGAGCGCTTCTCTTGTAAGGAAGATGTCGTCGGTTCGAGTCCGACACCCGGCTCTCGGACTGTTAGAACCTCAGCGTGCGGATCCTCGTGATCACGAACGCGTACCCGTCGCCGGAGCGGCCGTCCTTCGGCATCTACGTCGCCCGGCTCGTCGCCGCGCTCGAGCAGGAGGGCCACGACGTCAGCGTCGCCGCGTCGAGCGAGGTGGGGGGCGGCGGACACGTGCGCGCGCTGCGCAAGTACGCGCGGCTCGCCCTGCGTGCCCGCGCCGCGGCCGGGCGCGGCCGCCCCGACATCGTCTGGGGCCACTACCTGGTGCCGACGGGAACGATCGCGCGCCGTGTCGCCCGTGCAGCCGGGGTGCCCTACGCGCTCACCGCGCACGGCACCGACGTCGTCAACGCCGAGACCTCGCCGCGGCTGCGCGCGGCCACGCTCAAGGCGGTCGGCGACGCGTGCGCCATCTTCGCCGTCTCCAGCGACCTCGCCGCGCGCATCGAGGCGGTCGCGGGCCCGCTCGGCGACCGCCTGCACGTCGTCAGCGCGGGCGTCGACCTCGATGCCTTCGTCGATGGCGACGCGGAGGTGGCGGTCGCTGCGCTCGGCTGGGAGTCCGACGGCCCCCGCGTCCTCTATGCCGGCAACCTCGTGCCGCCGAAGAACCTCAGGCGGCTCCTGGAGGCGTTCGCCGCGGCGCGCGCGACCTGGGGCGGCGGCTCGCTCGCGCTCGTCGGCGGCGGCCCCGAGATCGAACCGCTCGAGGCCCGCGCGCGCGAGCTGGGCATCGGGGACTGCGTGCGCTTCGTCGCCGGCGTGCCGCCGCCCGAGGTGCCGCGCTGGATGCGCGCCTGCGACGTGACCTGCCTCGTCTCCGAGCGCGAGGGCTTCGGGCTGACGGTCATCGAGGCGCTTGCCTGCGGGCGCCCCGTGGTCGTCTCGCGCGGCGTGCCGTCGAGCGCCGCGGTGAGCGAGGGTGTCACGGGCGCGCTCTGCGACGCCGGCGACGTCGACGACATCACAGCGGCGCTCGTGTGCGCCGCAGCGCTGCGGCCCGGTGGGGCGGCCCGCGGGTCGGCCGAGCCCTATGGGGTGCGCCGCGAGGCCGCGCGCGCCGTCACGGTGCTTGCGCGCTGCCTGCCGGCAGCGCGGCGATGAGGCCGCCGGCACTACGGCTGCCCGGCGCCGGGATCGGTTTCCTCGAGCACGCGCACGTCCGCGATGCGGCGCTCGAGCAGACCGCGGATGAGCTCGTCGGCGACGCCCGCGGCCTCGGCTTCGGCAAGTGCCTTCTCGTAGGTCTCACGCGCTTTGCGGGCCTGCACGGGCCCGCCCTGCTTGAGGCGGTTGTCGCCCGTCAGGATGAGCGAGCGCACGCGGTCGCGGGCCTCTTCGGTCACATCCGCTAGCGTAGCCGTGCGATGCCGAGCAGCAAGCGCAGCCGTATCCCGCCTGCGGCGCCCGTGCCGGCACCCGCCGCGGCACCGGCGCCGGCCCCGGCGCGCCCGCCCTCGCTGCGCGAGACGTTCGAGCGCAGGCACCTGATCGCGGCGCTGCTCGTGCTGCTCGCGAGCGTGCCCGCCGGACTGCTTCCGGTCTGGGAGCGCCCGGGCAAGTCGAGCATCGTCGTCGTCGCCGCGGTCGTCACCTTGACGGTCGCGACGCTGATCGTCGACCACGAGCAGTGGCTGCTCGAGTCACGCCGCCAGATGATGCTGACGATCGGCTTCGGCGCCCTCGCGGCCGCGACGGCCCCCGCCGTCCCCATCGGCCTGCTGCTGCCGACGCTCTTCGCCTCGGTGCTCGAGTTCAAGCGCGGCTGGGGCGCGGCCTCGGCGCTCGTGCTCGGATCCGGCGTCGCCTACGCGCTCTTCGGGGTCGAGCCCGTCACGAGCTACCCCTACGTGATCGGAATGGCGTGGCCGGCGATCGGCGCGAACGTCATGCGCAGGATCGCGCTGGCCGGCACCGGGCACGGAGGCACCGCAGTTCTCGGACGCAGGCGCTGGTAGAGTCAAGGCGTGAGCGAGATCTTCCGCATCGCCGCGATCGCCGTGCACATGCTGCTCGCGTTCGGCGTGATCATCCTGGTGCTGGCGCATTCCGGCAAGGACGCCGGCCTCTCGGGCGCCTTCGGCGTCGGCTCGTCGTCGTTCGGCTCGACGCAGATCATGGAGCGCAACCTGACGCGCTTCACGATCATCGCGTCGTGCGGGCTGGTCTGCACGACCATCATCCTCGGCTTCCTGCTCTAACCGGCGGC
>CAZYYP010000375.1:0-2575 GCA_964651695.1 uncultured Gaiellales bacterium | reverse complement strand
CCGCCGTCGAGCTCGACCTCGCCGCGCTCGAGCGCGCGCGCGAGCGCCTGGCGCGTCTCCGGGTCGAGCCCGTCGAGCGCCTGTGCAAGTGCCTGTTCGCGGGACGCCACGACGGCATGCTACCGCCGCTCGTCCGTGGTCGTAGGATGCGTGGGTGGCCGCGCCACGCCTGCTTCCGCTGATGACGCCACGCGGTGCGCTCGCGCTTGGCACGGGCGGGTTCGTGCTCGAGGTCTCGCTGCTCACGCCGTGGGTCGATCACTTCGCGAACGAGAACGCGACCGTGCACTTCACCCAGCACGGCCTGATCTTCGTCGGCGGCCTGATCATGGGCTGGGCGCTGCGCGATCTGCGCCTGACGACGCTCTTCAACGCGCGGCGCTGAGCGGGTCGCGAACGATGGAATTCGTCCTCCTCCACATCCCGCACATCATCCCGGCCTTCGTGGCCATGGGATTCCTGGGGCGGTTCGCATCCGTCATGGCCGATCAGCCGCCGGCCGAGTTCTCGGACGCGCAGATCGAGGAGTGGCGCCGGGTTCGCAGCGAGCGCGCCCGTGCCCGCCGCGTGCGCGCCGCGAGCGCCCGTGTCGGGCTGCTCGCGCTGCCGTTCCTGATCATGGCCGTCGCGACCGGCCTCTGGCTCTACACGATCGCGCTTCGTGACGACCGCCCCTCTGCGCTCGCGATCTGGATCCACGTCGTCACGAGCGCGGTGGCGCTCGCGCTCGTGACCTACAAGACCGCCGCGTCGGGCCGGCTGCGCCTCTCGCGCGCCCTCGACCCCGCGCGCTTCTTCACCGACGGCCTCTCGCTGATCCTCGCGGCGCTCGCGGTGCCGCTCGTCCTGACCGGCATCGTCCTGCTCGTCTCCCCCGGCTCGAGCTCGGCCAACGCCTACGCGCACCTGGTGGGCAGCGCGTGGTGGATGACGCTCTTCGGCGTCCACCTCATGCGCTACCTCGGCCGCTCGCTCGACGCCGCCCTGCGCGGCAAGGCCGCGCCCGAGTAGGAACCGCCGCTACAGCGGCGCGCGGGCGCCGTTGGAGAGCAGGTACACGAGCGTGTACAGCACGACCCACACCACGTCGACGAAGTGCCAGTAGATGCCGGTCAGCTCGACGCCCATGTGCTTGGCGGGCGAGTAGTGCCCGCGCAGCGTCCGCACGAGCGCGACCGTGAGCAGGATGGCGCCGATCAGCACGTGCATCCCGTGCAGTCCCGTCAAGCCGAAGAAGACGGTCGCGAAGGCCCCGTGCTCGGGCGTGAAGCCCTCGCCGTGGAGCAGGTTGTACTCGCGGATCTGCAGAATCAGGAACGTCAGGCCCATGATCAGCGTGAACAGCAGGCCGAGCGTGAGACCCTTGCGGTTGTTGCGCTTGATCGACACGAGCGCCCAGTGCATCGTGAACGAGGATGAGACGAGGATCGCGGTATTGATCCCCGTCGAGTCGACCGGCATCTGGAACGGCTCCGGCGGGAACACCGGGTAGTTCGTGTAGCGGATGTAGAAGAACGCCGTGAAGAACGCCCCGAAGAGCATGAACTCCGAGGCCAGCGCGACGATCAGGCCGAGCATGACCCGGTCGAGGTGCCCGGCGTGCCCATAGCCGGAAGGCGGCCCCGCGTGGCCGGGGGCTTCAGCGTGCGCGCTCAATGGTGGGCCGCCGCGACGGGCGCCTCGTCGAAGACGACGTGCTTGGCGCCGGGCTGGCCGTAGTTGTACGGGCCGCCGACGACGCGCGGCGCGGCATCGAAGTTGAAGATCGGCGGCGGCGACGAGACCTGCCACTCGATCGTGAGCGCGCGCCACGGGTTGTCGGGCGCGGGATCGCCGCGCCACCACGAGATGATCGCGTTGTAGACGAAGATCAGCGTCGCCGCCCCGAGCACGAAGGCCGAGAGCGTGATGAAGAGATTCCAGTCCGCGAACTTCGAGTCATACGTCCAGACGCGGCGCCGCATGCCGAGCATGCCGATGTAGTGCTGCGGGAAGAACGTCGCGTTGAACGAGATGAAGGTCAGCCAGAAGTGCCACTTGCCGAGCTTCTCGTTGTACATCTTGCCGGTGATCTTCGGGAACCAGAAGTACAGGCCCGCGAAGATCGTGAACACGGATCCGCCGAAGAGCACGTAGTGGATGTGCGCGACGACGAAGTACGTGTCCGAGACCTGGATGTCGAGGGGGATCACCGCCAGCCAGACGCCCGAGAGCCCGCCGATCACGAAGGTGAACAGGAAGCCGATCGCCCAGAGCATCGGTGTCGCGAGGTTGATGACACCCCCGTAGAGCGTCGCCACCCACGAGAAGACCTTGATGCCGGTCGGGACGGCGATCAGCATCGTCGTGATCATGATCGGCACGCGCAGCCATGGCTGCACGCCCGCGACGAACATGTGGTGCGCCCAGACCGAGAAGCCGAGCACGCCGATCGAGACCGTCGAGAAGGCCAGCGCGCGGTAGCCGAAGACCGGTTTGCGCGCCATCACGGATATGACCTCGCTGATGATGCCGAAGCCGGGCAGCATCATGATGTAGACGGCCGGGTGTGAGTAGAACCAGAAGATGTGCTGGT
>CAZYYP010000374.1:0-2604 GCA_964651695.1 uncultured Gaiellales bacterium | reverse complement strand
GCGCGGCCGCGGGCGAGCCCGCCGATGCGGCGGAAGAGGCCGTCGCCCGTGCGCACCTCGACCACGCCCGCGAGCAGGAAGAGCAGCACCGAGAGCAGGCCGTGGTTGACCATCTGGAAGGTCGCGCCGGTCGCGCCGATGTCGTTCATGACGAAGATCCCGAGGCCGATCATGCTCATCTGCGAGATCGACGAGTACGCGATCACGCCGCGCGAGTCGGGCTGCCGGAAGGCCATCAGCGAGCACCACAGCAGGCCGATCACGGCGATCGCGACGAACCAGCGCCGCAGGTCGTGCGCCGGTCCGGGGAAGAGCGGCAGCGCGAAGCGCAGCATGCCGTAGGCGCCGGCCTTCGAGACCACGCCGGAGAGCAGGCCCGAGACCTCGGGCGGCGCCTCGCGGTAGGCCCCCGGCACCCAGCCGTGGAAGGGGTAGAGCGGGGCCTTGATCGCGAACGCCGCCATGAAGGCCAGGAACAGCCAGCGCGAGTCGCTCGTGCCGATGTGCGCGAGGTCGAACGACCCGGCGCGCAGCCCGAGGGTGATGATGCCGACCAGCATCAGGAGCGAGCCGACGAGCGTGTAGATGATGAAGCGGACCGTCGCGCGGCCGCGGTTGGCGCCGCCCCAGATCGAGATCAGCAGCGCCAGCGGCACGAGCATGGCCTCGAAGCCGACGTAGAAGAGCGCGATGTCGCGTGCCACGAACAGCAGCACGACGGCCGCTTCCAGGATCAGCATGAGCGCTGCGTAGGCACGGACGTTGCGCCGCCCCGCCCAGAGCCCGTAGCCGAGCGCGCACGGCATGCAGACGGCGGTCAGGGCGACGAGCACGAGCGAGAGCCCGTCCATGCCGACGTGGTAGGTCAGGCCGATGTCGCGCACCCAGGCGTGCGACTGCTGGAACTGCGTCCCGCCGGAGGGGCTGAAGTCGAACGCGGCGGCGAGTGCGATCGCGGCGGTGGCGACCGTCGTGAGCAGCGCGAATGCGCCGCGCGTACGGTCGCTCGTCGGCATGACGAGCGTCAGCAGCGCGCCGCCGAGGGGCACGAGCCAGAGCAGCGTCGACGTCCAGGACCCGCTCATGAGGCACCCGTGATCAGCCAGGCGGCGAGCACCGCGATGCCGATCGCGATGCCGAGCGCGTAGACGCGCACGAGACCCGACTGCGCGCTCGCCAGCAGGCGACTCGTCCAGGAGCCCGCAGCGCTGACGACGTTCATGCTGCCGAGCACCGCGGCATCCTCCCAGAGCCGCTGCCCGCCGCGCGCGAGCGCCGCGCTGGGACGGTAGAACGCCCAGTCGTAGAGGCGGTCGAAGCCGAACTTGTCCTGCAGCACCTGCTCGAGCGGCGCCGTCTGGGCGGCGATGCGGCGCGGGGTGTCGCTGCGCCGGCCCCACAGCACGTGCGCGGCGAAGAGGCCGACGAGCGCGAGCGCGACGGCGAGCGCAGACGTCCCGAACTCCTGGTTCCCGCTCGCCTCGAGCCCGGCGGGCACCGTCGGCGCGAGGAAGTTGCGCATGCCGTGGGTCGCGCCCGGAATCTCGAGCAGGCCGGCCCCGAGCGCGCCGATGGCGAGGACGCCGATCGTCCAGAGCATCGAGAACGGCCCCTCGCCGTGCCCGGCGTGCGCCTCGCCGTGCCGGCGGGCGTGATCGCTCGGCTCGCCGTGGAACACGAGCAGCATGAGGCGGAACGTGTAGAGCGCGGTGACGAATGCGCCCGCGAGGCCGAGACCCCAGACGGTGTAGCCGACCCAGTCGCCGCGCGCGAGCGCGTCGGAGAGGATCTGATCCTTCGAGAAGAAGCCCGAGAACGGCGGGACGCCGGCGAGCGCGAGCGCGCCGATCCACATGAGGCCCGTCGTGTACGGCAGGTAGCGCCGCATCCCGCCCATCTTGCGGATGTCCTGCTCGTCGTGGAGGGCGTGGATGACGACGCCGGCGCCGAGGAAGAGCAGCGCCTTGAAGAACGCGTGCGTGACGAGGTGGAACATGCCCGCCGAGTAGGCGCCGATGCCGACGCCGCAGAACATGTAGCCGATCTGCGACATCGTCGAGTAGGCGATCACGCGCTTGATGTCGGTCTGCACGAGGGCGATCAGGCCGGCGACGGTGAGCGTCGCGACGCCGATCAGGGCGACCAGGTCAGAGACGTCCGGCGCGAGCCCGTAGAGCGGCCACATGCGCGCGATCAGGTAGACGCCGGCCGTGACCATCGTGGCCGCGTGGATCAGCGCCGAGACCGGAGTCGGGCCCTCCATGGCGTCGGGGAGCCAGGTGTGCAGCGGGAGTTGCGCCGACTTCGCGACGGCGGCCACGAGCAGCAGCAGTGCGATCCAGTTCGCCGTGTGCGAGCCCGCGCCGATCTGGCCGGGCGCCTGCGCGAAGACCGTCGCGTAGTCGACCGAGTGGACGTGGTCCCAGATCACGAAGATGCCGAGCGTCATGCCGATGTCGCCGATCGCGTTCATCACGAACGCCTTCTTGGCGGCCGCGACGGCCGTGGGGCGCTGCCACCAGAAGCCGATCAGCAGGTACGACGAGAGGCCGACGAGGCCCCAGCCGGCGAGCAGGAAGACGAAGTTCCCGGCCAGCACGAGCA
>CAZYYP010000373.1:0-2612 GCA_964651695.1 uncultured Gaiellales bacterium | reverse complement strand
TCGACGCCGTGGATGTGCGACTCGACGGCGATCTTCGAGCGGTAGCCAGGCTCGCGGGCGACCGCGCGGATCTCGACGTGCCCGCCCTCGATCTCGGGCACTTCCATCTCGAAGAGCTTGCGGATCAGCTCGTCGGAGCGGCGCGAGAGCACGATCTGCGGTCCGCGCGTCCCCGTGCGCACCTCGATGATCACGCCCTTGATGCGCGCGCCGTGCTCGTAGCGCTCGCCCGGCACCTGCTCGGAGCCGGGGAGCAGCGCCTCGACGCCGCGCCCGAGGTCGACGATCGTGGCCCGCGAGTCGGCCTGCTGGACGACGCCCGTGACGATGTCGCCGACGCGGTCCTTGTACTCCTCGAACATGATCTCGCGCTCGGCCTCGCGCATGCGCTGCAAGATGACCTGCTTGGCCGTCTGCGCCGCGATGCGGCCGAAGTCGTCCGCGGTCGTCACGTCGGCGGACTCGATCTGGCTGTCCGGGAACTGCGCCCAGTCGATCACGGCCTCGGGCTCGACCGGCTCGAGCGGCAGGGGCTCGCCCTCGGCCGGCGGCTCGGGCTCCGGGTAGCTGACCCCGGGATGGCCTTCGAGCTCCTCGGCGCTGAGCATGAGCGTGAAGACGCGGATGTCGCCCGTCTCGCGATCGAACTCCACGCGCGCGAAGGGCTTCGCGTGGGTCGTCTTGCGGTACGCGGCGAGCAATGCGTCCTCCAGCGCCGTGAACAGGATCTCGGGATCGATCCCCTTCTCGTAGGCGACGACGCCGATGGCGTCGAGGATCTCCTTGGACATCTACAACTCCTCAACCAGATGAGCGCGGCTGATCGCCGCGAACGGAATCTCAAAGACACCGTCGTCGTCGCGGACGACGACGCGCTGCGCGTCGCTCTCGAGAATCACGCCGCGCACCTTGCGGCGGCCCTCGAAGACGGTGTGGAAGCGCATGTCGGCTTCGCGGCCGGCGAAACGCTCGTAGTGCGCCGGCTTGGTCAGCGGACGCGGGATGCCGGGGGACGACACCTCGAGCGCGAAGCGCTCGCGGAAGGCGACGAGGGCGCGACCGACCTCGACGCAGCGCTCGTGGTCGATGCCCTCGGGATGGTCGACGAGCACCCGCAGGACGCCCCCGGGCAGCACCTTCACGTCGACCACGTCGATCGCGGGCATGGCGGCGCCGAGCACGCGCTCGACGTCCTCTGCCATCGCCTCTGTGTGCCGTACAGCCATATGTCAGTGTCCTCTTGGCCGGCCGCCATGACCGGGCCGGGGCACAAAAAAGGCGGGTCCGAGAACCCACCTTTCCAGCACCTGCACCTCGACTGCGGACACGAACGGACCGCTTGCACGGTAGCAGGCGATCACGGACCGGGCAAAGGTCGGCTGAGCTCGACGACGATCGTCACCGGACCGTCGTTGACCAGCTCGACCTGCATGTGCGCGCCGAAGCGCCCGCGCTCCACCAGCGCGACGCCCTGGGCCGACAGCTGGGTGCACACGCGCTCGTAGAGCGGCTCTGCAAGCGCCGGGTCGGCGGCCTCGGAGAAGCTCGGCCGGTTGCCGCGCGCGCTGTCGCCGTAGAGCGTGAACTGACTCACGACGAGCGCCGCGCCGCCGGTGTCGAGCAGGCTCCGGTCGAAGCGCCCGTCCTCGCCGGCGAAGATGCGCAGCCGCGCCAGGCGCGCCGCGAGGCGATCGGCCTCCGCCTCGCCGTCGTCCCGCCCCACGCCCAGGAGGATCGCGAGGCCGCCTCCGATCGCGCCGACGACGGCGCCGTCGACGCGCACCTCGGCGCGCGTCACGCGCTGCACGACCGCCCGCATGGGCGCAGGGTAGATTGCCGCGCATGCCCAACGCCGACCCTCCCAGCTCGCCGCTCGCACTCGTCGCGCGCCGCCACGCCGACGACATCATCAAGCCGCAGGTGCGCGACTGGGAGCGCGCCGGGATCTTCCCGCGCGAGGCTGCGCAGGCCGCGGCGGCCGACGGCCTGCTCGGGCTCTTCGCCCCGGGCACGGTGGGCGGTCAGGGCTCCTCGCTGGCCGGCGGCATGGACGTCTTCGAGGAGCTCGGCCGGGGTGACGCCGCCTACGCCTTCGCGCTCTCGATGCACAACGCCGTGGCCAACGCGATCTCCCGTTTCGGCCGGCCCGAGTTCGCCGATCGCTATGGGCGTGCCCTGGTGGCCGGCGAACTGCTCGGCGGCTTCTCGCTGACCGAGCCACACGCGGGCTCCGACGCCGCCGCGATCACCACCCGGGCGGTGCCGGTCGAGGACGGCTGGCGCGTGACCGGGCGCAAGGCGTGGGTCTCGCTCGCGGGCGAGGCCGATGTCTTCGTGCTCGTCTGCCGCACCGGCACCGAGCGCGGCACGGGCGACGTCCTCATGCTCGCCGTCGACGCGCGCGCCGAGGGCGTGCGGGTCGAGCGGCTGTACGAGAAGGCGGCGGGCGCCTTCCTGCCGATCGGCGAGGTCTCCTACCACGACGTGCACGTACCCGCCGATGGCCTGATCGCGCCGGCGGGGCAGGGCATGCGCGCCGCGCTCGGCGCGATCGACGTCGCGCGCGTCGACATCGCCGCGATCTCGGTGGGCCTCGCCGCCGAGGCGCTCGC
>CAZYYP010000372.1:0-2627 GCA_964651695.1 uncultured Gaiellales bacterium | reverse complement strand
GCAGCTTCCGGCTGAACGGATCGCCGACGGCCTGGTAGTAGTCGAGGCACCCGTAGAGCCCCTCGACGTGCGCGGCCGGCACCATGTTCAGGAAGTTCTCGTCGAAGTAGGTGCAGACGAGGTGTCCGCCGCGGCTCGTGAAGCCGGAGTCGTAGAGCTCCTCGAAGAACGGCGAGACCCCGGGCGGCACGATCGTGTTGAACACCACGTCGGCGCCACTCGAGGTGATCCTCTCCACCGTCGCTGCGTAGTCCGTGTGGTCGAGCGGGAAGTACTCCTCGCCGACGATCGCCCCGCCGTTGGCCGTCACGACCTCCCGCACACGCGCGTTCAGCACGTGCGGCCAGATGTAGTCGGCGGACGGGAAGTAGAACGTCCTCGCGCCCGTCTCTCGCATCAGCCAGGGGATGAACAGGTCGATCTGCTGCGCGGGCCCCGGGCCGGTGCAGAAGATGAGTGGATCGGACTCGCCGCCCTCGTACTGCTCCGGGTAGATGTAGAGCGTCTTGCCCTTCTCCACGACCGGACCCTTGATGGCCTGCCGCGTGGAGCTGTAGATGCCACCGAAGACGACGTCGACGTTGTCGTGCTCGACCAGCTTGGCCGCCCTGGCAGCCGCGACGGCGTCGTCGGTCGCGCCGTCCTCGAGACAGAGCTCCAGGTGCCGCCCGAGCAGCCCGCCCTTGGCGTTGATGTCGCCGATGACCATCCTGGCGACGTTGGCGTTGGCGAGCCCCACGAACGAGAGCGGTCCCGTCTGCTCGGCGATGACTCCCACCTTGATGGGATCAGCGCCTGGGGTTGCTTCCATGATGTCCTCCCTGTGTAGGGTTGCGCGGAACGAGAGGAACGCCCGCGTCGTCCAAGGAGTGTGCTCAGCCGTGAGCGCCGATACATCGGGAGGACACCCCATCTTCGACACGCCACTCCGCCTCGGCGAGTTCGTCGCCACGCTGGCGCTCGGGCAGGACAACGCCTTCGGGCAGCCGCTCGAGTCGCAGCTGCGGTCATGCCTGCTCGCGACGTGGATCTGCGAGGCGGCGGGATTCGACGACGAGGTGCGCGAGACCGTGTACTGGGTGGCGCTGCTTCGCTACGTCGGCTGCACCGGACACGCCCACGAGGTCGCGACCGTCTTCGGCGACGAGATCGCGATCCGCGCCCAGACGCTCGTGCACGACGCGGCGAATCCCACGGAGGTGATGCGGGACGTCATGGCCTTCGCGACGGCCGGCCGCGGCCCGGAGGAGCGAGACGAGATCGTCAAGCTGATCCAGGAGACGGCCCGCGAGTGGGCGGTCTACAACTTCTCGTCCGGGTGCGAGGTCGCCGACATGCTCGTGCAGCGGCTCGACTTCGGCCCCGACGTCCGCGAGGCGCTGCAGTTCACGTTCGAGCGCTGGAACGGCGCCGGCTATCCCGCGCATGCGGCGGGGGAGGCGATCCCGCTCGCGATGCGCGTGGTGCACCTCAGCCACGACATGGAGGCGATCGGCCGGCTGTTCTCGCCGGACCACGCCATCGAGGCAGCGAGCGATCGCCGCGACCGCACGTACGACCCGGCGCTCGCCGACCTGTTCGTCGCGCATGGGCGCGGCTGGCTCGACCGGCTTGGCGCGATCGAGCCGTGGGACGCGGTGCTCGCCCTCGAGCCCGAGCCGCACCGCATGCTTTCCGGTCAGGAGCTCGACGACGCCCTGACGGTCGCCGCCGATTTCATCGACCTCAAGTCGCCGTACATGGGAGGGCACAGCCGTCGCTGCGCGGAGCTCGCAGCCGACGCCGCCCGGGTGCTCGGGCTCCCCCAGGAGGCTGTCACCGCGGTTCGCCGCGCGGCGCTCGTGCACGACTTCGGAACCACCGTCGTGCCGAACTCGATCTGGGACAAGCCCGGGCCGCTGACGCGGACCGAGTTCGATCGGGTCGAGCTTCACCCGCTGCTGACCGAGCAGATGCTCCGCCGCTCGCCGGCTCTGGCTGTCCTCAATCCCGTCGCGTCCGCGCACCACGAGAAGTGCGACGGGTCCGGGTACCACAAGCGCGTGCAGGCCGACGCCGACGATCTCGGGACGTGCGTCCTGGCGGCGACGGAGATCTACGTGGGGCTGACCACCGAGCGGGCGGACCGTCCGCCGTTCTCGCCCCAGGACGCGGCCGCCGAGCTTCGCCGGCTCGAATCAGACGGCGCACTCGAGCCGCGCGCGGGCCGCGCGGTGCTCGTGGCCGCAGGGCACGGCGAGCCGCCCGCGCACTCGGGCAAACGGCAGCACCATCCGGGCGGGCTCACGCGGCGCGAAGTCGATGTCCTGCGACTCGCGGCCAGGGGGCTCACGACGCGCGAGATCGCCGATCGGCTCACCATCTCCCCCAAGACCGCCGATCACCACATCCAGCACATCTACGGCAAGATCGGCACGTCGACGCGAGCCGCCGCCGCTCTCTGGGCCATGCAGCACGCCGTCGTCCAGTGACGTGGTGACAGCGGCACCCGATCGTCAGCTCTCGTGCGTCGCGACGATGCTCGGCCACAGCTCGCCGAGCGTGCCGCGCAGCGCGCAGCGCGCGATCGGCTGGCCACCCTCGTCGCTGTCGTCGGCGGCGGAGATGTGCGCGACGACGCGATAGCC
>CAZYYP010000371.1:0-2627 GCA_964651695.1 uncultured Gaiellales bacterium | reverse complement strand
GGTTGGCGCAGACGCAGGTCTGGCCGGCGTTGCGGTACTTCGACGCCATCGTGTCCGCGACGGCGGCCTTGATGTCCGCGTCGTCGAAGATGATGAACGGCGCATGGCCGCCGAGCTCGAGGGAGAGGCGCTTGACCTGGTCGGCCGACGCCCGGATCAGGTCCTTGCCGACCTCGGTCGAGCCGGTGAAGGAGATCTTGCGTACGCGCGCGTCGCTGAAGAGCGCATTCGCGACATCGGCCGTGCGCCGCGAGGTGATGACGTTGACGACGCCGGCCGGCACGCCGGCCTCCTCCATGCAGCGCACGACCTCGAGCGCCGTGAGCGGCGTCGCGGACGCGGGCTTGACGATCATCGTGCAGCCCGCGGCGAGCGCCGGTCCGAGCTTGCGGGTCATCATCGCGGCCGGGAAGTTCCAGGGCGTGATGGCGGCCGTGACGCCGACCGGCTGGCGCAGGACGAGCACGCGCTTCTGCGGGTTCATGGGCGGCAGCGTCATGCCGTAGGTGCGCTCGGCCTCGCCGGCGAACCACTCCAGGAACGACGCGGCGTACACGACCTCGCCCTTCGCCTCGGCGAGCGGCTTGCCCTGCTCGTCGGTCATCACGCCCGCGATCAGGTCGGACTCGGCGAGGATCCGGTCGGAGGCCTTGCGCAGGATGCGCGCGCGCTCGATCGCGGCGAGCGCCTTCCACGGGCCGAGCGCCTCGGCAGCCGCGTCGATCGCGCGCTTCACGTCGCCGGCCGTCGCGTTGACGGCGGTGCCGACGACGGCACCGGTGGCGGGATTCGTGACCTCGAAGCGACCGCCCTCGCTCTCCCCCCACTCGCCGCCGATCGGCATCTGGTAATCGCTCTTGGCCATCGTCGCCATTGTCAGCCTCCTTGGTTACGCGAAAAGCTCTCTGGGCCCGTCCGAGTCGGGCGCTTGCGTCCGGCGCCGCCAGGCACCGCGCCCGCGTGAAACAGGCCCCAGGCAGTCTACGCGCGGCTCGGTATCCGCTCGACTCGCGCGCGTGCGCGTCGAGGCGTAGGGTTTTTCGCGTCAGCCGGGACAACGATCTTGGGGGTGCGTGGTGCTGAAGGAATTCCGAGACTTCCTCGTCAAGGGGAACCTCGTCGAGTTGGCCGTCGCGATCGTCATGGGCATCGCCTTCGGCGCGGTCATCAAGTCGCTGGTCGACAACCTCGTCACGCCCGTCATCGGCATGATCGGCGGCGTCGACTTCAGTGGTGAGACGTTCTCGATCAACGGCAGCACGTTCAGGTACGGCGCGTTCATCAACGACGTCATCACGTTCACGCTGACGGCCGCAGCCGTGTTCTTCGTCATCGTCAAGCCGGTCAACGTGATCATGGCGCGCGTGCGCAAGCCCGCGGTCGACGGCCCGGCAGCGCCCACGCAGGAAGAACTGCTGACCGAGATCCGCGACCTGCTGGCCCGCCAGGCGCGCTAGTCCTTCCGGACGGCCCGGGGCCGGACGGCCCCGGGCCGAGACGCGTGTGCCGAGCCTCGATGGTCTACGGTGACTGGCGTCATCGGTGAGCGAGGGCGCCGGCGCGGCGCCGGGGAGCCCTGTGAGCGACGCGATCATCCAGCTCGAGCACGTCTCGAAGCGGTTCGGGCAGATCCTGGCCGTGGACGACGTCACGATCGACGTCCCGCGCGGGCGCTGCTTCGCCTGGCTCGGGCCGAACGGCTGCGGCAAGACGACGCTGATCCGCATGATGCTCGGCCTCGCGCACCCGACCGCGGGCCGGATCCAACTGCGCGGGTGCGAGGTGCCGGGCGAGATCCGCCGAGCGCTCTCGCGCGTGGGCGGGATCGTCGAGGAGCCGCGCTTCTACCCCTACCTCTCCGGCCGCCGCAATCTCGACGTGTGGGCCGCGCACTACGGGGGCGAGGCGCGCAGCCGCATCCCTGCCGTGCTCGAGCGCGTCGCGCTCAGCGAGCGAGCCGGCGACAAGGTCAAGACCTACTCGCTCGGGATGCGCCAGCGCCTGGGCGTCGCCCGCGCGCTGCTCAACGACCCCGAGCTGCTCGTGCTCGACGAGCCGACGAACGGCCTCGACCCCGCGGGCATGCTCGAGTTCCGCACGATGATCCGCGACCTCGTCGAAAAGGAGGAGCGGACGGTCTTCATCTCGTCGCACATCCTCGACGAGGTGCAGAAGATGGCCGACGACATCGCGATCGTGCAGGCGGGCAAGCTGATCTCCTGGGGGCCGGTCGACGAGCTGATCGCCGCGGGGCGCCACTCGGTGCTCGTGCGCACCGACGACGACGAGCGGGCGCGCGGCGTGCTCTCGGACATCTCGTTCGTCACCGGCGTCGTGCGCAACGAGGAGCACAAGGCGCTCGATCTCGCGGTCGCCGACATCAGCGACGAGCGTCTGATCGCGATCAACCGCACCCTGGTCGAGGCCGGCGTCGGCGTGGCGGAGATCTGGCGCGAGAGCGAGAGCCTCGAGGAGCGCTTCCTCGAGCTCACGGCCGACCGCAAGCCCGGCGAAATGCGCCACGTGACGGGAGATGGCCATGCTGGCATCTGAGCTCCGGCGCATCACCGGTCGGCGCGGCTCCTACTGGAGCGCGATCTTGATCGGGCTCGCGACCGTCGTGACCA
>CAZYYP010000370.1:0-2664 GCA_964651695.1 uncultured Gaiellales bacterium | reverse complement strand
GGGGTTAGCCAAGGGTCTTCGAGAAGCTGCCCGCTACGAGCACGCTGTCGCGGCTGGCTGCCATGGATCCCACCGCGACATCCGTGTCGATGTCTGGCGCCCAGCTGGTGAAGTGACCTGTGGCGAGGTCGATTGCAGCGAGGTTGTTGCGGGCTTGCCGGGCGACGGCAGTGAACGAGTTGCGAATGTCGGCACCCAGGTAGACGATGTCGCCGGCGGCAGCGAAGTGGGAGGCGACGCCCTCGATCTGGTTCATCCACTTCTCGACCTTGCCGCTGGCAGCGTTTGTGACGCCGAATCCGTCGTGCCCGGCGGTGAACACCTCGCCGTGAGCGATCAGGATCGTCTCGACATCTCCGACCGCTCGATATCCGCGGACGTTGCCTGGTCGCCAGGCAGTGAGTGCTCCGGTGCGAGCGTCGAGGGCCGCGATCCCGGGCCTGGCCCGACCGCCGACCGAGCTGATCGTGTTGCTGCCGATGAAGAGGCGCGACCCATCGAGCGCGACCGCGTCGACTTCGACGCGAGGAATCGAAGTCGCCGGGAGTCCCCCCCGCAGGGTCGGAGCGCGCCAGTCCAGGAGCTTGCCCGTGCGCGGGTCGAGTGCGACGAGCGGTGGCTGCGGCACCCCGGAGACCTCCGTGAATGCGCCTCCGATATAGACCGCCTCCGAGTTGGCCGCAACCCCGGAGACGCGTGGCTGCATGCCGCCACTGACCCGCGTGAGCCAGCGCCGAGCTCCGGTCGCCGCATTCACCGCTTCGACGCCGAACCCTCCCGCTGCATACAGCGCCGAGCCCGAAAGAGCGAGCACTGAGATCGGCGCTCCCCGCGTCACGCGAAACGTACGATCAAGACGGCCCGTGCGATCGAGATGAAGGACGCTCACCGCGTTCAGGCCATCGAAGCAGGACACCGAACCGCCGACGAACCAACCCCCATGCCCGTCGGCCAGCACGACGTTCGCTCCCCTGATACCTGGAAAGCTCTGCTCGATGGCACCCGTGCGCGCAGAAATCAGCACCAGGCTGCGCGCTTCGCCGGTCAGACACGCGGCAGGTGCTGCTCTTCCTGCGTGGACGGAACCAGCGCCGACGCCGACGCCGACGATCACCGCAACCACGAGCGCGACCATTGTCTTCCCAGTTGGCACGCGTCGACCGTAGCGCCCGGCATGCCGCACAACAAGGGCCTCGCGAATGCCCGTGCAGGATGCGTGCTTTGGAGGCGGGACGGCGCGGGACGGAGTGCGGGCGCGGCGCAGTCTCCCACCGCAGGCCTCCGGGGTCTGGCCGCCGGCACGGCGCACAGACCGCTTCTGCCGGTGCTGCGGATTGCTTGATTCAGGAGTGTCTGAGCGGATTGGCGCACTCGTCGTGACTACCACCCAACTCGGAGCCGTAGTCCGCGACCCGCCGCTCGCGGCAGATCACGGTTACCGAACGACCCGTCGCGGGGATCGTGCCGATGGCCGTGTCGCTCGTGACAGCGATCTCGTTGCCACGCCAGGCGCGGCACTGCCGTGAGCACGCGAAGACGCGTTCCATCGGTGTTGGCGGTCATGATTGCGGTCTCGCTGCCGACGGCGAGTGTGGCGGTGCCGGCGGCCTCACGCGGCAGGTCGAGTTCCGTCGTTTCGCGAACCGGCGGTTGTGCTCGAAGGCCACGACGCCGCGTTCGTCGATGAGGCCGCCAAGCGCGCCGGGAGCGCGCGTGCTCCACGCGCCTGCAACGCAGTCCGACCTCATCCTCGCGTTGGCGCACCGCGGCCCGCCGGAAGGAGAAGCGGGCCGCGGGAGTGCAGGGGAGAGGGCGGCCCACGCCGTCTAAGAGACCCAGCGTCTGCTGCCAACCGTGATGCTACGCCTCGATTCTGAGAGCCCGCCGAGAATCGCGAGCCAGGTCGCTGCCGTTCCTCAGTGTCATGCGGAACTTGGCGGCGTGGCCGGCCATTCTGGGGTCGGGAGCGGGGGTCCGAGCGGGACATGCCTTCAATCCGGTTACTGAATTGAGGCCGAGCCGGTCTCCAAGACCGGAGGTCGCAGGTTCGACCAGCCGCCGCCTACCGCTCCAGCTGGGAGCCCGCGTTACGGTGAAGCTTCATGCGGGTGCTCCTTCGGACTGAGGTGCTTGGCAGCTCTCAGCTTCCAAGCACGCCCGGATGAACCAACCTGCTCAGGAACGACAGCTACAGCGCGACGAAGCCGAGCGTGACGATCGCGGCGGTTACCGCGGCGCTGGCGAGTCCGACGATGATGGCGAGCTTGATGCGCGCCTGCCGGACGTCGTAGGCGTACCGGTAGGCGAGCTCTGTCTTGTGCACGAAGTCTTGCTCGCGGTCGAGCAGCTCGTCGAACGCCAAGACCAGTGCTTCTTCGGCGATGAGGGCGTTGCTGTCTGGGTCGCGCTCGTGCGTGAGGAAGGCGATCTGTATCGAGCGCGCGGAGATCTGCGCTTCGAGGCGCTCGAGGCGGCCGATCTGACGGTCGGCGCTGAGCAGTTTCGCGGGTTTCGTGGTGCGCCGCAGCCAGTCGTGAGACTGCTCGCCGCGGTCTTCTGTCTCGCTCATCCGTCACTCGCCCCCAGATCGAGTCGAAACGCTCCGCTAGCGGAGCGTTTCGGGAACGTACCATTGCTCGCTCATATCGTCGAGGTCATGAACGG
>CAZYYP010000369.1:0-2693 GCA_964651695.1 uncultured Gaiellales bacterium | reverse complement strand
CGCGCGAGGCGTAGCAGGAGGCCAGGAACGCCTTCGACCAGGGCGTGTCGTCGCCATCGACGAAGACCTGCTCGGTGCCGTAGACCGAGACGGTCTCGGCATAGGTCGTGAGCCCGCGCATGCCGAGCTCGAGCTCGAGTCGCTCTTCGACGGCGCACTGCGTGAGCGCGCCCGGGGCGGGCACCTGGCCGCCGACCAGCAGGGCGACCGCGTTGAGCGGCGCGTCGCGCAGGAGCGGCACGGTCGTCTCGAGCTCGCGGAAGCCGAGCGCGACGGCGCTCGCGGCGTCCGCGGCCAGCAGCAGCGGGTGGTCGACGCGATTCGTGACGTGCGCCTGGATCGAGGGCGTGCGCCGCACGCGCATCTTCTGCATCGCCGACAGGAGCTCGACGGGCGCAAGCAGCGACAGCACGCGCGCAAGCCGGCCGGGCGTCATCCCCGCGGTCAGGCGCGTGACCTCGGCGCGTGGCACGGAGGGGTCGACGAGCATGCGCGCGAACGCCACCTCGTCGAGCGCCATGGCCTCCTCGGCCACCGCCAGATCGATGCCGCGGCGCGCGATGAACTCGTCGAGCAGGTCGAAGTCGGCCTCGGCCTTGCCGTCGAGCTCGACGACGCGCCCGTCCTCGATGCGCAGCGACGGCTCGGGGTCGTTCGGGCTCGCGAACGCGATCAACCCGAGCGCGGGATCCTCCGGCACGAGGTTGTCGCGGCTGATCGGCCGCGTCGCATAGAACTGCGCGCGGAGCGAGGGACCCGTGCTCACGGCGCGTACGGTAGCGGTCGCGCGGGGCACGCGTGATTCTGGCAGCCCCCTGCGTGGGGGAGGAGGCGGCCTCTCGCCGTGCTACTCAGTGAGATACGCTCGCCGCTGGCGGGTCCTGAGGGCAACGATGGGGGTGACATGAGTACGCAAGGGTTCGACGCGAGCCAGGTCAAGCGATCGACGTGGATCGCGGGCGGCGGAGCCGTTGTGCTCCTGCTTTCGACGTTCTTCGCGTGGTGGACGGTGTCGGCAGGCGGCTTCTCGGCAAGTGCGAGTGGCTGGGACACCGGCGCGCTCGGCAAGCTCGTCTTCTTGGTTGCGGTCATCGCGATCATCCTGGTCGTCGTCGATCACATGAAGATCGACATCTCGCAGCTGCCGGTGCCGCCGTCCCTCGCGCTCCTCGGCGACGCGGCGATCGGGGTGCTGTTCGTGCTCTGGCGCTTCCTCGACACGCCCAATCACGTGAGCTGGGCGTGGGGTCTGTACCTCGCGCTGCTCGCGTCGCTCGCACTCACCTACGGCGCCTGGCTCAAGCTCCAGGAGGCGTAGGCCCTAGACGCAGGCGCGGTGCACGCGGCGCACGCGCCGTGTGCACCGCCCGTCCTGCTGCGCGGCTCCCTACGCGCGCGCTGCGGCGACGAGCGCCTGCAGCGGACGCGCGAAGCGCTCGTCGTCGCGCATCTGGAACTCGTTGTGCCACTGCAGGCCGACGGCGAAGGCGCCATTCGTCGACTCGGTGGCCTCGATCGTGCCGTCGGGCGCGACCGCCGCGGCCCGCAGTCCCTCACCGACGCGCTCGACCGCCTGGTGGTGGTAGGAGTTGACGGTCACCGGCCCGGCGCCGAGCCACCCGGCCAGGCGCGTGCCCTCGAGCACCTCGACCTCGTGGCGGCTCGGCTCGTCGACGACGCGCGTCCACTCGCCCATGTGCTCCATCTCCGTGCCGGTCGAGGGCACGTCCTGCACGAGCGTGCCGCCGGCCGCGACGTTCAGCACCTGGCTGCCGCGGCAGATGCCCAGCACCGGCTTGCCGTCGCGCAGGCAGGCGCGTGCGAGGCCGAGCTCCGTCGTGTCGTAGCCGTCGTGGCCGGGCTCCGTGAGCGGATGGGCGTCCGCGCCGTAGGCCGCGGGCGAGACGTCGGGTCCGCCCATCAGCACGACCGCGTCGACGAGCCCGTAGGCGTCCTGCCAGCTGGCGGGGTCGGCCGAGTGCGGGATCACGATCACGGTGCCGCCGGCGCCCTCGATCACCTCGCGCATGCGCTCGTCCACGTGCCTGATGTTCGGGTCGTTGAGGGCGAGCGTGAGCCCGATGCGCGGCCGGCGGGACATGGTCGGGCGACTACGCGGCGGCGGGCTTGACGATCTGCGCCAGCTCGCCCGACTCGTGCAACTCCATCACGATGTCGCAGCCGCCGACGAGCTCGCCGTCGACGAAGAGCTGGGGGATCGTCGGCCAGCCCGAGCGCGCCGACAGGACCTGGCGGATGCGCGGGTCGGGCAGGATGTCCATGGCCGCGAAGTCGGCGTCGACATCGCGCAGCGCCTGGGTGACGCGCATCGAGAAGCCGCACATGGGCCGCTCGGGCGTGCCCTTCATGAACAACATCACGCGGTTCCCGCCAATCGCCTTGTCGAGCGCGTCGGCGATTTCCTGCTCGCTGATGATCGAAGCTTCCATCACTGCTCCTCGCCGCCGGTCGCGACGGTCTTGATCGAGAGGGCGTGGATCGTGCCGTCGTCGAGCCAGTTCTGCACGGCGGCATAGACGAGCTTGTGCTGCTGCAGCAGGGGCAGGCCGCGGAACTGCGGGGCCTTGACCTGTGCCTCGAAGTGGTCGCCGGTGCCCGCGTTGAAGTCGCGGACGACGGCTTCCGAGCCCGGGAGGTGCGCTTCGATGCGCGTCTTGAGTTCATCCGGATGC
>CAZYYP010000368.1:0-2703 GCA_964651695.1 uncultured Gaiellales bacterium | reverse complement strand
ACGGGCGCGAGGATGTGCGACGGGCGCTCGCCGGCGAGCTGGATGATCCACTCGCCGAGGTCGGTCTCGACGGGCGTGAGCCCCGCGGCCTCGAGCGCGTGGTTGATCTCGATCTCCTCCGAGATCATCGACTTGCCCTTGACGACGATCTTGACGCCGCGGCGCTCGGCGATCTCGAGCACCGCTCGCACCGCGTCGGCGGGGTTCGCGGCACGGACGACCCTGCCGCCGCGGCTCGTCACCGCCTGCTCGAAACGGTCGAGCAACTCCGGCGCGCGGGCGACCGCGTCGGTGCGGATGGCCCGCGCGCGGGCGACCCGTTGCGACCAGTCGGGATGACGCATCTCGACGTCGTCTCGGAGCGTGTTCAGACGCCGGCGCGAGGCCTGCAGCGTCACGGTCAGGCGCTGGTCGACGAGCGCCGTCTCGAGACGCTCGCCGAGCGCCTCGTCCCGGCCGTAGACGAGGCTCATGGCGTCCACCCCTCGCGGTCGAGCAACTCGGGCAGCGTGGTCGTCGTGAGCGCGACCTCGTTCTCGGCGGCCACGCCGGCGAGGTGCATGAGACAGCCGAGATCGCCCGAGACGAGCTCGCCCGCGCCGGCTTCGTGCACGGCGCCGACCTTGTCTCGTCCCATCGCCGTGGAGACGCCGGGGAACTTGACGGCGAACGTCCCGCCGAAGCCGCAGCAGGCGTCCGCATCGGCCTGCTCGACGAGGTCGACGTTCGGGAGCGACGAGATGAGCGTCGCTGCGGAGGTGGTGTCGCGGAGCCCGCGGCGCTGGTGGCACGAGCAGTGGAACGCCACGGGCCGGCGCGCGCCGACGGTCGGCACGGTGCTCGCGAGCGGCGCGAGCAGGGCCCCGAACTCGACCACGCGCTCGAGCACGCCGGCGACGCGCGCGTCGTCCGCGAAGAGCTCCGGCCAGGCGTGCAGCATCGTGGCTGCGCACGAGCCGGAGAGCACGACGATCGGCCCGGCGCCCGCAGCCAGCGCCGTCAGCGTCGTCGAGGCCACGCGGCGCGCGTCGTCGGGAAAGCCCGAGTTCCAGGCGGGCTGGCCGCAGCAGGTCTGGCCCTCGGGGAAGGTGACGCGGTAGCCGGCGCGGCGCAGCACGCGCACGGCGGAGACGCCCGCCTCGGGGCGCACGAGGTCGACCAGGCAGGTCGGCATCAGGGAGATCGTCCCGCGTTCGGTCACAATCCGCGTTCCTCGAGCGCCCGCGCGTGCGCCGGGAACTCCTCGTAGTCGGCGATCACCCGTGCCGGCGGGCCCACTGCGGCGAGGCCGGCGGCAGTGAGCGCGGCGATCGAGCTCGTCGCCAGGAACGTGCGCGCGGTGACGCCGCTCGACACGGCCGCGTAGCCGCCGGACGGCAGCGTGTTGGGCACGCCGATCGTGAAGTTGGCCGCGGCCATCGGCGTCGTCTGCCCGATCAGGATCTCGGCTGCGTAGTCGATCAGCGCAAGCGTCGCTTCCGGGTCGGCGGTCGCGATCTGCAGGTGCTCGACGGCGTACTCGTTCGCGAACGCGCAGGCGTCGGCCGCGTCCGCGCACAGGAGGATGCCGCCGAGGTCGCCGAGCACCGCAGTCGCGTGCTCGCGCTGCACGTCGGGAAGCGCCGCGAGCCGCGGTTCCACGGCTGCTGCGACCTGCTCGGCGAGCGCCTCGGACCAGGTCAGCAGCGTCGCTGCGGAGTCGGAGCCGTGCTCGGCCTCGGTGAGCAGGTCGAGCGCGAGCAGGATCGGATCGGCGGAGTCGTCGGCGATGATCAGGCTCTCGCTGGGACCCTGCAGCATATTGGTCGCGACGCCGTGCTCGGCCGCGAGCAACTGTGCCACGGTCACAGCAGGGCTACCTGGCCCGACGATCTTGCGCACGCGCGGGATCGAGGACGTGCCGAGCACGGCGGCCGCGATGCCGCTCGGCCCGTTGACGCGCCACACCTCGCGCAGCCCCAGTTGCGCGGCGACGTACAGATAGGCCGGGTCGACGCGGCCGGTCGCGCGCAGGGGAGGGCAGAGCACCACGACCTTCGGGACGCCGGCGACGACGGCGGGCACCCCGAGGTGGGCCATCACCGACGGGAACGAGCCCTTGCCGCTCGGCACGTAGATGGCCGCCGATGCGATCGGCCGCGCGCGCTCGCCGACGACCACGCCCGGCGCGATCTCCTCGCGCCAATCGGCGTCGCGCAGCACCCGTTCGTTGTACTTCCGGAGCGCGCTCACCATGCTGTCGAGCGCGTCGCGTAACGCAGGCGAGAGGGCTGCGCCCGCGGCATCCATCTCGTCGTCGCCCACGCGCAGGTCGCCGGCCGCCGCGTCGACGCCGTCGAAGCGCTGCAGCGCGGCGCAGAGCGCCCCGTCGCCGGCCGCGGCCACGTCCTCGTAGAGCGAGCGCACCGAGGCCCACAGCGCCGGGTCGAAGATGCGGTCGAGCGAGCGGCGCATCAGCCGATCGCGCTCGTCCGCACCGAGGTGTGCGAGGCGGCGGAGGGTCGGCTTCATGCGCGGGAGTGTAGGAGCGGGCGGGAGATCGTCACGCCGCGAGCACCAGTTCGCCCGTGCGCAGGGCTCGGGCGAGCGACGTGACCTCGGCCGAGAGCGAGCGGTCCTGCTCCACCCGCGCGACGCGCGCGCGCACGGCGGCCAGCGCCGCTTCCAGGGCCGGGGTGCTGTGCAGCGGCCGGTGGAACTCGA
>CAZYYP010000367.1:0-2755 GCA_964651695.1 uncultured Gaiellales bacterium | reverse complement strand
AGGTGGCCATGGCAGTTGCTTCGGTCGATGACCGAGAGCTGATCAAGGCGATGAGTTGGTTCGATGGCTTCGTCGTCGCGCTCGCGAATCCGAGCTTCCTGCTCACGGCGCTCGGTGGATCCGTCCTCAGCCTCGGTGGCTGGGGCGCGACCATGGTCTGGACGTTTTCCGTTCTCATCGGTGCTCTGCACAACAACATCTACGCCGAGGTGGCGGCGATGTTCCCGAAGCTCTCGGGCGGCGTCGCGGTCTACGCCCACGAGGCGTGGAAGCGCTACACGTCGTTCGTCGGCCCGATCGCGGCGGTCGGCTACTGGCTCGGCTGGTCGGTCGTGCTGTCGCTCAACGGCGCCATCGTCGGCTTCCTCCTGCAGGCTCGCTTCTTCCCGAGCAGCACGTTCGGGAACACCAGCCAGGACTGGGGGATCGTCAACTTCTACTCCAGTCCCGCGATCCTGATCGGCGCGCTCGCGATCCTCGGCATCTGGGCGGCCAACGTCTGGGGTGTGCGCCCTGCCGTGTGGACGGGGTACGTGACGGGCGGCCTGCTGCTCTTCCCGCTCTTCGTCCTGATCGTCGTCCCGTACCTCACGGGCGACTGGAGCTCGGGGAACCTGCACAACCTGATCGACTTCGGCAACTTCAGCACCTACCAGACCAAGGGCTCGGGCTCCTCGCTCGTCTACAACGACGGCTGGCGCCTCGTGATCACGTGGCTCTACCTGATGTGCTGGTCGTCGTACGGCTTCGAGTGCTGCGCCTCGTTCGCCCCGGAGTACCACGATCCGGAGCGGGACACGGCGAAGGCGCTGCGCGCCGCCGCGGTGTTCGGAGTGTTCGTCTACGCGCTCCTGCCGATCGGCGCGCTGGGAGCGTTCGGCGACCAGAAGGTCACGCTCAACAACACCCTGACCTTCTACGGCGACACGTTCTCGAAGCTGCTCGGCGGCACGATGGCCGATCTGCTCGTGATCATGCTCTGCGCCGGCATCGTGCTCTCCATGAACACGGCCACGATGGACGGGTCGCGTGCGCTCTACGGCATCTCCCAGGACGGCATGACGATCCGCTGGCTGGGCAAGCTCAACCGCAACAACGTGCCCGGCAACGCGATGACACTCGACGCGGTGCTCAACCTCGTCCTGCTGTTCATCGCGATCGGAGCGCTGGCCGGAGGCGGCTACCTCAAGATCCTCGCCGTCTCGAACTTCGGCTACGTGATCGCGCACATCTTCGCGATCTCCGGGTTCCTGCTGCTGCGCAAGGATCGCCCGGGCTGGCCGAGGCCGATCCGGCTCGGCCCGATCTGGACGTCACTGGCGGTGCTCTGCCTCGTGCTCGACATCGTCTACCTGGTCGTCGGATCGATCTCGTTCAACCTGACCGGGTACTCGGGCGGCAACGAGATCTTCGTCTGGGGCCTGATCGTGCTCGTGATCTCCGTCGCGCTGTACGTCTATCGCGTCGTGGTCGAGGACAAGGGCAAGCTGCAGTGGAGCCTGCCGGCTCCCGCGCTCCCGGCCGAGGAGCAGGCCACCCCGGCGAGCTGAAGGGAACCCCGACAGGCCGGCGGGGCCCGCTTCCCGCCGGCCTGTCAGGATGCAAGCATCGTGCGCAGGTCCTCTCCCAAGATCACCATCACGTGCGACTGCGGCGAGCCGCGCAAGCTCGACTACGGCGAGTCGTACACGTGCGAGTGCGGCAAGACGTGGTCGACGCGGCAGGTGCCCGAGGCGGATTACGAGAAGATCCGCGCACTCGACCGCTCCTACCGGCGCATGGGCTGGCTCGGGATCGGGGGATTCGCCCTGATCTGCATCGCGGTCGGGCTGACCAGGCCGATCTCGCTCCTCTTCCTCATCCCCGCCGGGATGATGACCTGGTTCACGATCTTCCGGCCCATGGTGCGCCGGCGCCATTGGCGTGCGATCCAGGCGCTGCAACGGCGCTGGACGCTGCGCCCCGAGTGATCAGGCGAGCGCCGCGTCGAGGGTTACCTCGACGTTGCCCTTGAGCGCGCGCGACACCGGGCAACCGTCCTTGGCCGCCGCGGCCACGCGCGCGAAGCCCTCGGCGTCGATGCCGCTCACCGCGCCGCGCACCGTCAACGCGCTGCGGGAGATGGTCGGTGCGCCATCGACGATCTCGAACGTGACCGTGGCCGAGACATCGAGATGCTCCGGCGTCGCGCCCGCCTCGGCGAGCTCGTGCGAGAACGCCATCGCGTAGCAACTGGCGTGTGCGGCTGCAATCAGCTCCTCGGGGCTGGTCGTGCCTGCGGCCCGCTCCGTGCGGTGCGACCAGCTGACCTCGAGCGGCCCCGCCGCCCCGCTTGCGAGCGAGGTCTGGCCCGATCCGCGAGCGAGCGTCCCGCTCCAGGATGTCGTCGCGCGGCTCTCTGCGTGCATGGCTCTCGCCTCCGGTTGGCTGATGGCAACGAGCCCGATGCTAGCGCGTGCCCGAATCAGCGGGCAGGAGGGATCATCTAGGGTTCACGTGTGAGTATGGAGTCGCCCGCCGAGGAGACGCCGGACGCACCCGTGATCGAGCCCGGTTCGGCTGGCGGCGACGCCCCGACCGAGGAGCCGGTGAACGTGGAGCCGGCCGCTGTCGAGGAACCCGCCGCCGTGGATGCCGAGGCGCCTGCGCCCGTGCCCGCGGACGACCCGCCCACCGGCACCGTGGACGAGGCCGTGACGGCCGCGAACGCGCCTGTCGAGGAGCCGGTCGCCGAGGAGCCCGTGGTCGAGGAGCC
>CAZYYP010000366.1:0-2764 GCA_964651695.1 uncultured Gaiellales bacterium | reverse complement strand
TGTCGGTCGGCCCCGAGGCCGAGTTCTTCCTCTTCAAGCGCGGCGAGGAGAACCGGCCGACACTCGATCCGCACGACCACGCCTCCTACTTCGATGTCTATCCGGACGATCTCGCCGAGGACACGCGCCGCGACATCGAGGACGAGCTGACCAACCTCGGCTTCCATCTCGAGGCGTCGCACCACGAGGTCGCGATCGGCCAGCACGAGATCGACTTCCGCCACGCGGATCCGCTCACCACGGCCGACAACCTGATCACGTTCCGCTGGGTCGTCAAGCACGCCGCGGCGCGCAACGGCATCCACGCGACGTTCATGCCCAAGCCGCTGTACGGCGAGAACGGCTCCGGCATGCACATCAACCAGTCGCTCTCGCGCGGCGGGCAGAACGCGTTCTTCGACCCGAGCGACGACCTCCAGCTCTCGGCGGCGGCGTACGGCTACATCGCAGGCCTGCTCGAGCACCTCCCGGCCCTGACCGCCATCTGCAATCCGACGGTCAACTCCTACAAGCGGCTGATCCCCGGCTACGAGGCGCCGGTCTACATCGCCTGGTCGCCCGGCAACCGCTCGGCGGCGATCCGCATCCCGGCCAAGCGCGGCCACTCGACCCGCGTCGAGCTGCGCACGCCCGATCCCACCGCAAACCCGTACCTCGCGTTCGCCTGCCTGCTGTCAGCGGGGCTCGACGGCGTCCGCAAGGCGGCGAAGCCGCCGGCGCCGGTAGACGTCAACATCTACCACCTCTCGGACCAGGAGTCGGCCGAGCTCGGCATCACGGGCCTTCCCCACAACCTCGAGGACGCGCTCACGGCGCTCGAGGCCGACTCCGTACTCAAGTCGGCACTCGGCGACCACATCTACGACGCCTTCATCAGCGAGAAGCGCAAGGAGTGGAGCGACTACCGCGAGCAGGTCCACGACTGGGAGTTCAAGCAGTACCTCGACCGCTACTAGGAACCACGAGCCGGCAAGCCGGGCCGCTGCGACGCAGCGGCCCGGCGGCGTTTTCTCGGCCCCCTACGCTGCGAGCTTGCGGGTCGTGAAGAGCTCGGTCACGTAGGGCAGCGCGACGTCCTCGCGCCCGCGCGTGTCCGGGTGGGTCGCGACCAGCTCCTCGATCTGGGCGAGCAGCGTGGCGCGCGGCTCGTCATCGAGCGCCGCGACGAAGCTCATGGATGCCACGCGTGCCATCACGACGTCGCGCCCCTCGGCGCCCCGGTGCGGCCACGTGTGCAGCTCGAGCGGTGCGAACGCCGGGTTGCCGTCGAAGCCGCGGCGCCAGGTGCCGTTGCGGTAGCGCGGCGCGTCGCCCGAGCGCGTGTCGAGGATGCGGGAGAGCTCGCGCATCCACGCGACCCTCTCGTCGCGCCGGTTCCACACGAGGGCGACGGCCCCGCCGGGACGCAGCACGCGCGCGACCTCGGCCGTCGCGGCCTCGGGATCGAACCAGTGATAGGCCTGCGCGACGACCACGGCGTCGACGCTCCCATCCGCCAGCGGGATCGCCTCGGCCACCGCGTCGAGCAGTTCGGCTCCGGGCACGCCGGCGGCCAGCTTGGCGCGCATCTCGGCGACCGGCTCGAGCGCGATCACCCGCGCGCCGCTGCCCGTGAGCGAGCGCGTCAGCTTGCCCGTGCCGGCCCCGAGCTCGAGCAGCGTGACTCCCGGCGCCGCGCCCGTCGAGGCGAGCATCGCAGCGACCGCGTCCGCGGGGAACATGGCGCGGCCGCGCTCGTAGGCATCGGCGGCGCGGGCGAAGCCGACCTCAGCCGCGCGGTGGACGCTCACGCGAGCCGGAGCGGGGTGGGCAGTCCCGGCTCGAGCAGCATGGCCCGGAAGCCGAGCGGCACGGAGATGGCGCGCTCGTCGGGACGCAGCCGCAGCGGGCGGCGTGCCTCGATCTCGTAACGCCACGCGACCGAGCGCGCCTCGACGGCGGGCGGCAGCCCGGCGGGGAGCGTGAAGCGGAAGCCGGCCCAGTGCGTCTCGGAGAGCCCGTCCAGCACCTGCTCCTCCGACCACAGCGTGCGCTCGTGCCAGCGCGGCATCCGCATCGAGCGGTTGGCGGGCAGGATCGGGACGCGCGGGGGCGCCTCGCGCCAGGCCTCCATGCAGCGAGCGCGCACGACGATCGGCCCGGCGGCCAGCTCGCGATCGCGATGCACGCGGCCGGCGATCTCCCCGCCGCCGACGAGCTCGGCGGAGGCGAGCTCGACGTGGAACCGCCGCGCCTCGAAGTCGCCGACGAGGCGCATCGCGAGTGCATGGCGCTCCGCATCGGTCAGGACGGACATGCGATCTCCAGCGTCTGCCGCCGGTCGGCGTGCTGCGGGTACTCGCTCGTGCGCGCCCGGATCCGCCAGACGAGCGCGCACCGCTGCCCGGCCACGCTCGGGGGCGCATCCTCCGGCACGGTCAGGGCGAATGCGCCATCGGACGCCGGCGGCGCACTCGCGACCGTGAACTCGAGCGTCGAGGTCGGCGACGATTCGACGCGCACCAGATCCACGGCGAGCACCTTGGGCACCGGTGCCACCCGTCCGCGCACCGCGTCGCCCGGAGCGCACCGCTCGCACTCGAGGTCGAGTTCCACGCCGCCGTGGGGGCCGGTGCTCATCTCCGCAGTATCGCCCCAGCCGGCCCCGACGCCAAGAACCCCGGACGCCGCCCTCCGACAACCGGCTTCGAGGCCCCGCGTGCAGCGACGTCGCCCACGTCGTCATTCGCCCGCGAACCCCGGATGGATTGCATGCATGCACGCA
>CAZYYP010000365.1:0-2777 GCA_964651695.1 uncultured Gaiellales bacterium | reverse complement strand
TTCCCCTGCTCAAGCCGAAATCGGCGATGCCCCCGGGAGGACTCGAACCTCCGACACACGGTTTAGGAAACCGTTGCTCTATCCCCTGAGCTACGAGGGCGCGCCTCGGATCGTAGTTCGCTCGCGCCGCGCGCCTGCCCTGCCCTGCGCCGCGCCGCTGGCCCCGGCGCACCGGGCCTCGTACGATCGCAGGCGTGAGCACCGCCGACTCCGCGACCCGCTCGCTGGCCGACAGCGTCGGCCCCGGTTGGGCTGAGGCGCTCGCGCCCGTCAGCGATGTCATCGGCCGGCTCGGCGACTTCCTCCGCGCCGAACGTGCCGCGAACAGGCCGTTCCTGCCGCCGGCCGCCAAGATCCTCGCCGCGCTGCAGCAGCCGCTCGACGACGTGCGCGTCCTGATCGTCGGCCAGGATCCGTATCCGACGCCCGGTCACCCGGTCGGCCTCTCGTTCAGCGTCGGCCCCGACGTCCGGCCGCTGCCCGGCAGCCTGCGCAACATTCTCCAGGAGTACCGGGAGGATCTCGGCCACCCGCCGCCGGCCAACGGCGACCTCACAGCCTGGACGCAGCAGGGCGTGCTCCTGCTGAACCGCGTGCTGACCGTAAGCCCGGGAACCCCGGGCTCCCACCGCGGCAAGGGCTGGGAGGCCGTGACCGAGCAGGCGATCCGGGCGCTGGCGCTCAGGGACAGGCCGCTCGTGGCGATCCTCTGGGGCCGCGACGCGCGCACGCTCAAGCCGCTGCTCGCGCCGCATCCGAGTATCGAGAGCGCGCATCCGAGCCCGCTCTCGGCCCACAACGGGTTCTTTGGCTCCCGGCCGTTCTCGCGCGCCAACGCGCTGCTCGCCGAGCAGGGCGCCGAGCCGATCGACTGGCGTCTGCCCTGACCGACGTCGCGGCGGAGCTCGGCCAGGACGGGTACGGAACGATGCGCAGTCGCCTGACGCTGCTCGTCGGCGCACTCGTCTTCTTCGACCTCGTGCTGTGGTTCGCGGTGGCGCCGCTGCTGCCGGGCTGGGAGCACTCGCTGCACCTCAGCAAGGCGCAGGCGGGCGTCGTGGTCGGGGCCTACAGCGCCGCGGTGCTGCTTGCCTCGGTGCCGGCGGGGAGCCTCGCCGACCGCTTCGGGCCGCGGCGGGTGACGATCGCCGCGACGCTGCTCTTCTCGATCGCCGCGCCGTTGCACGCGTTCGTCGGCTCGTTCGCGGAGCTCGTGAGCCTCAGATTCGCCGCCGGCGTCTTCAGCGCCGTCTCGTGGTCGGCGGCGCTCGCGTGGGCGATCGGCAGCGTGCCGCCTGCGCGTCGCGGGCGCACGGCCGCGCTGATCAACTCGGGCCTGCCCGTCGGGGCGATCGCGGGCCCGCTATTCGGCGGCCCGCTGGTGCACCTCGTCGGCCAGAAGGCCGCGATGGGCGGGCTCGGCGCCGTTGTGCTGGTGCTCGCCGCCGTCGCCTCGCGCGAGCCCGAGGTCGGCAAGTCCAAGCACGAGCACGTCCCGTTCCGCGAGAGCATCCGCACCGTGACGCGCGACTCCTGGCTGCTCTCGGCCATCGTCGCGCTGATGGTGCTCGCGATCGTCGGCACGACGATGCAAACGCTCGGGTCGCTGCACCTCGCGAGCAAGGGCGTCTCGCAGAGCGGCGTCGGCGCCGCCTTTACGATCGTCGCGATCTTCGGCGCCGCGACCACGCTCACGATCGCGCGCCTCGCAGATCGGATCGACCGCCTCAGGCTCGTCGGCCTCGGCACGCTGATGATGGCGCCGGCGATGGGCGCGATGGCATTGCCACTCGGCACCGGCGTCTTCATCGCTGCGATGGTCGCCGTCGGGATCGCCCAGGCGATCGGCTTCACGTCCGCGTATCCGCTGGCCGCGGACGGGGCCGAGCGCGCCGGCGTTGGTCAGGGCGTCGCAATGGGAATGCTGTCGGTCAGCTGGGGTGTCGGTGCGCTCATCGGGCCGGTCGTCACCGGCACCGTGGCCGAGGTCGCGAACGACGCGACGGCCTTCGCGCTGGCCGGGGCCCTCGCATTCGCGGCCTCGGTGGCCGTCCGCTGGCGCACGCGCGCGTGACCTTCCGTCTATAGTCGCCACTTGACCGCGGGAGACTCCAGCACAGCCGCGACCGAAGCGATCGTCCTCGAGTCGGTGACGAAGCGCTTCGACACGGTCGTTGCCGTGGACGACGTCTCGTTCGAGATCCACGAGGGCGAGTTCTTCTCGATGCTCGGGCCGTCGGGCTGCGGCAAGACGACGACCTTGCGCATGATCGCGGGCTTCGAGGAGCCGACGAGCGGCCGCATCCTGCTGCGCGGCGGCGATGTGACACACGTCCCGCCTGCCAAGCGGCACGTCAACATGGTCTTCCAGTCCTACGCGCTCTTCCCGCACATGAGCGTGTTCGAGAACGTCGCGTTCGGGCTGCGCGTCAAGCGCGTGAGCCGGGACGACGTGCGCACCCGCGTCGCCTCGGCGATGCGCGCGGTGCGCCTCGAGGGGATGGAGGAGCGACGCCCGACGCAGCTCTCGGGCGGCCAGCAGCAGCGCGTCGCCCTCGCGCGCGCGCTCGTCAACGAACCCGCGGCGCTGTTGCTCGACGAGCCGCTCGGCGCACTCGACCTCAAGCTGCGGCAGGAGATGCAGCTCGAGCTCAAGGAGATCCAGAGCCGCACGCGCACGACCTTCGTGTACGTCACGCACGACCAGGAGGAGGCGCTCACCATGAGCGACCGCATCGCCGTCATGAACGGCGGCCTGGTCGAGCAGATCGCCGCGC
>CAZYYP010000364.1:0-2786 GCA_964651695.1 uncultured Gaiellales bacterium | reverse complement strand
ACGCTGTCCGGCGGCGAGCGGCAGCGGCTCAAGCTGGCCACCCGCATGGCCGAACGAGGCGGCGTCTACGTCCTCGACGAGCCGACCACCGGCCTGCACCCCGCCGATGTCGAGCACCTGCTCGGCCTGCTCGACCGGCTCGTCGACTCCGGCAAGTCGGTCGTCGTCATCACGCACCACCAGGCGGTCATGGCGCACGCCGACTGGATCATCGACCTCGGCCCCGGCGCGGGCCACGAGGGCGGCCGGATCGTCTTCGAGGGCACCCCCGCCGCCCTCGTCGCCGCCCGTTCCACCCTCACCGGGGAGCACCTCGCGGCCTACGTCGGCACCTGACCGAGGCAGATCACGAGAGCAGGCGGCGACCGCAGTGCGGCCCGCCGGCCGACTACACCCCGATTGCCTGCGGGAAGTGCAGGAGGCGGTAGGGATCGCGCTCGTGCTTGAGCGCCACGAGGTCGGAGTAGGCGCTGCCGTAATAGGCGGCGCGCCAGGTCGTGAGGTCGGCGTCCGGGTAGTTCTGGTACGCCTGCCCGTTCCCGATCGGCTTCAGCGCGGCGCGCGCCGCGGCGACGAAGGCGCGGGCTCGCGCGATGCCCGCGGCGCTGCCGCCCTCGTAGCTGAGGATCTGCACCGAGCAGCGCAGGCCGCGGTGGATGAACGACGTCTGACCCGCGGCGGCATCGTCGATCGCCCCGCCCTGGGCGTCGAAGAGCAGCACGCCGGATCCGCGAGCCGCCTGCCGCGCGTCGATCACGTCGATCAGGGACTGCGCGCCGGCAGGGCCGAACGGCTGCGCGATGTACGCCGATCCCGCGACGAACGTGTCGCGGCCGAGCACGCCGCCCTCGCTCTGCGGGCGGCACTGCGCGGTCGTCTTGCCCAGACAGCCCGCGAAGACGAGTTGAGCGTCGAGATAGGAGCGCGTGCGCTGCGCGAGGCTCGCCCCGGGCTCGAGCAGGGCCGCGATCGCGTTCGTTGCCGCGCCGCCCGTGCCGAGGTACTGCCCGAAGACCTGGACGGATGCCGACCCGGCCCCGGTCGAGAGCGAGCAGATTGCGGCGAGGGGCGCCGGCGCGGACGCGGCGCGCAGCGCGAATGCGCGCACCACCTCGGCGGCACGCGACCACGGGTAGCTCGCGAAGAACGTCGTGACCGCTCCGACGGCATGCGTCCGCAAGCGCAGCGACGTGACCGGCGCGAGGCTCGCACCCGCACCGCGCAGACCGTGCAGGAGGTTCGCGTCGGCCGCGCCGGGAGCGATCGTCCGGAGATCGACGACGTTCGCGGCGAGCAGGTTGTCGCACGAGAGGCCGTAGCGCCGCGCGCCGAAGCCGTACCCGCCGCCGAGCGTGAACCCGGCCAGGCCCACAGTCGGGCAGGAGCCGTGCACGACCGCCCGGCCGTGCTTCGCGAGGGCGATCAGCAGCTCGATCTGGCGCAGCCCGGCGCCCGCGAGCACGCTCCCGTCGGCGAGCATCCGGATGCCGCGCAGCCGCCGCAGATCGAGGATCACGCCGCCGGCGACCGTCGAGGCGCCGATGTAGCTGTGGCCGCCCGCGCGGATGCGCACGGCGATCCCTCGCGCGCGCGCCACCTCGAGCGCCGCCGCGAGATCACGCGCGTCGAGCGGCTGGGCGACGGCCGCCGGGTGCACGCCGTCGTAGCGGCCGTTGAAGACGGGCCGCACGCGGTTGTAGGCCGCGCTGCCCGGCAGCAGCACCGGGCCGCGCATGGCGGCGGCGAGCGCGGCGAGCGGCGCGGGCGCTCTGCGCCGCAGCGGCAGTGCCGCCGCGCCCGCCCCGGCGAGCAGTTGTGCGCGGGTCAGATCCGGCATGGGCGGGATCCTCGCAGGCCGAGGGGTGGAAGCTCCTATCCTGCGCGGATGTCCGAGGTCGCCGAACTCGAGGCCGTCTGCGAGCGGGCGTGGCCTCCCCGCGAGCGCCTCGAGCTCGACGGCGCGGTGCTGCGCTTCACCCACGGCTTCACGCGACGGGCCAACTCGGCGCGCGTCGAGGCGGGCGGCGGCGACCTCGAGGGTCTCATCGCGCGCGCCGAGCGGGAGTACCGTAGCCGGGGGCTGCGGCCGGGGTTCCGGCTGACGCCGCTGACGCCGGACGGGTTCGAGCCCCTGCTGCGGGAGCGCGGCTACCACATCGATACGGAAGCGGTCGTGATGGTCGCCCGCGAGCTGCCCGAGGGGACGACGCCCGAGGCAGGCGACGGGATCGAGTTGCTGCCCGCGTTCGGCGAGGAGTGGCTGCGTGTCTTCCAGGCGATCGAGCGCCAGTGGCCTCCCGAGCAGGATCCGGGCGCGCGCTGGGTGCTCGGGAGCGGCGAGGCGCCTCGCCGCTTCGCGCTCGCGCGCGTCGGCGGCGCGCCGGCGGCGACGGGGTATGCGCGGCTCGAGGACGACTGGCTCTACATCGCGTCCGTCGCGACCTTCCCCGAACGCCGGCGCCTGGGACTCGCGCGCGCGATCAGCGGGCGGCTCTTCGACTGGGGCGCACGCTGCGGGGCGCGGCGGGCGATCCTGCAGGCCGAGACGAAAAACACCGCCGCGCAGGCGCTTTACGCGAGTCTCGGCTTCGAGCCGCGCTATCGCTACCGCGACTTCGTGGCAGGTCGCGCGGCGACCGCTGACTAACACCCCCTTCCGGCGTCTCAAGGACACAACGGGTGCTGCCGATGCCGATCTCAGAACGCCTCCGGTGCGTGCCGCGGGTACGCAAAGGGGCCTCTGGTAACGTGCGGAGAAGCTTATGTTTGAGCGTTTCACAGAGAGA
>CAZYYP010000363.1:0-2798 GCA_964651695.1 uncultured Gaiellales bacterium | reverse complement strand
CGGTCGGCACGGTGCTCGGCACGGTCGGCGTGGAGCGCAACCGCGTGGTCTTCCGCGGACAGGCCGCGCATGCGGGATCGACGCCGATGACGCACCGCCGCGACTCGTTCCTCGCCGCCGCGCGCTTTGCACTCGCGGTCCGCGATGCGGCCATCCGCCACGGCGCGGTCGCCACGACGGGCGGCGCCGACTCCAAGCCCGGGGTCGTGACCGCGATCGCGGGCGAGACCGCGCTCTTGCTCGATCAGCGTCACCTGGATGCAGGTGTTCTGGCCGCCCTGCTGGCCGAGTCGCGCTCGCTCGCAGACGACGCGGCGGCGGCCGAGAAATGCACCGTCGAATGGGAGCCGCTCTGGAGCATCGAGCCGATCCCGTTCGATCGGCAGTTGATCGCCGCGGCACGCGCGGCCTGCGCCGCGGTCTCGGGCACCGACCACGCGCTGCCGTCAGGCCCCCTGCACGATGCCGCCGAGATGGCACGCCACGTGCCGACCGTGATGATCTTCTCCTCCTCGGCGAACGGCATCAGCCACGCCAAGGAGGAGGACACCCCCATCGAGCACCTCGAGCTCGCGATCCGGGCGTACGCGCAGACTGTCGGCTCCGCGATCGAGCGCGTCGCGGCCGGCTGAGACGAGGCGACGGCGATGACGAGGATCTGCACGAAGCCGCGCCATGGCCGCTCCGTGCGGCGCGAGCGCTTCGATCCGTCCCGCGTCTGAACGCCGGGTGGCCCGCTAGCCGCCGGAGGCGCTGATCTGGGTCTTGATCGTCGCGAGCTCGTGCTCGAGCTCGGCGAGCTCGGCGCCGCCCGCCATCAGGCGCACGAGCTCGGTCTGGTCGATCTCGTCCTTGCGGAAGGAGCCGAGCATCCGGCCGCGGTTGAGGCAGACGAAGCGGTCGCCGACGGGAAAGGCGTGGTGCGGGTTGTGCGTGATGAAGATCACGCCGACGCCGCGCTCGCGCGCCTGCAGGATGTAGCGCAGCACGACGCCGGCCTGCTTGACGCCGAGCGCCGAGGTGGGCTCGTCGAGGATCAGCACGCGTGCGCCGAAGTAGATCGCGCGCGCGATCGCGACCGACTGCCGCTCGCCGCCCGAGAGCGTCCCGACGGGCTGATCGGGGTCGCGGATGTCGATGCCCATGCCGCGCAGCTCGGTGCGGACCGTCTCGCGCGCCTTCTTGACGTCGAACATCCGCAGCGGCCAGACGCCCGTCGTCGGCTCGGCGCCGAGGAAGAAGTTCCGCCAGACCGACATCAGCGGCACCATCGCGAGGTCCTGGTAGACCGTTGCGATGCCGGCGGCACGCGCGTCGCGCGGCGAGTGGAAGTGCACCTCCCCGCCATCGACGAGCAGCCGGCCCTCGTCCGGCCGGTGCGCTCCCGAGAGGATCTTGATGAAGCTCGACTTGCCGGCGCCGTTGTCGCCGAGCACGCACGTCACCTCGCCGGCGTCGACGTAGGCCGAGATGTCCTTGAGCGCCACGACGTTGCCGTAGTACTTGCAGAGGCCGCGGGCTTCGAGCAGGTGCGGCGTGGTCGCGGACTCGCTCATCTCGCCCTCGCTCCGGCCGCGCGTGCGCGGATGGCGGCGTTGAGCATGACGGCCAGCACGAGGATCACGCCCTGGAACGCGTAGACCCAGTTGCTGTCCCACTGCGAGAGGATGATCCCGATGCTCGCCATGCCGAGAATCGCTGCGCCGAAGGCCGCGCCGATGACGGAGCCGTAGCCGCCGGTCAGCAGGCAGCCGCCGACCACGGCGGCGATGATGAAGATGAACTCGCGGCCGACGCCCTCGTTGGCCTGGATGCCGCGCAGCCCGATGGCCGTGATGATCCCGAGCAGGGCCGAGGTCATCGACGTCATCATGAAGAGCGCGATCTTGGTGCGCGCGACGGGCACGCCGACGTTGCGCGCAGCCACGGGGTCGCCGCCGACGGCGTAGATCCAGTTGCCGAAGCGCGTGCGCGCGAGCAGCCACGCGCCGGCCACCGTCAGGCCGAGCCACCAGATGACGTTGACCTTGAAGTCATACGGCGACCAGACGCTCGAGGCGAAGAAGGGGCGCGCCGAGTCGAACCCGGGAGCCGCGTCGATGCCGTTGATGGCGACGGTGCCGGTGATCTTGAGCGTGCCGCCCGCATTGACGCCCTGCAGGATGAAGAACGTCCCCAGCGTGACGATGAAGCTCGGCAGCTTGGTCTTCACGACCGTGTAGCCGTTGATGAACCCGATCGCCGCGCCGAACACCATCACGACGGCGATCGACGGCCAGACGTTCCAGTCGGCGCGCGTCGTCAGGAGCGCGAGCAGGAGCCCGGAGCTGCCGATCATCACGCCGGCCGAGAGGTCGAACTCGCCGCCGATCATGAGCAGGGCGACGGGCACGGCGACGATGCCGTACTGCGCCGATTGGTCCATCCACTGGCTCGTGATGCCGAGGTCGGAGATCCACGCGACCGAGCTCGCCGTGTAGGCGAACAGGAAGAACACCGCGACCGCGCCGAAGACGGCGCCGATGTCGGGGCGTCCGACCAGGCGCGCGACGATGTTGACGCGGGCGAGGCGCTCATCGGTGGCCGGGGCGGTGGCTGCGGTGTCTGTCATCGAGTCGTCGCGGCGCGACGCACGGGGGTGGGCGGCCAACTATGCCACCCACCCCCGGGGGGTGGCTAGCGGGTGCCCTTCGCGGCGAGCGCGGCGACCTTCGCGGCGTTGGCCTTGTTGATGATGCCCGGCCCGGTCAGGACGGGCTGGCCGCCGCCGACCGTGTTGAGGTTGTTCACGAACAGCA
>CAZYYP010000362.1:0-2801 GCA_964651695.1 uncultured Gaiellales bacterium | reverse complement strand
TGGCGGCGATGCAGGCCTCGCTCGACGACGGCGGGCGCGTCGTGAAGCTGGACGCATGAGCCTGCGACAGGATCCGCGCGGGCCGAACCTGCATGTCGGCGACGACGTGACGATCGGCGAGGGCGTCGCGTTCGGTGCGAACGTCGTCGTCCACGACGGCTGCACGATCGGCGCGGGCACGGTCGTCGCCGACAACGCGGTGCTCGGCAAGCGCCCGGTGCTCGGCGGCCAGTCGACGGCCGCTCGCGGCGAACTGCCCGGTCTGCAGATCGGCGAGGGCTGCACGATCTCGACCGGTGCGATCGTCTTCGCCGGGTCGGTGCTGGCCGAACGGGTCATCGTCGGCGATCTCGCGCTCGTCCGCGAGCGCGTCACGATCGGCGCCGGCAGCGTCGTCGGCCGGGGCGCGACCGTCGAGAACGACACGACGATCGGCGCGCGCGTGCGCATCCAGGCCGAGGCCTACGTGACGGCCTATTGCGAGCTCGAGGACGACGTCTTCATCGCGCCGTGCGTCGTGACGACGAACGACAACTTCATGGGCCGCACCGAGCGCCGCAAGGCGCTCCTCAAGGGCGCGGTCATCCGTCGCGGCGCGCGCGTCGGCGGCGCGGCGATCCTGCTGCCGGGCGTCGAGATCGGCGAGGACGCGTTCGTCGGTGCCGGCGCGATCGTGCTGCGCGACGTGCCGGCGCGAACCGTCGTCGTGGGCCAGCCGGCGCGCGTCCTGCGCGACGTGCCGCCCGACGAGCTGCTCGGCGCCTAGGGCCCCGTCTCGGTAGGGCGTTTGCGTCTGGCGATGGCAGGGGCCACGCCCTACTGAGAGACGGGCCCCTGGTGCTCCGATCCGGAAGTCACTGGGCCTGGACGTCCCAGCGGAGGCGGTAGGCGCCCCAGCCGCGCCGCGCCGAGGCCTGGACGAGGTAGAACCCGTCCCGGCCGGTCGCGTTGCGGATGTGCAGATAGCTCGCCGAGGCCGGTGACCGCTTGATCAAGAGCGGGACCGTGGCCGAGCTCGCGAGGTCCGTCGACCCGGGCGAGTAGATCCCCACGTCGAGCCCGAGGTTGCCGCCCAGGGCGGGCAGCGGCTCGGTTCGGATCGTGAGCGACTGACCCGAGCGCACGTAGACCTGGTAGACGTCGCGGCGGTCGTCGCCGAAGTCGGCGACGGCGTCGGCGAAGCCGTCCGAGGTCGCGAGCACCTGCGCCTCGGAGGCGACGTCGTTGGGCTCGTCGGGGTCGCCCGGCGGGAGCGACGTGGCCGGCCCGTCGGCGAACTTGACCGCCGCGCTGACATCGAGCAGGCCGAAGCCCGTGAACTTGTCGCGGCCGACGCTCGTGATGTCGCCGAGGCGGTGCGCCGTGTGCTCGAGGATCCACATGACCTGCGTGGGGGTGAACTCGGGGTGACGAGCGAACAGGACGGCGGCGGCGGCGGACACGTGCGGCGCCGCAAACGACGTGCCGAGCACCGTGCCGTCGCCCCCGACCGTGGTGCCGGGCGGCGCGTCGAGCGAGGAGCCCGTGGGCGCGAGCGTGCGCGGAACGGTCGTGATGATGCCGACGCCGGGGGCGGCGATGTCGTTGAACACCGGGTCCGTGTTCGAGAACGTCGCCCAGGCGAGGTGCGTATCGACGGCCGAGACTCCGATCACGTGCCGCAACGCCGCCGGCCAACTGGCGTACTCGCCGATGCCGAGCTGTGAGTTGCCGATCGCGGCGACGATGACGGCGCCGCGCTTGAAGGCATAGGAGATGGCGTCGCGCTCGGCACGCGAGAACTCGTCGAGACTCGGGTGCAGGGGATCGCGACGGCCTCCGAGCGAGAGGTTGATCACGCGCGCCCCCGCGCCGACGGCGTCGCGGATGGCACGCGCCTCGACCCTCGGATCGACCTCGCCGCCGCTGACCACGCGGTAGTCGAGCAGCTTCACGTACGGCGCGCCCACGCCGACGCCGCCGATGCCGTTGTCGGCGGCCGCCGCGATGATGCCCGCGACCGCGGTGCCGTGCACGAGCGAGGTCGTCGGGTCATGCGCCTCGTCGATCGGCGCGAGCGGCACCATGCCCACCAGATCGGGGCTGGTGCGGTCGATGCCGCTGTCGATCACCGCCACGGTCACGGGGGCGTCCTGTACGACCGGGAGCACGTCCGAGTAGGCGAACGCGTCGACCGCGGCGAGGTTCCACTCGCGCGCGGCGAGCGGATCGGTCGGCGTCCAGGCGAGCGTGCGCGCGCCGACGCGCAGCTCGGGCGAGAGCGATCCGAGGAAGCTGCCGGCACCGCGCCAGCGCACGCGCCAGCGGCCGCCCGCGGCGCGCACCCGGAACCGGAACGTCCCGTCGCGGCGCGTCGTGGCGCGCGCGACCCACGTCCAGCGCCCGTGGACGACGTGCTGGAGCGCGACGACGCCGCGCGCGCCGCTCGGGTAGAGCCGCCCGCTCATGCGCGCACCGGGCCGCCCGCGCAGCAGGATGCCGGAGCGCCGGATCACCGGCACGGCCGCCGACGCGAGCGAGCCGGCGACGAGCCGGTAGCGCGAGGCCTCCCCGACCGGGCGCCGGAACGCGACGGCGGAGTCGTCCGCGACCGCGTGCACCGTGATGTCGCGCCAGCCGACGGCCGCGGCGCCCTGGAGCGTCACCTCGCCGGGCGGCGCGACGCCGCTCAGCAGCACGCGATTGCGTACGACGCGGGCGTGCAGGTCGATCTGCGCGGCCGCCTTGGCGACGGGCGCGCCCGGCGTGGCCGTGAACCACGTCGAGCGCAGCCCGAGGCGCTTGCGCACGAGCGCGGCCGA
>CAZYYP010000361.1:0-2816 GCA_964651695.1 uncultured Gaiellales bacterium | reverse complement strand
CCAGCCCTGGCGGCGGTGCAGCGTGAGCACGATCGTGAGCCCGACCGCGAGCACGACCGCGCCTGCGACGCCGTCGAGGAAGAAGTGGTTGGCCGTCGCGATGATAGAGAACACGACGAGTGCGGGGTAGAGCGCCCAGATCATCCGCACGAGCAGGTTCCGCGTGACGAGCACGCCGGTCGCGCCGACGAGGATCGCGGTCGCCGTGTGCAGGCTCGGCATCGCGGCGTACGGATTGCCGAAGAGCGTGACGATCGTTCCCTGCTGGCTGATCGCCGAGCTCGCCAGGGCGTCGACGAAGTGCTCCTCGGGCAGCAGTCTCGGCGGCGCGGTCGGATAGAAGATGTACCCGGGCACGGCCAGCATGAAGGTCGCGATGAGCGTGTTGCGGAGCAGCGTGTAGGCGTAGTGCCGTCGGATGTAGACCCAGATCACGAAGCCGAACGTGATCGTGAACTGGCACTGGAAGTACGTGAACTTCGCGACGTCCATGACGAAGTCGGGCGCGCCGAGCGCCCAGTTCTGCACGGCGTGCTCCTGGTAGAGGCCGATCGCCTTCTCGGCGCTGACGAGGTCGCGCGCGTGCCGCAGGGCGCTCGGCTTGCCGCCCTGGGCCAGCGTGCGCGACGCCTCGTAGGCGATGTCGAACGGCACGAAGACGGCGATCTGGCGCGCGAACCCCGACCATCCGTCCGGGAGCCACGCGCCGATCGCGCGCACCGGCCAGAGCAGGGGAGAGGCCACGGCGGGCATGCTACTGCGAGCCGCTGCGAGGGCCGTTCGCCTCGCGCGGGCGCGTCCGGACGAACGGACGGGTGCTAGTCGGGCGGCGTGTCGCCGGTGGCGACGGGCGCCGTCTCGGTGACCGCCGGTGCGTCCTCGTCGAGCGCGAAGGCGCTCCGCACCCTCGGCAACTCTGCGTGATGCTCGTCGGGGCGGTGCTCGTCGGCATGGGGCTCGCCCTGACGGCGCTCGCCCGTCCTGCGGTCGCCCACGCGGCGCTCCGGCGCGGGCCCGTCCGCGTCGAGTTCGCCCGTGATCGCGCGGGGCTCCTCGGGCAGCAGCACCGGCCCATCCGAGAGAACTCGTGCACGCCGGCCGCGCGCACGCTCGGCGACGGTCTGCCGGCGTCGCCGGCTCTCCTCGCGCGGCTCGTCCGCGAAGATCGACGTGCCGTCGTAGGTGAGGTGCTTGAGATCCTTCACGGCCCATCCCCACGAGCCGCACCAGCGGGGCGCCGCCGGCCACGGGATGCTGCGGCCGCCCATCTCGGCGGACCCGACGGGGGGTCGCTCGCCGCGCACGAGGGTCACGGCGCACTTGGCGCACGAGCGCACGGGGATGCGCTGCAGGGAGATGCCCTCGAGGTCGACCTCGACGGTCGCGAGCCCGTGGGCTCCATCGAAGAAGCAGGTCGCGGGCAGGGCGCTGCCCGGCTGCGCCGGCTCGACGAACCCGTCCAGGCGCGCTCGCAGGACGCCGATCAGCCACTCCGCCTCGTCGAGATCCTGGTGCGCGCGGGACTGCACGCGCTGGCCCGACGTGCGGCCGATGCGGCTGCGGACCGTGGTCACGATGTCGAGCGCGTGCTGATGGTGGCGCGTCGTGCCCTCGTCCTCGCGCTCTGCGACGACGTCGGTCAGGTTCGTCAGCTCCTCGGTCACGCGCCGTCCGCGCGCGATCAGGATCTGCCGGCCGTCGGCGACGTCGGTGATGCTGATGCGAGCGCCCCGACGGCCGGCGCGCAGCCGCATGAGGGTGAGGACGAGCACGATCGCCCCGATCGCGGCGAGCACCCACACCGAGGCTCCGGTACCGGAGCCGGGCGCTGCTGCGGCGGTCGAGGGGAGGATGGCGGCGGCAAGCGCGGCGGTGGCGGACGCGTACGTCCGTGCGGCGCGGTTCCGGGTCGGGCGGCTGGTCGACCGAAGGCGGGTCACGGTCACAACGTCGGCGCGCGGAGGGGCGCGCCTGTCCACCACTGGAGGGATTTGTCACGAGCGGAGCATTCGATCCGATTCTTGCTAACGAGACACTCATGTCTTAGACTGTGCTGACACTAAAGATTCGCAGGGCGTTCCGCGTCCCGCATGAATACAAGGAGCACACCACGGTGAGTAAGGTCATCGGTATCGACCTCGGTACGACGAACTCGTGCATGGCCGTCCTGGAGGGCGGCGAGCCGACCGTGATCGCGAACGCCGAAGGCGGCCGGACGACCCCCTCCGTGGTCGCCTTCGCCAAGGACGGCGATCGACTGGTCGGCGTGACGGCGAAGCGCCAGCGCGAGACCAATCCCAAGAACACCATCTTCTCGATCAAGCGCTTCATGGGCCGCAAGCAGGCCGAGGTGTCCGAGGAGATGACGATGATCCCCTACGACGTCGTCCCGGGCCCCAACGGGGACGTGCGCGTCAAGGCGGGGGATGAGGAGTTCGCGCCGCCGGAGCTCTCGGCGATGATCCTCCAGAAGCTCAAGGCCGACGCCGAGGCGTATCTCGGCGAGACCGTCACCGACGCCGTGATCACGGTGCCCGCGTACTTCAACGACGCGCAGCGCCAGGCCACGAAGGACGCCGGCAAGATCGCCGGGCTCAACGTCCTGCGCATCATCAACGAGCCGACCGCGGCCGCGCTCGCCTACGGCCTCGACAAGGACCGCTCGGATCAGACGATCCTGGTCTTCGACCTCGGCGGCGGCACGTTCGACGTGTCCGTGCTCGAGCTCGGCGAAGGCGTCTTCGAGGTCAAGTCGACCTCCGGCGACAACCACCTCGGCGGCGACAACTTCGACAAGGCCGTCGTCGACTGGATGG
>CAZYYP010000360.1:0-2826 GCA_964651695.1 uncultured Gaiellales bacterium | reverse complement strand
CCACCTACACACTGGTAGTGGAAGATTCGCCCGCCGTGTGGGGTGGTTGCGCGTGGGCTGGTTGGCGCCGGCATGGGCGCTGCCTCAGAGTTGCCCCTCCACGGGGAGGGTGTCGCCATGAGCGCCGGGGTCAGACCCCGGCGCAAACTTCCGAGCCCTCCACGAACGAGGGACGACCGTCAGGTTGCGGCCGAGCATCATTCCCTAATTGTCCACTTGACAAGTAGGGAATTCGGGAGTATTGCTATGCCAGCGGCATTCGAGTTGGAGGTGCGGCATGGCAGTCAGGGAGCTCATCCAGGACAACGGCCACCGGGGTCCGGCGGCATCGCCGCACGTCGCTCCCGAGATCGTCCGCGCGCGCACTGCTGTCCGCTGCTCCGACGGCAGCCTGCGGGCCAGCCGCTACCTCGACTACGCCGCGACCGCTCCCGCCCTGCGGGCGGCTGCGGATGCCGCGCTCGAGCTTCTGCCGTACTACGGCAGCATCCACCGCGGGGCAGGGGCGGAGTCGCGCACGTCGACGGCCGCCTACGAGCAAGCGCGCGGCGCGGTCGGGGCCTTCGTCGGCGCGGCCGGCGACCAGCTCGTGGTCTTCGTGCGCAACACGACCGAGGCGCTCAACGTCCTCGCGCACTGCCTGCCGGCGGGCGCACGCGTGCTCTCGACGCCCGGTGAGCACCACGCGAACATGCTGCCCTGGCGCCGCCGCGAGGTCGACCTGCTCCCGTTCACGCACTCTGCCGACGAGCTCCTGGCGCGCAGCGAGGTCGCACTCGCAGGAGGTCGCTACGACCTCTTCGCGATCTCCGGAGCGTCCAACGTCACGGGCGAGATCCTGCCGATCTGCGAGCTGGCGGAGCTCGCGCACTCCTACGGCACCGAGATCTGCGTGGACGCTGCGCAGTTGGCGCCGCACGTGCCGATCGACATGGAGGCGCTCGGCATCGACCACCTCGCGCTCTCGGGGCACAAGCTCTACGCGCCATTCGGCGTCGGCGCGCTCGTCGCGCGCGGACGGCGGATCGCGGATGCCGAGCCGCTCCTGCACGGTGGCGGAGCCGTCGCGCGGGTGCTGGACGACAGCGTGGTCTGGAACGATGCGCCCGCCCGCTTCGAGGCGGGCACGCCGAACGTCTTCGGCGCGATCGCGCTCGGTGCCGCCTGCGAGGTGCTGGCGGCCTACGGGATGCACGTGCTCGCGGGCGAGGAGATGACGATGGGCGCGCTCCTGCGCGAGCGCCTCGCGGCCGTTCCCGGCATCCGCGTGCTCTCGCAGTGGAACGACGAGGATGCACCCCGCGTCGCGCTCGCGTCGTTCCACGCCCCGGGTCTCGAGGCCGAGGAGATCGCCCGGCGCCTCGCCGAGGAGCACGCGATCTCGGTGCGCTCGGGGGCCTTCTGCGCCCACCCGCTCGTGCGCCACCTGCGTGCCTCGTCGCGCGGTGCGGGGGCGGGGGCCGTGCGTGCGAGCCTCGGCATCGGCTCGGACATCGATGACGTCGAGCACCTCGCGGAGGCGCTCGGATCGCTGCTCGGCGGCGCCACTCGGCGCGCTCGCCGCCCGCGCCCGATCGGCCGCTTCGCGGCGCCGGTCGGCTTCCTGCACCGCTGACGCCCTCAGACCGGAGCCGGCGCGTCGACGCACGCTCGGTGTGCGTCGGCGCGCGCTGTGTATGCTCCCGGGCGGACGCGGATTTTCCGCTCCACATCAGGAGAGGTTGAGGGTTCCGGCCCGATGACACCTCGGCAACCTGCCCCCCAGGGGCAAGGTGCCAATCCCGGCGAGCCAGGTGGCTCGGAGGATGTCGAGCGTCGAGAGGAGTCGTTACGCGCACCACTGTCCGTACCCGTAGTCGCATCCGGGCGCTGCTCGGAAGGCACTTCGCGGGCGGGCTCCTGCGCCATCCGCGTTAGACCGAGAACGCGAGCCTGAAACAACGCGCGAGCGTTGATCGTTTCGGCCAGCACGCAACGTCGCTCCGCCGGTGGGCGAGCGACACCGTGCCGAGGCCGTATCCCGCAAGGGCGGCAGCTGCATGCCGTCATGGAGGTGTCCGTGAGCACGACCGTGCGTCCAAGACGCGAGCGACCCGAAGCCGATTGGGATCTGGTCTTCAAGCGCAACCCCGTGGAGCGCATCAAGCGCGACAAGGCGCCGCTCGGCATTCGCGACGAGCTGCCCGCGCTCATCGCCGCCGGCTACGAAGCGGTGCCGGAGGAGGACATCGTGCGCCTCCAGTGGTGGGGGCTCTACCACGACAAGCCGAAGATCGGCACGTTCATGTTGCGCGTCAAGCTGCCGGCAGGCTTCGTCGAGCCCGCGAAGCTGCGCGCGATCGGCGAGGTCTCGAACCGGTTCGGGCGCGGCGTCGGCGAGCTTGCGACTCGCCAGAACGTCCAGTTGCACCATCTGTCCTTGGAGAGCCTGCCCGATGTCTTCGCCCACCTCGATGCCGCCGGCATCACGACCGCGGGCGGGTGCGGCGACACCGTGCGCAACATCACGGGCTCGCCGGTGCAGGGGATCGACCCGCTGGAGCTCTTCGACTGCAGCGAGGTGATCCAGCGGGCGGCCGACTTCTTCTACGGCAACCCCGACTTCTCGAATCTGCCGCGCAAGCACAAGTACTCGATCGCGGCCACGCCGGACCGCGACAACGCCCCCGAGATCAACTGCATCGCGCTCGTCGGCGCGATCCACGAGGGGCAGGAGGGCTTCGGCGTCCTCGTGGGCGGCGGACTCTCCTCGGTGCCGCGGATCGCCAGGGAGCTCGGCGTGTTCGTGCCGAAGGACGAGGCCGTCGAGGTGCTCGCCGCGATCAC
>CAZYYP010000359.1:0-2845 GCA_964651695.1 uncultured Gaiellales bacterium | reverse complement strand
CACCAGATGGCCTCCAACCCGCTGCCGCCGGGCGATCGGCGCGCGGGCTCCGTCGGCCGGCCGACGGGCACGGAGATCGCGATCCTCGACGACGACTGGCATCCCCTGCCGGTCGGCGCGGTGGGCGAGGTGTGCGTGCGCGGCCCGGGCGTGGTCGACTCCTACCGCGCCAATCCCGAGGCGACCGCGGCGAGCTTCCGCGACGGCTGGTTCCGCACCGGCGACTCCGGCTCGCTCTCGCCCGACGGCTACCTCTCGCTCGCCGGGCGGATCAAGGAGCTGATCAACCGCGGCGGCGAGAAGATCTCGCCGCACGAGGTCGAGGACGCGCTCCTGACGCACACCGGCGTCGTCGAGGCGGTGGCGTTCGCGGTGCCAGACGACAAGTACGGCGAGACGGTCGGCGCCGTCGTGGTCACGCGCGTCCCCATCGACGAGGCAGCGCTGCGCGCGCACTGCTCCGAGCGCCTCGCGGCCTTCAAGGTGCCGGTGCGCGTGCACGTGCTGAGTGCGATTCCCAAGGGCCCCACCGGCAAGGTGCAGCGGCGCCTGCTGGCCGCGCAGCTGACATGAAGGTCGCGATCCTCGGGGCCGGGGCGATCGGCTCCTACGTCGGGGCTGCCCTGGCACGTGGCGGCGCCGAGGTGTCGCTGATCGCCCGCGGCGCGCACCTCGCCGCCCTGCGCGCCAACGGCGTGACCGTGCTCAGCGCGCGCGGCGACTTCCACGCACACCCGCCGGCGACGGACGACCCGGCGGAGATCGGCCCTGTCGACGTCGTCTTCCTCGGCCTCAAGGCCTACTCGTACGCCTCCAGCGGCCCGCTGCTCGCGCCGCTCCTGCACGAGCGCACGGCCGTCGTCGCCGCCCAGAACGGTGTCCCGTGGTGGTACTTCCACCGGCACGGAGGGCCCTACGACGGACGCCGCATCGAGGCCGTGGACCCCGGCGGCGCGACCAGCGCGGCGATCGACCCCGAACGCGCCATCGGCTGCGTCGTCTACTGCTCCACCGAGCTCGAGGCCCCCGGTGTCGTGCGTCACGGCGAGGGCACGCGCTTCTCGCTCGGCGAGCCCGATCGCAGCCGGTCTGCGCGCTGCGTCGCGTTTGCCGACGCGATGATCGCGGGCGGTCTGAAGGCGCCGGTCGAGCCCGACCTGCGCGACGAGATCTGGATCAAGCTGCTCGGCAACGCCGTCTTCAACCCGCTCAGCGTGCTCACCCGCGCAACGCTGGGCGCCATGTGCCGCAACCCGGGCACGCGCGCGCTCGCGCGCGCCGGCATGCAGGAGTGCCTCGACATCGCACGCGCCGTCGGCGCGCGGCCCGAGATCGAGATCGAGCGCCGCATCGACGGCGCCGAGCGCGTCGGCGATCACCGCACCTCGACGCTGCAGGATCTCGTTGCCGGCAAGCGCCTCGAGCTCGACGCGCTCGTCGTCGCGGTCGTCGAGCTCGCCGATCTCACGGGCACGCCGGCGCCGACGCTGCGGGCGCTGGCGGCCTCCTCCGCATTGCTGGCCGAGAGTCTCGGGCTGGCCTAGCGTGACCGGTGTCGCGGTCGTCCCGCTCGGAGTGGGCCGGATCGAGGAGCTGCGTGAACTGTGGCACGCGCTGCACGCGTCGGATCGCCGGATCTCGACCGTGCCGCTGCAGCCGGATGACGACCTCTCATGGCGTCTGCGCCGCGCCGATTACCTGGCGTGGCTGGAGGCCGGCACGGCGTTCGCGGTCGGCGCCGAGCGCGCCGGACGACTCGTGGGCTACGCGCTGACCCGCATCCACGAGGGCAGCGATGACACGTTCGACCTCGGCGCTCGGCACGCCGAGGTCTACTCGCTCGCGGTCGCTTCCGGCGAGCGGGGCCGAGGCATCGGGTCGCTCCTGCTCGACGAGGTCGATTTCGAGCTTGCACGCCGATGCATCGCGCACCTCACGATCGCGGTCACGGCCGGAAACGCCGGCGCGCGACGGCTCTACGAGCGTCGCGGGCTGGTGCCCGGCGAGATCATCCTCTTCCGCTCGCCGCCCGTCGAGTCGTAGGCTGCAGGGATGCTGCAGCCGATCGTCGCCCAGTTCACGAGCCGAGGGATGCCCGCCGCCGAGACCGAGCACGCGCTGCTCGAGCTGGCACTGGAGCTCGGGCTGATCGCCGAGTTCCGGAGCGGCGACACCGCCGGCGGCGAGCCCGAGCTCGTGCCCGTCAACGAGATCGGGCCCGCGCGGGTGATCGCGTTCGGTGACCTCGCGCCGCAGGACACGCTCCCCCTCTACCTGCCCGGCCTGCTCGCGGCCGGCCGCGAGGCGGTTGCCGCGGGAACGCCCGTCGGCATCATCAGCGAGTGCACGCTCGTCCCGCCGCTGCTCGCGGCCGTGCGCGAGCGCTATCCGGCGGTCGCGCTCGTGTGGATCGACGCCCACGGCGATCTCAACACCCCCGACACGACCCCGAGCGGCTTCCTCGGCGGCATGCCGTTCGCCCAGCTGCTCGGCTGGTGCTTCGACGACTGGCGCCTGCAGGCGGGACTCGATCCTCCGCTGCCCGAGGACCGTGCCGTGCTCGTGGGCGGGCGCGACCTCGATCCGGGCGAGCGCGCGAACGTCGACCGCTCGCGCGTCCACGAAGCCGACGACGCGGCCGGGGCCCTGGCCGCGCTTCCGGCCGATGCGCCGCTCTACGTGCACGTGGACACCGACGTGCTCGACCCGAGCCTCACCCCCGACGCGGGCTTCCCGGCGCCCGGCGGCTGGAGCGTCGCGCGCATGCGCGAGGAGCTCGCGGTGCTCGCCGCGAGCGGCCGCGTCGTCGCGGTCTCGATCTGCCCGAGCGCCCCGCCGGCGCTCG
>CAZYYP010000358.1:0-2849 GCA_964651695.1 uncultured Gaiellales bacterium | reverse complement strand
AGGGGACAGAGCCGCACGAACCGGGGTCAGACCCGCACCGTTCGGGGTCAGACCCCGTTTGGTGCGGTCCCCGCACGCCCGGCTGGAATCGAGTTCTGACACGATGCTCATGTGGTTGCCAAGCCCTCCGATCTCGACCTCGGCGACGGCCCGGCGCGCGCGTCGCGGCTCTTCCTGATCGACGGGAATTCGCTCGCCTACCGGGCGTACTACGCGCTGCCCGAGGAGCTCGCGACGACCGACGGGTTCCCCACGAACGCGCTGCTCGGCTTCGCCAACATGCTCATGCGGCTCCTGACGGACTACCACCCGGAGGGGGTGATCGTGGCCTGGGACACCCGGCCCGTCCACCGGCTCGAGCGGTTCCCGGGTTACAAGGCCTCGCGCAAGCCGACGCCGTCGCTGCTCAAGCAGCAGCAGCCGTACCTCCGCCCCCTGGTCGAGGCGTTCGGGTACCGCAACGTCGAGCACGAGGGCTATGAGGCCGACGACGTGATCGGCACGCTCAGCCTGCGCGCCGACGAGCAGGCGATCGCGACCTGCGTGATCTCGCACGACCGCGATGCGTTTCAGCTCGTCTCCGAGCGTGTCTGCGTGCTGCTCTCGCCCCGCGGCGTGACGGATGTGCACGTCTACACGCCCGAGCGCGTGGAGGCCCGCTATGGCATCCCGCCGCGGCTCGTGCCCGATTTCATCGGCCTCAAGGGCGACACGTCCGACGACATCCCCGGCGTTCCGGGCATCGGCGACAAGACCGCGTCCGACCTGCTCGTGCGCTTCGGGTCGCTCGAGGGCATCTACGCGAACGTCGACTCCGTGCCGGGGGAGAAACGGCGCCAGACGCTGATCGAGCACCGCGAGGCTGCCGAGCGCTCCAAGCAGCTCGCGACGATCGAGCGCAACCTCCCGCTCGAGGTCGACCTCGCCAAGGCGCTCGCCGACCCGCCCGACCGCGCGACGATGGGCGAGCTGTTCCGTCGCTTCGAGTTCCGCGGTCTGCTGCGCCGGATCGACGAGCTCGAGGCGGCCGTGCCCGGCGCGGTGATCGAGCGCGAGGAGCATGCGGTCGGCGCCGAGCGCGGGGGCGCCGATGCCCTGGGGGCGCTGCTCGAGGCCGACGACCCGATCGGCGTCGCCGGCGATGGCGCCGGGCTGCTCGGGGTCGCGCGCGGCGAGCACGCGCTGCTGATCGCGGAGGAGGATGCGACCCCGGTGCTCGCCGGGAGCGCGAGCCCGATCGTCGCGCACAGCTTCAAGCAGTTCGGCGGCGCGCTCTGCGCGGCGGGCGTCGTACCGGCATTCGACACCGAGCTCGCGGCGTACCTGATCGATCCGGGCCGCAGCGAGTACGACCTCGACGATCTGCTCGCCGAGCAGGGCTTCACCGTGGCCGCGGGCGATGGCGAGGGCGATGCGGTGCTCGCCCGCCGCGCGGCCGGATCGCTGCTCCTCCACGCGCCGCTCGCCGCCCGCATCGAGGAGCGCGAGCTCGGGCCGCTGATGACCGACATCGAGCTGCCGCTCGTGCCCGTGCTCTGCGCGATGGAGCGAGCCGGCGTCGCCATCGACTCGGCGCGCATGGGCGAGATCGCCGCACGCGTCTCCGAGCAGGTGCAGGCGCTCGAGGCGAGGGCGCACGAGCTTGCGGGCGGGCCGTTCGTGCTCGGCTCGCCGAAGCAGCTCGGCGAGGTGCTCTTCGAGCGCCTCGGGCTGCCGGCGGGACGGCGCGGCAAGACGGGCTACTCGACCGACTCGAAGGTGCTCGCGAAGGTGCGCGATCTGCACGAGATCGTGCCGGTCATCGAGGAGTGGCGCGAGCTCTCGAAGCTGCTCTCGACCTATCTGCTGCCCTTCCCCGAGTTGCTCGGCGAGGACGGCCGCCTGCACACGACGTTCTCGCAGGTCACGGCGGCCACCGGCAGGCTCTCGGCGCAGCGCCCGAACCTCCAGAACATCCCGGTGCGGACGCCGCTCGGGAGGGAGCTGCGCGCGACGTTCATCGCCGCGCCCGGCCGGCGCCTGCTCTCGGTCGACTACTCCCAGGTCGAGCTGCGCATCCTCGCGCACCTCTCCGGCGAGCCGCTCCTGCGCGAGGCGTTCGAGCGCGGCGACGACATCCACGCCGTCACCGCCGCCGAGGTGCTCGGCAAGGCGGCGGGCGACCTCAGCAAGGACGAGCGCAACCGCGCCAAGGCCGTGAACTTCGGGATCATCTACGGCATCAGCGCGCACGGCCTCTCCGAGCAGCTGGAGATCGGGCGCGAGGAGGCGCAGGCGTACATCGACACCTACCGCGGCCGCATGCCGCTCGTGGCCGAGTTCATCGAGCGCGCGATCCACGACGCCCGCGAGCGCGGCTACGCGGTCACGCTGCTCGGACGGCGCAGGCCGATCCCCGAGCTGCGTGCGCAGGGCTGGAACGTGCGCTCGCTCGGCGAGCGCCTCGCCGTCAACACGGTCATCCAGGGCTCGGCCGCCGACATCATCAAGCTCGCGATGGTGCGCATCCACCGCCGCCTGGCCGACGAGCGGCGCGCATCGCGGCTCGTGCTGCAGATCCACGACGAGCTGCTGCTCGAGGTGCCCGACGTGGAGACGACGGCCGTGCGCGAGCTCGTGACCGAGGAGATGGTGGGCGCGTACCCGCTCGACCCTCCGCTCGCGGTCGACAGCGGCGTGGGCGACGACTGGCTCGCCGCCAAGAGCTGAGGACCCGGGCCCGAATCGCGGGAATCCACGCGCTTCCTCCGGACGCACGCGCCGCGGGAGATCGCACTGCTCGGTACAATCCCTCGCTGAAAGCGGCGCGCGCCGTGCGCTGCCGCGTGGAGTCTGAGGAAACCCCCTAC
>CAZYYP010000357.1:0-2861 GCA_964651695.1 uncultured Gaiellales bacterium | reverse complement strand
CGCTCAACCGGCCCGATCAGCTGAACGCGCTCTCGAGCGCGCTCGAGGAGGAGCTGATCACCGCACTCTCGAGCGCAGAGGTGCTCGAGGCGAGCGCCCTGATCATCCGCGGCGCGGGCGACCGCGCGTTCTCGGCCGGCGCCGATACCGGCGAGCTCGACGTCGCGACGCCCGAGATCGCGCTCGCCTACTACGAGCGCACGGGGAACGTCTACGAGCAGATCGCCCGCCTGCCCGTGCCGTCGATCGCGCAGATCCACGGCTGGTGCGTGGGCGGCGGGCTCGAGATGGCGCTGGCCTGCGATCTGCGCGTGGCCGCGGAGGGTGCGCGCTTCTGGTTCCCCGAGGTGGAGCGCGGCATCCTGCCCTCGAGCGGCGGCACGGCGCGGGCGGTGCGCGCGCTCGGCCCGGCGGTCGCGCGGCGGCTGATCCTGCTCGGCGAGAAGATCGACGCACGGCAGGCGCTCGCGCTCGGGGTCATTCACGAGGTCGTGCCGCCGGACGAGCTCGTGTCCACGGCGATGGAGTGGGCGACGACGCTCGCCTCGCGCTCGCGCCGCGCCCTGCAGGTCGCGCGCCTCGCGATCGACGCGGCGGCCGATGGCTCCCATGCGGCGGCGATCGCGGCCGAGCGGCTCGGCTACGCGGCGCTCGCCGGCCTGGAGTGAAGGCATCGGCCGACGTCGTGGTGGTCGGCGGCGGGATCGTCGGCATCGCCGTCGCCGCAGCGTGCGCGCGCCGCGGGATGGCCGTCACGCTGTGCGAAGCGGGCGGGCTCGCGCAGGCCGCCTCGGGCCGCAACCAGGGCCTCGTGATCGGACCGCACCGCCCTGAGATGGAGTCCATCGGCCGGCGCACGCTCGAGCTGTTCCTCGATCTGCACGAGCGCACGGGCGAGGCGTTCGCCTTCGACCGCGACGAGCACGGCTGCCTGATCCTGAGCGACGAGGGCGGCGAGCGGATGAGCCAGGCCGAGCTGCGCGCCGCCGAGCCGCTGCTCGCTGCGCACGTCGAGGGCGCCGAGCTCAATCGCAACGCGCGGCGCATCGATCCCGGCGCCGCCGCGGCCGCCCTCGCAACCGACGCGCGCGCAGCCGGTGCCGAGATCCGCACCGGCTGCGCCGTGCGCGAGCTGCTGCGGCGCGGCGACGCCGTCACGGGCGTGCTCACCGACGAGGGCCGCATCGAGGCCGGTGCTGTCGTCGTCGCCGCCGGCCCGTGGTCGTGGCGCGTCTGCCGCTCGCTGCCCCACGACGTCCCCGTGCGCGGCGTGCGCGGCTGGATCATCGTCACGCGCCCGGCGCCGTTCCGGCTGCGGCACGCGATCGAGGAGGAGTGGTCGCGCCCCGCTCCTCCGGCGCCCACGCTCGCACAGGTCGCAGAGGGCACCGAGCCGGTGCCGTACGTCGCGTGCGTCCTGCAGCAGGACGTCGCCGGCCGCGTGCTCGTCGGCTCGAGCCTGCACGGCGCGACGGGCGACGCCGACGAGTCGCCCGAGACGCGCCAGGCCATCGCGCGGCGCGCCGTCGAGCTGATGCCGGCACTCGCGGGTCTCGCGATCGCCGAGACGCGCTCCTGCCAGCGGCCGTATTCGCCCGACGGGTTGCCGCTGATCGGCCCCTATCCCGGGACCGACGGGCTCCTGCTCGCCACCGGCCATGGCTCGGTGGGCGTGACGCAGAGCCTCGGCAGCGGCGAGGCCGTGGCCGACGGCATCGCCGGCAACGGGTGGGATCCGGCGCTCGCGCCGGCGCGCTTGCTCGGCTGACGGCGCGCGCTACGGCTTGGGCGTCGTGAAGTGGTGCTGGCACCCGCAGCTGAGCTTGTTCTTCTTCAGGAACGCAGCCTGGGCGGCGAGCCGCTTGCGCGCGGCCTTCTGCGACGCGGTGAGCGTCGACTTCGCGGCCGTCTGCGGCTTTGCGTCGCCGCCGGCGAGCGCCTCGTGCGCAATCCCGCCGCCGATCACGACCGCCACGGCGAGCATCAGCCACAGCTTCGCCTTCACGACGAGATCCCCACGCGCCGGTCGCCGCGCCGCCGCAGCACCTCGGCCAGCATCACGATCACGAACGAGACCGCGAGCATGACGGTCGCCACCGGGATCATCGGCGGCAGGTGCTCGGCCTGGCGTATCTGTCCGAAGAGGTAGACCGGATAGGTCTCGCTGTTGGCGGCCAGGAAGCTCGCGATCGCGTACTCGTCGATCGAGACGACGAACGCGATCAGGAACGCCGAGAGGATCGCCGGCGTGATCAGCGGCAGGATGATGCGGCGGAAGGTCGTCGCGGCGGAGGCGCCGAGGTCGTGCGCCGCCTCCTCGAGCCGCACGTCGATGCTCGCGATGCGCGGGATGAGCAGCAGCATCGCGTAGGGCAGCGAGATCACGACATGCCCGGCGAGCACGGTCCAGAGCGAGAGCGAAATCGGGTGCGGGCCCTTGCGGAAGAGCATGAGCAGGGCGACCGCAACGACGATCGGCGGCACCACGAGCGGCACGAGCGAGAACGCCGTCACCGCGTTGCGGCCCCGGAAGCGGCGGCGCGCGAGCGGGTAGGCCGCGCAGATGCCGAGGGCCGTCGCGATGATGCTCGTCCCGAGGCCGACCTTGATCGAGCGCACGAACGCGTCGCGCAGATCCTGGTCGTGCCACGCCGCCGAGTACCACTTGGTCGTGAAGCTCTGCAGCGGGAAGACCGGCACCGTCCCGGAGTTGAACGAGAAGATCAGCAGGATCGCGGACGGCAGGTAGAGGAAGATCAGGAAGAACACGAACCAGCCCGTGAGCAGCCGGCGGCCGTTCTTGCTGACCGCGACGGTGGAGCCCGGGGAGCTCATTCGCCGCCTCCCGTCGCGCGCAGGAA
>CAZYYP010000356.1:0-2897 GCA_964651695.1 uncultured Gaiellales bacterium | reverse complement strand
CGCCGAGCTCGCGCGCCTTCTGCTCGATCGCCCAGGCGACCTCGCGCTCCTCGCGCCCGGCGAGCCCCTCGTCGGCGAGCCAGGCGTAGATCGCGTCGCAGATCTGGCCGCCCGCGCGGATCAGGGCGACCTCGTCGGCGTCCTTGACGGCGCGCAGATCCTCGACCACCTGGTCGCACGGCACGAGCTCGGCGCCGGCCGCGCGCGCGGCCTCGTCGAGCGCCTGCCACGACGCATAGGACAGCGCAGAGGCCTCGAAGCCGACGCGCTCGGCGCCGAACAGCTCGGGAATGCGCTTGGCGACGTCGCCGAGCAGGCTCTGCTGGACGATCTCGACCTCCCAGTCGGCCGCGAGCGGCGCGACCGAGGTGGCGTAGCGGAAGTCGGTCATGAAGCGCGGCGCGGTGCCGATGCAGACGAGCCCGTTGGAGCCGGTGTAGCCGGTCAGGTACGTGACGTTGGAGGGCGCGCTGACGATGAAGCCGCCGAGCCTGCGCTCGGTCATCACGGCCTCGAGCCGCTCGCGGCGGGCGACGCGGTTCACGCGGCACGCTCCTGCAGCCAGTCGAGCGCGGCGCGGTAGCCCTCGGCGCCCATGCCGGCGAAGCGCGCCGATGCGACCTCGGCGACGACCGAGACGTGCCGCCACGGCTCGCGCTCGAGCGGCTCCGAGAGGTGCACCTCGACGACCGGCACCGGCAGGATCGCGAGCGCGTCGCGGATCGCCCAGGAGTAGTGCGTCCAGGCGCCCGGGTTGACGATCACCGCATCGGCCTCTCCGCAGGCCGCATGAATCGCTCGCACGTACTCCCCTTCGCAGTCGGTCTGCCGCACCTCGGCGCGCTGCCCGCGCTCCCCGGCCCAGGCCTGGATGCGCTGCGTCAGCTCCGCGTGCGTCAGCGTGCCGTACACCTCTGGCTCCCGGGCGCCCAGCATCCCGAGGTTCACGCCATTCAGGACGGTCACCCTCACCGGGTCAGTCTAGTGGGGCACGGTGGCAGCGCGTACCGCCTCCGCGAGCAGGTGCTCGCCGACGGCGACGCCGTGCACCGGGCGCCCGATCGCCTCGAGCAGCACCATGCGGTGCTGCCCGGCCGAGCGCTTCTTGTCGTGCCGCATCGCCGCGAGCACGGTACCCGGATCGAGCCCCGGCGCGGCGACGGGCAAGCCGTGGCGCTCGAGCAGGCGTGCCGTGCGCTCGGCCGTCCCCGTCTCCAGCCCCGCCAGCTGCTCGGAGAGGCGCAGCGCGGCGACCAGCCCGATCGAGACGCACTCGCCGTGGGTGAGGCCGCCGTACCCCGCCACGGCCTCGATCCCGTGGCCGATCGTGTGCCCGAGGTTGAGGATCGCCCGCCGCCCGCGCTCCTCCGGATCGCCGGCGACCACGAGCGTCTTGAAGCCGGCGCAGCGCTGGACGAGCTCGGTGCGGGCAGCAACGTCGCCGATCCCCGGCTCCCGGCCGTCGACGAGCTCCCACAGCCGTCCGCCGGCGAGCAGCGCCGTCTTGACGACCTCCGCCATGCCCCCCGCCCATTCGCGCGGCGGCAGCGTCTCGAGCAGCTCCGGATCGCAGAACACCCCGGCCGGCTGCCAGAAGGCGCCGATGTCGTTCTTCGCCGCGACGTTGATCGCGGTCTTGCCGCCGATCGCCGCGTCGACCTGGCCCACCAGCGTCGAGGGCACCGCGAGCCAGGGGACGCCGCGCCGGAACGTCGCCGCGGCCAACCCGCCCACGTCGGTCACGGAGCCGCCGCCGGCCACGGCCACGACGTCGCTGCGCTCGAGCTCGTGCTCGGCGAGGGCGCGCCACAACCGCTCGAGCTCCGCCGGCGACTTCGCCTCCTCCCCACCCTCGACCGGGATCGTGGGAATGCCCGGCGCGAGTCCGAGGACCGCATCCACGATCGCGACCGCCGCGCCCTCGAGCGCGGAGCGCGCCGTCCCGGCGCGCGTCCAGACCTGCTGCGCGAGCGCCCCGGCGACGTCGTCGGCCGGATCGACCCCCGCGACGATCGCGTCGGCCGAACGAGCGTAGACGGCCGCCCGCCGCGCCCCGAGCTGCTCGAAGGCGGCGGGATCGCGCGCCAGCGGGCGGGCTCCGGGCGCGCCTTCGACCCGCTCCCAGGCGGTCGCGAACGGCACGTCGAGCCAGGCGCAGAAGGCCCGCTCGCCGACCAGCGCCCGGGTCGTCTCCGAGACGAGGGCGCCGCCGCCGAGCGCGATCACCGGCGCGTCGGTGCGGGCCAGCAGGTCGTGGACGACGCGCTCCTCGAGCACGCGGAAGGCCGCCTCGCCGTCGCGCTCGAAGAGCGCGCGCACCGAGCAGCCGGCGCGGCGCTCGACCTCGGCGTCGCCATCGGCGAACGGACGGCCGAGGCGGCGGGCGAGCAGGCGCCCGACCGTGCTCTTGCCGACCCCCATGAAGCCGGTGACCGCGATCGGCCGGTTCAGGTGAGTCAGCGAGGGCGCCATGGGATGCGCTCGAGATAGGCGGCATGCGCAGCGAGCACGTCGCCCACGCTGTCGCCACCGAACTTCTCCCGGACGCAGCGGGCGAGCTCGAATGCGACGACCGCCTCGCCCACGACCGCGGCCGCCGCGATCGCCGTCGTGTCGCTGCGCTCGACCAGGGCCTCGGCCGGCTCGTGCGTGTCGAGGCGGGCGGAGCGCAGCGGCCGCATCAGCGTGGGCAGCGGCTTCATCGCGACGCGCACGACGATCGGCTCGCCGTTCGACATGCCGCCCTCGATGCCCCCCGCGCGATTCGTCTCGCGCCAGTACCCGCGGGCCTCGTCGTAGAGCAGTTCGTCGTGCACCGCCGAGCCGGGCAGGCGCGCGTTGGCGAACGCCTCGCCGATCTCGACGCCCTTCATGGCCTGGATGCCGACCGCCGCGGC
>CAZYYP010000355.1:0-2904 GCA_964651695.1 uncultured Gaiellales bacterium | reverse complement strand
GTCGCGGGGTCGTCGCAGACGCTCGCCGTGCAGGTCGCGAACGCGGTCTCGCGCATGCGCGACAGCGACGTGCAGAAGCCGCCGGGCATCGCCGAGGCGATCGACTGGGTCGCCGCGCTCAGCCTGCTCGGCATCGAGCGGCTGGACGTCGCCGCGGTGGATCGCACGCTCGGCTCGGTGCTCAAGTACGGCGAGGATCAGGACGTCGTGCGGGCAGCGGGCCTCGAGGAGCTCGTGCGCAGCGGTGACTGACTCCGGCCCCGCATTCGGTGTCGAGACGCTCGAGCTCGACCTGCCCGCGCTCACGGGTGCGCTGAGCCGGCGGCTGCACGACGCGGGCGTGCCCGTGACGCCCGAGCGCTCGGCCGGCTTCGCCCGCTCGCTCGCCCTCGTCCGCCCGCTCTCCCGCAGGCGGCTCTACTGGACGACGCGCGCCGTGATGGTGACCGATCCCGCGCAGGTCAAGGCGTTCGACGCGGTCTTCTTCTCGGTCTTCGGCGACCGTGACCGTGACGATCCGTTCGTTCCCGAGGACGCGCAGACGGTCGCGACGCCGGCGGACGACCGGCCCGCGGCCGAGCACACGACGAGTCGCGGGGATTCCGGGTTGCGCGACGCGCCCGGTGGCCTCGCGGCGTCGGCGGCCGATGACGATGACGAGCGCGCCGAGATCGACGTGCCCCTGGCCATGGCGAGCGACGAGGAGCGGCTCGCGGGCAAGCGCTTCGACAGCCTCGAGCCGCACGAGCTCGCGCAGCTCTACCGGCTGATGTCGCAGCTCGAGCTCGCGACGCCGCTGCGCCGCACGCGCCGGCACGAGACCGGCCGCGGCGGGCGCCGCATCGACATGCGCCGCACCCTGCGCACCAGCCTGCGCACGGGCGGCGATCCGATCCGGCTCGCGCGGCGGCAGCGCAGGATCGTCCGCCGCCGGCTCGTGATGCTGTGCGACATCTCGGGCTCGATGGAGCCCTACGCCCGCGCCTACCTGCAGTTCCTGACGTGCGCGGCCGGCAGCGGCCCGAACGCCGAGGCGTTCGTCTTCGCCACGCGTCTCACCCGCCTCACCCGCGCGCTCTCCTCGCGCAATCCCGAGCGCGCGATCCAGCGCGCCGCGGCCGCTGCGCCGGACTGGTCGAGCGGCACGCGGATCGGCGACGCGCTCAAGGCCTTCAACGACCTGCACGGGCGGCGCGGCATGGCGCGCGGCGCCGTGGTCGTGATCCTCTCCGACGGCTGGGAGCGCGGGGATCCCTCGCTCGTGAGCCAGGAGATGGAGCGGCTCGCGCGGCTCGCCCACCGCATCGTGTGGGTCAATCCGCGCGTCGGCGCGACCGCGTTCTCGGTGCGTGCCGGAGGCATGGTCGCCGCGCTCCCGCACTGCGACGCGCTCGTCAGCGGGCACAGCTTCGCGGCGCTGGAGGAGGTCGTCGCGGCGATCGGCGCCCCGGCGCGGGGGAGCGACGAGAGGACGGGCGCCGCCCCGCCCGCGCCCGAGCTCGACGGCCACCAGGAGGAGCCCTGGGGCAGCGCCACACCCGTGCCCGGGAGCTCCGTCGCCATGCCCAGCGGGTACGGGCCGAGCAAGGGCAACGTCACGCCCGGCTGGGTCACCGAAGGAGCCGCCACCCGATGAGCCAGACCCCGCCCAAGACCTGCATCTATCCGGGCTGCGACCGGCCCGCCGTTCCCGCGCACCCGCAGGGCGGCCCGCAGCCGTCCTTCTGCGACCTGGAAGAGCACAATGCGCTCACGGCCCATCAGGAGCGCGCGCGCCTGGCAGCCGGCGCGAATCCCGATCACGAGGAGAGTCAGTAGTGGCTAACGAGGCCTACCGAGCGGTCTTCCTGCGCGTGCACCCCACCGGCAAGATGGTGCTCAGCCTCACGACCGACGCGGACGGGAACGAGCCGCACTATGCGGAGCTCGTCGCCGGCGAGCTCGGCGTGCCCGCGCTCGACGTCAAGGTCGTCCCGGCCGACACCGACCGCTTCGGCGTCGGTCACGGCTTCAACACGGCGCCGTCCGGCGGGGCGCCCGCGGCGATCGCGAAGGCCACGGCCAAGATCCGCGACAAGGCGCGCCTGCTCGCCGGCATGGCGCTCGAGGCCGATCCCGACACGCTCACGTGGTCGAACGGGGCGTGGGTCTCGGGCGACGGGAGCGACCCGTCCAAGGTCAAGACCGTCGAGGACATCGCGCTGTATGCGCACGGCACCGGCGAGCTCCCGCCCGGCGTCGAGGGCGGACTCGACGCGCAGTCGGTCTACAGCGACTGAGGCTGGGGCAGCCGCGCGTCGAGCGAGACCTCGACCTCGTCGACGACCTTGAGCGTCCCGAAGAGCGCCGAGTAGGGCTTCATGCCAAAGCTGGTCTGCTTGACGACGGCGACGCAGCTCAGCACCCCGTCGGCGCCGACCGCGACGTCGAACGCGAGCGGACGGGTCGCGCCGAGCAGACTGAGATCGCCCTCGACGGCGAGCCCGGCGCCGTCCGCGCCGGTTCGCACGGCGCGCGAGCGGAAGACGACGCTCTGCGTCTTCAGCACCTCGTCGTCGATCGTCTGCTCGATGTTCGCCTTGTCGTCGTCGCCGAGCGCCTGCATGCCGCCGGTGCCCTCGATGACGCGCAGCGATGCGCCGTCGGCCGTCAGCTCGAGCCTCGACGCGGCGGTGTCGGCGGCGATCGCGAGCGTCGCCTCCCAGGCCGTCACGTGCAGCAGCAGGTTATGGCCCGCCTTGGCTGCGGCGCCCGTTCGCTTCGTCCGCACCGAGAGCGTTCCGTCGGCCGGTCCGAGCCTGTATGTGCCTGCCGGAATCGTCACGAGGTGGAGCGTATAGTGCCGGAGATCGGCGTGATCCCGACCGCCCTCGACAAAGGACGCCGCGCATGGCCGTAGAGCTC
>CAZYYP010000354.1:0-2908 GCA_964651695.1 uncultured Gaiellales bacterium | reverse complement strand
CGCGGCTCGCCGAGCAGCAGACCGCGCAGGCCGGCGCGCGCATCCTGCGCTCGCTGCTGCCGGTGCTCGACGACCTCGACCGGTCGCTCGACGCGCTCGGCAAGGCAGGCGTCGACGAGACCCTGCGCGATGGCGTGGCGCTCACCTCGCGCGCGCTGCGCGAGGTCCTCACCCGCGAGGGGCTCACGGAGATCGCGCCCGACGGCACGGTCTTCGACCCGCGCGAGCACGAGGCGCTGATGGCGCAGCCGACGGCCGACGCCGCCGAGGGCACCGTGCTCGCCGTGGTCCAGCCGGGTTGGCGGCTCGGTGAGCATGTCATCCGGCCCGCGCGCGTCGTCGTCGCGGCGGCCGTGGAGGGTGATACGCAGTGAGCTTCCGTCCGGCACGCCTCGATCTCGCAGCCCGCTCGCTCACGGGCGCGTTCTTCTGTGCGCTCATGCTCGCGGTGCTGTTCGCGCTCACGGGCCCGCGCCCGCTGATCGGCCTCGCCGCGGCGATGGCCGGCATCGCGGCGGGCTGCGCGCTGCTCACGCCGCGCGCCTACGTGATCGAGGATGGCGGACTGACCGTGCGGCGACTGCTCGGCGCCGTGCGCGTCGACGGGCCGCTGCACGTGGAGCCCATCGAGGCGAAGCAGCTGATGGGCGCGCGCTTGCTCGGCTCCGGCGGCCTCTTCGGCTACCAGGGCCTCTACCGGCTCGACGGTGCGAGCTACGCCGCTGCGCTCACGGCGCGCGACCGGGCCGTGCTGGTGCGCGGCCGTGAGGGCGGGGCGCTCGTCAGCCCCGACGACCGCGAAGCGCTGCTGGCGTTGGTGAATCCCGATGAGTGATCACTACAAGACGCTCGGCGTGGCGCGCAACGCCAGCCAGGACGAGATCAAGAAGGCCTATCGCAAGCTCGTGCGCGAGACGCACCCCGACAAGCATCCCGACGATCCGGCTGCCGAGGAGCGCTTCAAGCAGATCGCCCAGGCCAACGAGATCCTCTCCGACCCCGAGAAGCGGAAGCAGTACGACCTCCTCGGCGAGGCCGGCATGCGCGGCTCCGCCCCGGGCGGCGGCTTCGATCCGCGCGCCTTCAACCAGGACGGGATCGACATCTCCGACCTGCTCGGCGGCATCTTCGGACGCGGCGGCGGCAACCGCTCGCGCACGACGCAGCCCCAGCGCGGCCACGACCTCGAGGCGGGCGTGACGATCTCGTTCCGCGACAGCCTCAACGGCGCGCGCGTATCGATCGCCGTCGAGGCGCTCGCGACCTGCGCCGAGTGCCACGGCTCCGGCGCCGCGGCGGGCACGCGCCCGATCGCCTGCCCCGATTGCGACGGCCGCGGCGTGCGCGCGCAGGCCCAGGGATTCTTCTCGCTCTCGCAGCCCTGCCTGCGCTGCGGCGGCACGGGCCAGATCGTCGAGCACCCCTGCCTGAACTGCGGCGGGCGTGGCTCGACGCAGCGTCTCAAGCGCTACGCCGTGCCGATCCCGGCCGGCATCAAGGACGGCGCGCGTATCCGGCTGCGCGGCAAGGGCGAGGCCGGCTCGCACGGCGCGCCCCCCGGCGATCTCTTCGTGCAGGTCTCGGTCGAGCCCTCGCCTGTCTTCACGCGGCGCGGCGACGACCTCGTGGTCGACGTCCCCGTCTCCTTCAGCGAGGCCGCGGCCGGTGCCGAGATCGACGTCCCCGCGCCCGACGGTGAGCGCGTGCGCATGAAGCTCCGCGCCGGCACCGGCGACGGCGTGCTGCTGCGCGCCCGCGGCCGCGGCGCTCCCAAGAACGGCGACTCCGGAAAGCGCGGCGACCTGCTCGCCCGCGTGCACATCACCGTGCCGCGCAAGCTCAGCCGGGCGCAGAAGGATGCGCTCGCGAAGTTCGCGGCGCTCGAGGGCGACGATCCGCGCGCCGAGCTCTTCGCGCGCGCAGCGGAGGCCTGATGAACACCGACGAGACCCCCAAGTACGCGATCTCGGTGGCGGCGGAGTTCGTGGGTATGCACCCGCAGACACTCCGTCTCTACGAGACGCGGAGGCTCGTCGTCCCACGGCGCTCGGCCGGTGGCCGGCGCCTCTACTCCGATGCCGACCTCGCGCGTCTCCGGAGCGTCAAGGCGCTCACGACCGCGCTCGGCCTCAACCACTCCGGTGTCGAGCACGTGCTCACGCTCGAGCAGACGCTGACGCGCCTGCAGTCGCGCGTGGCCGAGCTCGAGCACGAGCTGAACGATCTCGGGCGGGCCTATTCGCGCGCGGTCGCCGACCGCGATCGCGCCGTCCGCCACGAGGTCGTGGTGTGGCAGCCGCCTTCGCAGGCGCTTGCTCCACGTCGTCACTAAGGACTCTCACATGGCAACGAACGACCAGTTCACGATCCGGGCCCGGGAGGCGATCGCGGCCTCGGCCGAGCTCGCCCGTGTCAACGGCAACCCCGAAATCACCCCCGAGCACCTGCTGCTCGCCCTCACCGCGGAGCCCGACGCCACGGCGTCGGTGCTGCTGCGCGGGGCCGGCGCCGACCGCGACGCGGTCCGCAGCCACGCAGAAGGCGCCGTCGCCAAGCTGCCGAGCGCGAGCGGCGCGACGACGAGCCAGCAGCCCTCGCTCGCATTCCGCGAGACGCTCGACCGTGCGCGCAAGGAGGCACAGGGCCTCGGCGACCAGTTCGTCGCCGTCGAGCACCTGCTGCTCGCGCTCGCCGATCGGCTCGGTCGCGGCGGCGCCGGTCGAGCAGCGCTGCTCGAGGCGGCCCAGCGGTTGCGCGGGGCGCAGAGCGCCGACGACGAGAACGCCGAGGAGCGCTACGACTCGCTCTCGCGCTTCGGCCGAGACCTCACCGCGATCGCCGAGAGCGGCAAGCTCGATCCCGTGATCGGCCGCGACGACGAGGTGCGCCGCGCCATGCAGGTGCTCTC
>CAZYYP010000353.1:0-2914 GCA_964651695.1 uncultured Gaiellales bacterium | reverse complement strand
CACCTGCTCGTCGCCTGCGACTACGACGGCACGCTCGCGCCGATCGTCGACGTGCCGGCCGAGGCGCGTCCCCGGCGCGAGTCGGTCGCCGCCCTGCGTGCGCTCGCGGCGCTGCCGGACACGAGCGTGGCGGTGATCTCCGGCCGCTCGCTGCACGATCTGGCGGCGCTCTCGCGCCTGCCCGAGGAGATCCATCTCGTCGGCAGCCACGGCACCGAATTCGACGTCGGCTTCGCCCGCGCGCTCCCGCCGGAGGCGCTCGCGCTGCGCGATCGCGTGACCGAGGACATGCATGCCATCGCTGCACCCCGGCCGGGCGTGCTCGTCGAGCACAAGCCCGCCGGCGTCGCACTGCACTACCGGCAGGCCTCCGACGAGGACGGCGCCGCGGCGCTCACCGCCGTGCGCGACGGGCCCGCGCAGTTGCCCGGCGTGCACGCGCGCGAGGGCAAGCGCGTGATCGAGCTCGCCGTCGTCCACGCCGACAAGGGCTTCGCGCTCGACGCGATCCGCCACCAGGTCGGGGCGACTGCCGCGATGTTCGTGGGCGACGACGTGACGGACGAGGATGCGTTCAGCCGGCTGACCGGCCCCGATCTCGGCATCAAGGTGGGCAGCGGCGCGACCTTCGCAGAGCTGCGCGTCGACGATACGGACGACGTCGCCCGCCTGCTCGCCCGCCTCGTCGAGGCACGGCGCGAGTGGCTCGCCGGCGCGAACACCGTGCCGATCGAGCGCCATGCGATGCTCGCCGACGGCAAGACCGTGGCGCTCGTGACGCCCGACGCGCGCGTCACCTGGCTGTGCCATCCGCGCCCCGACAGCGCGCCGCTCTTCGCCGAGCTCATCGGCGGCCACACCGCGGGCTCGCTGGCGGTGCGCCCCGCGCACGACGGCGCGCCGACTGCGCAGCGCTACGTCGAGGGAACGCTCACGCTCGAGACACGCTGGGCGGGGATGACCGTGCACGACTACCTCGATCGCGGCGATCCGTACGGGCGCGTCCGCCTCGTGCGCGTGCTCGAGGGCAGCGCGGAGGCGATCGTCGAGTTCACGCCGCGGCCCGACTTCGGCCGCACGCAGATCTCGCTGCGCGTCGAGCCACACGGCGTGGTCGTGATGGGAGCCGCCGACCCGGTCGCGCTCTATGCGCCGGGCCTGGCCTGGGAGATCGTGGACGACGGCAATCAGCCGATGGCCCGCGCGCACATCGAGGGCGGCGGTACCTACGTGATCGAGCTGCGCTGCGGCAGCGACAGCCTCGCGCCCCACCCGACGCCCGAGCCCGAGCGGCGCGAGCGCACCGAGACGACGTGGCGTACGTGGCTGGAGGGGCTGCACCTGCCCGCGCTCGCCCGGCCGCAGGTCCAGCGGAGCGCGCTCACGCTGCGCGCGCTCTGCCACGAGCAGACGGGCGCGATCATGGCCGCCGCGACCACGAGCCTCCCCGAGGAGATCGGCGGGGTGCGCAACTGGGACTACCGCTACTGCTGGCTGCGCGACGCCGCGGTCACCGCCCTGGCGCTCGTCGATCTCGGATCGACGGCCGAGGCGGATGCGCTGCTCGGCTATATCGAGCGCCTGGCGCTCGCCGAGCAGGGGGCGGAGCGCCTGCGCCCGCTCTACTCCGTGCTCGGCGGCGATGCCGGCACCGAGGCCGTCATCGACGCGGTGCCGGGCTACGCGGGCAGCCGTCCCGTACGCGTCGGCAACGCCGCCGCCCAGCAGGTGCAACTCGACGTCTTCGGCCCCATCGTCGACCTCGCCTACGCCGTGGCGGTGGCCGGCGGAAGGCTTTCCGAGGCCCATTACGTGCTCGTCGAGCAGATCGTCGACGCCGTCGCACGCCGCTGGCACGAGCCCGACCACGGCATCTGGGAGGTGCGGCGGCAGCCGCGCCACCACGTGCACTCGCGCGTGATGTGCTGGCTCGCAGTCGACCGTGCGATCCGGCTCGCCCGGCTCACCGGGCGGCCCGCGCATGCGGGCTGGGCCGCGCTCGCCGATCGCATCGCCGCCGACGTGCTCGAGCACGGCTGGAAGCCCGAGGTGCGCTCCTTCACGGCCGCCTACGACGGCGTCGATCTCGATGCGGCCGCGCTGCAGATCGGGCTCTGCGGGCTGCTCCCCGCCGATGACGAGCGCTTCGCGGCGACCGTCGAGGCGGTGGAGCTGCGTCTGCGCGAGGGCCCGACGGTCTATCGCTACCGCAGCGACGACGGCCTGCCCGGCAGCGAGGGCGGCTTCCACCTGTGCGCGCTCTGGCTCGCGGAGGCCTATGCCCTGGTCGGGCGCCAGAGCGACTCGCAGGCACTCTTCGAGCAGGTCCTCGAGCTGACAGGCCCCACGGGCCTGCTCTCCGAGCAGTACGACCCCCGCGCCGAGCGCGCGCTCGGCAATCACCCCCAGGCGTACTCGCACCTCGGGTTGATCCGCGCGGCGCTCGTGCTCGACCGGCTCCCGGGATGACCACCGACTACGAAGACGCCGTGGAGATCGGGGGGCTCTCGGTGCGCCTGCTGCGCCCGTCGGAGCCCGAGGAGCTCTTCGCGGTCGCGGCCGACGCCCGCGGCGATGCCCCGTACTGGGCCGAGCTCTGGCCCTGCGCGCGCTCGCTCGCGGCGCACCTCGCGGCGCTCGACCTCAGCGGCGTACGCGTGCTCGAGCTGGGGTGCGGGCTCGCGCTCCCCTCGCTCGTCGCTGCGCTGCGGGGCGCCGAGGTGGTCGCGAGCGACGTCTCGGCCGATGCCCTGGAGCGCGTCGCCGAGAGCGGCCGGCGCACGCTCGGCAGGCCCCTCGAGACGCTGCGGGCCGACCTGCACGCTCCCGCACCGCTGATCGAGCGCGGGCCCTTCGACCTCGTGCTCGGCGCCGACCTGCTCTACGACTGCACGCTCGCCGAGGCGATGGGCGC
>CAZYYP010000352.1:0-2920 GCA_964651695.1 uncultured Gaiellales bacterium | reverse complement strand
CGGCCGACATCGTGCGCGGCCTCGAGCGGCCCTGGTCGGTCGAGGACGTGGGCGCCACCCTCGCGACGCTCGACGAGGCCGGCGTCGAGGCGATCGTCAACCTCGACGGTCTCTGGGGTGAGGAGCTCGAGCGCAATCTCGACCGCTACGACCGCGCCCACCCGGGCCGCTTCGCCACCTTCTGCCACGTCGACCTGCGCGCCATCGGCCGCCCGGGCTTCTCTGCCGACGAGCTCGTTGCGAGCCTGCGGCGCTCGCACGCCGCCGGCGCCCGCGGGCTCAAGATCTGGAAGGACCTCGGCCTCGCGATCCGCGACGAGTCCGGCGCCTACGTCATGCCCGACGACGCGCGGCTCGCGCCCGTGTTCCACGCCGCCGGCGAGCTGGGGCTGCCGGTGCTCATCCACACCGCCGATCCGGTGGCGTTCTTCGAGCCGCCCGACGCCTCGAACGAGCGCCTCGAGGAGCTCATCGAGCGGCCCGAGTGGGGCTACTTCGGCAGCGACGCGCCCTCGTTCACGCTGCTCATGCGGTCGCTCGAGAGCCTGGTGGCGGCGCACCCGGGCACGACCTTCATCGTCGCGCACGTCGGCTGCTACCCCGAGAACCTCGCCTGGGTCGACCGCATGCTCACGACCTACGCGAACATGGTCGTCGACGTCTCCCAGCGCATGGCCGAGCTCGGAAGGCAGCCGCGCGCAGCCGCCCGCCTGATCCGCAAGCACTCCGAGCGGGTGCTCTTCGGCATCGACTCGTTTCCCCCCGCGGCCGATCTCTACCGCCGCTGGTGGCGGTTCCTCGAGACCGACGACGAGCACTTCCCGTATAGCCCGGACCCGGGCCCGCCGCCGCAGGGGCGGTGGGCGATCTCCGGCTTGGCGTTGCCGGCGGACGTGCTCGCGGCGATCTACCGCGACAACGCCCGGCGAGTGCTCCGCCTGACCTGAACTCTCACTCTCAGCTTGAGGCTGAGAGGCACACGACCGGATCGCCCGCGACGACCGTCAGGCGGACGGGCAGGCCGGGGAGGTCGTCGGCCGGGCAGTCGACGGGATCGAACGCGAAGCCGGTGAGGTCGGCGCGCATGCCGGCGGCGATGCGGCCGGCATGCGCCTCCTCGCCGACGGCGCGCCAGGCAGCGCGGGTATAGCCGAGCAACGTCTGCTCGGCCGTGAGCACCTGCGAGGGGCCGAGCACGGCGCAGGCCGGGTCGCCCGGACGGCGGCGCAACCGCGCCCACGCCATGCCCCGCCGCGGATCGAAGTCCGCCACCGGCCAGTCCGAGCCGAGCACCAGCAACGCCCCGCTCGCGAGCAGATCGGCGCAGCGGAAGGCGCGGCCCGCGCGCTCGCGACCGAGCGCCTGCGACCACGGGTCGGCGCCGTCCGCACGCATCCACTGCAGGTGGATGGCCTGCATCGACGCCGTCACGCCCTCGGCCGCGAAGCGCGCGAGCTGCTCGTCGCCGAGCGTCTCGATGTGCTCGATGCGGTGGTGGACACCGGTCGCCGTCCCCGCGGCGCGATAGGCGTCGAGCGTGTGCCGCACCCCGCGATCGCCGATCGCATGCGTCGCACACTGGAACCCGGCACCGGCGAAGAGCGCGACCGCGCGCGTGAACCGCTCGGGGTCGGGCCAGAGCGCCTCGAGGCCGCGTCCGTGCGCGTCGGGCTCCTCGAGCCACGCCGTGCCGGGCTCGATCACGCCGTCGATGAAGAACTTCGCCACCCCGCCGCGCCAGCGCTCGCCGTGCGCGTCGCGCAGTCCCGTCCAGCGCTCGAGCTCCTCCCAGGGCGTGTGGGGCTCGACGTGCAGCGGCGCGATGATCCGGACGCAGAGATCGCCACGCGCCTCCAGCTCGCGTAACTCGTCATGCGTCGCCGGCGCGCCGTCCATGCCGTGCACGGCCGTCAGCCCCGCGGCGGCCATGCGGCGCAGCGCGTCGACGCGACGGGCGTAGCGCTCCGCGCCGGTGAGCGGGGGCATCACGCGGGTCACGAGCTCGAACGCCGGCGGCTCGAGCAGCGCGCCCGTCGGGCGCCCATCGCGGCACACCACCTCGGCGCTTCCCGGCAGCGGATGCGGCCCGCTGATGCCCGCGGCCGCCAGCGCCGCGGGCGTCGCCAGCGCCGTGTGGTAGTCGAAGAACGTCAGCAGCGCCGGTCCGCCGCCGACCGCGTCGGCGATCAGATCGCCGTCGAGCTCCGTGCCGGCGAACGTCGCGTACTCGAGCGCATAGCCCTGCACCCACTGCCCCGGCGCGCAGCGCGCGTGCTCGGCCGCGAGCGCCCCGCGCACCTCGTCGAGCGTCGAGAGGCCCGCGAGGTTGGCGCCGACCGTCTCGTCGGCGCCGATGAGCGGGTGTTGATGGGCGTCGACGAGACCGGGGACAACCGCCAGTCCGTCGCCGTCGATCACCTCGGTGCGGGCATCGCACGCAGCGCGAACCGTCGCATCGTCGCCCACGGCGACGATCGTCCCGTCGCGCCATGCGACGGCCGTCGCCCGCGGCTGGGCGGGATCGAGCGTGCGAATCCGTGCTCCCAGCACGGCCCGGTCGGCGGAGCTGCGCATGGCCGCGAGCCTACCGGCACGATTGCACCGATGTCGCCGACGCCAACGAGCCCCCTGCGCGCCGCGGCGATCTTCGCGACCACCTCCGGCCTGATCGCCGTCTCCTTCGGCGTGCTGGCACGCACGGGGGGCGTCTCGCTCCCGATGACGTGCGCGATGTCGCTCGTCGTCTTCGCGGGCGGCGCGCAGTTCCTGGCGATTGCGACCATCGCTTCGGGCGGCTCGCCGCTCGCCGCTGTGGTCGGCGGCATCGTGCTCAACGCGCGCCACCTGCCCTACGGGCTCGCCGTGGCGCCGTTCCTGCGCGGCCCGCTCTGGAAGCGCGCGCTCTCGAGCCAGATCGTGC
>CAZYYP010000351.1:0-2965 GCA_964651695.1 uncultured Gaiellales bacterium | reverse complement strand
TCGGTGGGGTGCCGAGGCCGTAGATGCGGAACTTGCGCTCGATGTACTCCGTGTCTGCGTCGTTCCACTCGCCGGGGACGCAGTCGATGCCGAGCGACTTGACCTTGCCGCCGACGTAGATGGTGCCGTCGTACATCGAGTCGCCCAGCCCGGGGCCCGCGTCGCCGCAGATGATCTGCCGGCCGCGCTGCATCATGAAGCCCGTGTTCGAGCCGACCGAGCCCATCGTGAGGATCAGCCCGCCCTTCTGGTCGATGCCCGAGCGCGCGCCCGCGCGCCCCTTGATGACGAGGTCGCCGCCGCGGATCGCGGCGCCCGTCAGCGAGCCGGCGTTGCCGTCGATGACGACGACGCCCGACATCATGTTCTCGCACGCGGCCCAGCCGACGCGGCCCGTGATGTGGATCTCGGGGCCGTCGATCAGGCCGCAGGCGTAGTAGCCGAGGCTGCCCTCGAACGTGATCTTGCAGCGCTGCAGGATGCCGACGCCGAGCGAGTGCTTGGCGCCCGGGTTCCTGATCGTGACGTCCGTGACGCCGCGCTCGTAGACGAGGTGGCGCAGCTCCAGGTTGATCTTGCGCGTGCTCAGGTCCTTGGCGTCGAAGACGGCCGTGTCGCCGTCGATCTCCGCCACGTTCGCCAGGGTGTCATCCGGCTCCACGAGCCCGCGGGCGTCGTAGACGATTCCCCTCTCGCCGACTAGCGCGTCCACACCAGCACCTCCGACTCATAGGGGTCGTACGTCTCGATCTCGTGGTCGATGATCGCGCGGATCGCCATCTCCTCGGAGGCCATCGCGACCATGTCCTCGCCCTCGTAGAGCACCAGGGGCTTCGCGGCCATCTCGTCCTTGCAGACGCCGAGCGCGTCCGCCGTCACGCACATGTACGTGAAGACGCCGTCGAGCTCCTCGAGGCTCTGGCGCATCGAGTCCTCGAGCGACTTGCCCTCGGCCATCTGCTCGGCGAGGTAGACGGCGATGATCTCGGAGTCGCACTCCGACTGGAAGCGATGCCCGCTGCGCTCGAGGCGCCGCCGCCAGTAGAAGTAGTTGGTCAGCTGGCCGTTGTGCACGACCGCGACATCGCTGAACGGGTACGCCCAGTAGGGGTGGGCGCCGGAGATGTCGACGTCGGACTCGGTCGCCATGCGCACGTGGCCGATGGCATGGGTGCCCGTGAAGAGGTTGAGGTCGTACTGCTCGGCGACCGATTCGGCGTCGCCGAGATCCTTGACGATCTCGAGCGAGTGGCCGATCGACAGCACCTCGGCCTCGGGCACGTCCTCGACGTAGTCGACGAGCCGCTTGAGGTCACCGTCGTACTCGAGGGTGACGCGGTAGGCGTACTCGGTCTCGGCGTGGCTGAACAGCACCTTGGCGCCGAGCGACTCCATGCGCGACTGGACCTCGGCCTGATGGCGGCCGAGGCGGTCGAGGTAGTCGAAGTCACGCGGGCTGTTGGAGTCGGCCAGCTTGTAGCGCACGAGCACGCCGGCGCCCTTGGGCCCGTACAGCGCATAGCCGGTCGAATCCGGGCCGCGATGCTTCATCGACTGGAGCATGCGCGTCATGTCGCTGCCGACGTCGCTCGCTCCGTTGCGATAGATGATTCCTGCGATTCCGCACACAGAAGTGCTGGCTCCTCAGTCGGTCGTTAGGGCAGGACGTCGAGGTATTCCTCGCGGTCCCAGTCGCTCACGGTCGCGCAGTAGCGCTCCCATTCGTCGCGCTTGTAGTGCTTGAAGACCTTGTACATCTCGCCGGGCAGCGCGCTCTTGACGACCTCGTCCGCTTCGAGCGCGTCGAGGGCGTCGCCGAAGGTCATCGGGATCTTCTTGACCTGCTTGCCGGCTTCCATCGCCTGGTAGATGTTGCGCTCCTCCGGCGGGCCCGGATCGATCTGGCGCTGGATGCCGTCGTCCATGGCCTTGATCAGCGCCGCGAGCGAGAGGTACGGGTTCACGGCGGAGTCGACCGAGCGGTACTCGAAACGGCCCGGGGCCGAGACGCGCAGGGCGGTGGTGCGGTTCTGGAAGCCCCAGTCCGCGAAGACCGGCGCCCAGAAGCCCGTGTCCCAGAGACGGCGGTAGGAGTTGACCGTCGAGGCGCTGATCGCCGTGAGCGCGCCGAGGTGCTCGAGGATGCCGCCGATCGCCCACTTGCCGATCTGGCCCGGCATGCGCTGATCCTCGCTGGGGGCGGGCATGAACTTGTTGGTGTCGCCTTCCCACAACGAGATGTTGTGGTGGCAGCCGTTGGCCGACACGCCCATGAACGGCTTGGGCATGAAGCACGGGAAGGCGTTCATCTCACGGCCGACCTGCTTGCAGACCTGGCGGTAGGTCGAGAGGTTGTCGGCGGTGCGCTCGGCGATGTCGAAGTTGAAGTTCAGCTCGAGCTGGCCCGGCGCGTCCTCGTGGTCGCCCTGGATCATGTCCAGGCCCATCGCCTGCGAGTACTCGATGACCTTGTGGATCAGCGGCTGGAACTGGCTGAACTGGTCGATGTGGTAGCAGTAGGGCTTGGACATGCCCTCGTTGGAGGGCGCGCCGTCGGGGCCGTTCTTGAGCCAGATCATCTCGGGCTCGAGGCCGGCACGGAGGTGCATGCCGGTCTTCTCGGTGAACTCGGCCTGGATCAGCTTGAGGTTCGACCGGCAGTCGCTCGTCAGGAAGGTCCCGCCGTTCTCGATCTCCTCGCGGCCACGGAAGCAGGTGCACCACACACGCGCGACCTTCGGGTCCCACGGCAGCACCTGGAACGTCTCGGGCTCGGGCAGTCCGACGAGCTCGGCCGACTCGGGGCCGTAGCCGATGTACTCGCCGTGCCGGTCGACGAAGAGGTTCGCGGTCGCGCCGTAGACGAGCTGGAAGCCCTTGCGCGCCATCGACTCCCAGTGCGGCGCCGGCACGCCCTTGCCCATGATCCGGCCGGTGACCGAGATGAACTGGTAGTAGATGTACG
>CAZYYP010000350.1:0-2968 GCA_964651695.1 uncultured Gaiellales bacterium | reverse complement strand
GCGACGCAGTTCTGCGAGCTCGACCCCGACGAGTTCTACGACTTCCAGGAGGTCCGGCCGATCGTCTCGCTCGGCGATGACGACAACCGCCGGCTGGCGTGGCCCGAGAACTCGTTCGCGTGGGCGCCGCTCCCGAGCGGCAACGACATCGCAGTCATGGTCGGCATCGAGCCGCAGAACCGGTGGAAGCTCTATTCGCGCAGCATCGTCGAGGTCGCGCGCGACAGCGGAGCCGAGCTCGTGGTCACGCTCGGCGGCTTCCTCGCCGACACGCCGCACACCCGCCCGGTGCCGGTGACGGGCTCGGCCGACGGCGACATCGCCGACCAGCTCGGCCTCGCGCCGTCGGCGTACGAGGGCCCCACCGGGATCGTCGGCGTCGTGCACGACGCCTGCAAGGACGCCGGCATTGCGTCGGCCAGCCTGTGGGCTGCGGTACCGCACTACATCTCGGTGTCGCCCAACCCGAAGGCCGCGCTCGCACTGCTCTCGCGCCTCGCGCTCCTGCTCGACACGAGCTTCGACACCACGAAGCTCTCGCAGGACGCGGTCTCGTTCGAGCGCGAGGTCTCGCATGCGGTGTCGGCCGACGAGAAGATCAGCCGCTACGTCCGGGAGCTCGAGAGCCGCTCCGACGAGCGCGCCGAGGACGATGCCGACGAGGAGTCGCCGCCCCTGCTCGCGAGCGGCGAGGACATCGCCGCGCAGATCGAGCGCTATCTCGCGGAGCGCGAGGAGGAGACGAGCGACGAGCGCGAGGAGACCAGCGAGGACGGCTGACGGCCGGCGTGCAGGTCAGCCGCCGGATTCCTCGGCGAGCGCGCGCGCCGTCTCGATGTCGCGCCACATCTGCTCGACGAGCTCATCGACGCTCTCGAACGCCAGCTCGTGGCGCAGGAAGCGCGTGAACTCGACGCGCAGAGGACGGTCGTAGGCATCGCCGTCGAAGCCGATCAGGTACGCCTCGACGACCGTGCCCTCCACGTCCCCGAAGGTCGGGTTGCCGCCGACCGAGATCGCGGCCGGGTAGCGCTCCTCCCCCGGGCCGAGGATGCCGAAGCCCGCATAGACGCCGGGCGCCGGCACGACGCGGCCGGGTGTCCAGCGGAGGTTCGCGGTCGGCACGCCGAGCGCGCGACCGCGCGCGAAGCCGCGTACCACGGTGCCGTCGAGCCACGGCGGGCGGCCGAGTAGGCGCGTGGCGTGCATGACCTCGCCTTGCCGCACGAGCTCGCGGATCCACGACGACGAGACGCGGTCGCCATCGGCGGTCACGAGCGAGACGGCCGTGACGCCGAAGCCGAGGCGCTCACCGAGCGCGGTCAGCAGCGCGACGTCGCCGGCGGCGGCGTTGCCGAAGCGGTAGTTCTCGCCGACGACGATGTGCACCGCGCCGGCCTTGCCGACGAGCACCTGCTCGGCGAAGGCCTCCGGCGAGAGCAGCGAGAGCTCGTGCGTGAAGGCGATGATCAGCAGCTCATCGACGCCCTCCTGCGCGATCAGCTCGGCGCGGCGCTCGATGCCCGAGAGCCGGCGCGGCGTCTGCCCGGGGCGCAGGATCTCGGACGGCATGGGCTCGAAGGTCGCGACCGTGCTCGTGGCGCCGAGCTCCCGGGCGCGCTCGCGCGCCTCTCCGATCAGCCGGCGGTGCCCGAGGTGCACGCCGTCGAACGTCCCGAGCGCGATCACGCGCGGCGTGGGCTCGAGCTCCTCGAGGCCGTTGACGATCCTCATGCCTCGTCCACCAGCACGCGCGAGCGCAGCGCGCCGTCGCTTGCTTCGGCCACGCACACGAGGCGCCCGTCGAGGAGACAGCGCACGGGCCCGGCCTCCCCGCGGAGCTCGATCGCGCGGCCATGCAGCAGGGCGTCGCGCTCCGCGCTCTCGAGCTCCCGGGCGGGCAGATGGGCGAGCGCGTCGCCGCACGACATGCGCCAACTGCCGCCGAGGGGATCGGCGGCGACGGCGTCGAGCGACCCCGCGTCGTCCACCGTGAGGTGCCCGATCGCGGTGCGCCGCAGCTCGGCACAATGGGCTCCGCAGCCGGCGGCCTCGCCGAGATCGCGGGCGAGCGAGCGGATGTAGGTGCCCTTCGAGCAGTGGACGTCGATCACGGCGCGCCCGAGCGACGCGTCGTAGGCGACGATGTCGAGCGCATGCACGTGCACCTCGCGCACCGGCATGTCCACGGCCACGCCGGCCCGGGCCAGCGCGTAGGCGCGGCGGCCGTCGAGCTTGATCGCGGACGTCGCCGGCGGCACCTGGGAGAGGACGCCGGTGAACGCGGCGCACAGCTCGGCGAGCGCCGCCTCGGTCGGCAACGGCCCGTCGCCCGGCTCGAGCACCCCCTCGGTATCACCCGTGTCGGAGCGCACGCCGAACTGCACGGTGGCGCGATAGCGCTTGTCGAGCCCGACGAGGTAGGGCGCGAGCCGGGTCGCACGGCCGGCGAGCAGTGCCAGCAGCCCGGTTGCGAACGGATCGAGCGTGCCGGCGTGGCCGACCTTGACCGTGCGGCCGCCGAGTGCGCCGCGCACCCTGGCGACACAGCCGAACGACGTCGGCCCCGCGGGCTTGTCGACGAGCAGCACGGAGGCGTTCACGGCGCCGCCGCGCCCTCGAGAAAGGCGATGATCTCGTCGAGCGACTCGTCCGTCGAGTAGCCGGCGGCACCCATGTGCCCTCCCCCGCCCCGCTCCCGCGCGATCGCCGAGCAGTCGAGACCCCCGGCGCGCGAGCGCAGCGAGACCTTGTGGACCGGGCCGGTGCGGTCGCGCGGCTCGCGCACGAGCGCGGCCAGCTCCACGCCCTCGATCGCGCGCAGCGCATCGACCACGCCATCCGATGCGGCGTCGTCGGCGCCCGTCGCAGCGAAGTCGGCGCGCACCAGCGAGGTGATCGCGAGGCGGCCGCCGGCCCCGGCCCGGGCGCGCCCCAGGGCGAGGCCGAGCAGCCGCTGGCGCGCCAG
>CAZYYP010000349.1:0-2990 GCA_964651695.1 uncultured Gaiellales bacterium | reverse complement strand
GCAAGGCCGTCGACGACCGCTCGGGCTGCGCCGTGATGATCGAGACGATGCGCCGGCTCGCCGAGAGCGATGTGGCCGCGACCGTGGTGGCGGTGGCGAGCGTGCAGGAGGAGCTCGGCCTGCGCGGCGCGGGCGTGGCGGCCTACCGGGTGAAGCCCGACGTGGCGATCGCGCTCGACGTCACGCTCGCGGGCGATACCCCCGCCACCGAGTTCCGCCAGCTGCCGATCCGTCTCGGCGGCGGGCCGGCGATCAAGTACTTCGACTGGGTGCCGTCCGCGACGATCGGCTCGGCCGTGCCGCGCCGCCTGACGCGCCGCCTCGAGGAGGCCGCGGCGCGCGCCGAGGTGCCGTTCCAGCGCGAGGTGCTGCTGGGCGGCGCCACCGATGCGGGCGCGATCGCGCTCGCCGGCGCCGGAACGCTCACCGGCTGCGTCTCCATCCCTTCGCGCCACATCCACTCGGCGGTCGGCGTCGTCCACCTCGGCGACATGGAGCAGTGCGTCGATCTGCTGCTCGCATTCGCCGAGCTCCTGCCGCTCGAATGATCGATATCTCACCCTCAAGATGAGGGTGAGATATGCCGCGAACTGCGACCCCCGGCGCTAGCATCCCGCGCCGTGCACACCGTGCTCGCCCAAGCAGCGGACGCCATCGAGCGCGCGTGGCGCGCGCACGTGTGCCCGCTGGTGCCCGCCGGGGACGGTCTCGTCGACGTCCACGCGCACCTCGGAGTCGACGCGGGCGACGGCTCGCGCCTGGATCCGGCGGGGCTGCTTGCCTCGATGGCCGCCGGCGGCGTCACGAGTACCTGGGCGTTCCCGTTCCAGGCGCCGGCCGGGAGCGGGTACGACGCGGCCAACGCCGAGGTGCTCGCGGCGGCGGCCGCTGCCGGCGGCGATCGCATCGTCGCCTTCGCCCGCAGCGAGCCGGGCGAGCGGTTCGCCGCCGAGCTGACCCGCGCGCTCGACGCAGGCGCGCGCGGCATCAAGTTGCACACGAGCCTGCCCGGCTACGACTTCTCCCACCCCCAGCTCGGCGTCGCCTTCGCGCTCGCCGCCGAGCGGCGCGTGCCGATGCTGTTCCACACCGGGCGCGCCGTTCCGCCGTTCGCGCGCGACCTCGCCCGCCTGCTCGATCGGCATCCGGGCGCGCAGGTGATCCTCTCGCACTGCGCGATCGCCGACCTGCACGCGGTCTGCGCCCTGCGGCACCCGAACATCCGCTTCGACACCTCGCTGTGGAACTCGTCGGACGTGCGGGTGCTGCTCGCCGAGGCCGCGCCGGAGCAGTTGCTGTACGGCTCCGACGCGCCCTACTACACGCCGGTCGGCACCCAGGCCAAGCTGTTCGTGCAGCTCGCGGTCGCGGGCGCGAGCGAGGATCAGCGTCTCGACGTCGCGACGCGCAGCGCGGCGCGCCTGCTCGCCGGCGATCCGTGCCCGGCGCTGAGCGAGCCCCTCGCGGCGGCGCTCCCGCTCCCCCCTGCCCCGCGCCTGCGCGCGCACGAGTACCTGGTCATGGCGGTACCGCTGATCTGGCAGCAGATGCCCGACCGGATCGGCCTGCTCGCGCTGGCGCGCCAGGCGCTCGGGGAGCCGGCGGACGAGCGCGACGACGCCGCCCTGGCGCTGATCGCACTCGCCGAGCGCACCTGGCCGATCGAGCTCGACGACGGCGACCGCAGCGAGGTACTGACGGTCTCGTGGCTCACGTTCCGCCTGATCGAGCTCGCCGACGCGCTCGTCATGGCCGCGCCGTAAAGCCGTCCGCACTGTCCGGGGTCAGACCCCGCTTCGTGCACGACCCGAACGCTCGCGCGGCGTCCGCCCGGGCGCGCGCCGCCGTGGATTCAGGTTGAATCGAGGCATGATCGACCTCTCCCACGTGCCGTTCGTCGACGGCCACATGCATCCGCCGCTGCGCGGCCGCCCGCAGACGGTCGAGGAGTACCGCTGGCCGTGGTTCGAGGGCCTGCCGTCGGAGACGGCTCAGGTCACGGAGCTCGTGCCCTACCGCTGGGCGATCCGGCAGCTCGCCGACGAGCTCGGCTGCGCGGCCGACGAGCGCTCGGTCGTCGCCGCCACGCGCGGGCTCGACCAGGCGACCTGGCTCGCGACGGTCTGCGAGCGCTCGCAGACGATCGCACTCGTGGCCGACACCGGCTATCCGTCGCCGGAGGAGAGCCTGCCGCTCGAGCAGATGCGCACGACGGGGGTCGAGGTCGCCCCGCTGCTGCGGCTCGAGGCCGTCGCCGGCGACCTGATCGCCGAGGGCCTCGGGTTCGCCGACCTGATCGAGCGCTACGACGCGGCGGTGGACGGCGCGCGCGACGCCGGCTACGCGGGACTCAAGAGCATCGCCGCCTACCGCAGCGGCCTCGCGATCCGGCGCTGGGAGGCGGAGGACGCGGAGGACGCGCTCGAGCGCCAGCGCGCCGCGGGGGTCGACCGCGTCCAGGAGCAGCAGCTCGTCGACTTCCTGCTCCTGCGCGCACTCCCGATCGCCCGCCGGGACGACCTCCCCGTGCAGCTGCACGCCGGCTACGGCGACCGCGATCTCGACCTCCGCCTGGTCAACCCGCTCCACCTGCGCGGCATGCTCTCGAGCGAGGAGGCCCAGGGCGTGCACTTCGTGGTGCTGCACGCGGCCTGGCCGTTCGTGCGCGAGGCGGCCTTCATGACGGCCGTCTACGCGAATGTCACACTCGACATCGCGACCTGCATCCCGCCGCTCGGCCACTCGGCCCTGCTCGAAGCCTGGCGCTGCGCGCTCTCGGTCGGCGCGCTCAACCGGCTGCAGGCGTCGAGTGACGCGGCGGGGCTTCCCGAGCACATCATCCTCGGGGCGACACGGGCCCGCTCGACGCTCGGCCAGGCGCTCGCCGAGCTCGTCGCCGCGGGCGAGCTCTCGGCCGGCCAGGCCGAGCGCGCCGGCGCGTCCATCCTCTCCGGCAACGCGCAGCGGCTCTACTTCGGCCAGAGCTGACG
>CAZYYP010000348.1:0-2995 GCA_964651695.1 uncultured Gaiellales bacterium | reverse complement strand
TGCCCGGCAGGTCGAAGCGGTTCGAGAGCAGGTCGTTGAGCTTCGTCCCGAAGACACCCGTGACCGCCGCGAGGGAGATCACGGCCGCGATCAGCCACGCCGCGGCCACGGCGTAGCGCCCGCGCAACATGAGATCGGCGAGGCGGGTCATCGGCCGCTGTCTAGCAGCCGCCGCCCGCCGGGGTGACCAGACCCGAGCGGACCGCACCACTCGGGGTCAGACCCGGTTACGCTACGCACCGGTACGTAACTCGGGGTCAGACCCCGAGTTACGCTACGCACCGGTGCGTAATTCGGGGTCAGACCCCGGTTTGTCGCAACCAGCGAGTTCAGCTCCAGGCCCCGAGCGTCGCAGTTGCAGCGTCAGGACGTGCCGGGCTCCGGGGTGTCGCTCGCCTCGCGCCGGAGGCCCAGACCCCCGCGCCACGCGGGCTCGTCCTCGCGCGTCACGATGATGCTGTCGATCAGGCCGTAGGCGCGGGCCTCCTCGGCGCTCATGAAGTTGTCGCGCTCGACGTCGAGGTGGATCCGCTCGACGGACTGGCCCGTGTGGCGGGAGAGGATCTCCTCCATGCGGCGCTGCAGGGCGAGGATCTCGCGTGCGCGGATCTCGATGTCGGTGGCCTGACCCTCGAAGCCCGGCGTCGAGCCCTGGTGGATCATGATCTTGGCGTTCGGCAGCGCCGTGCGCTTGCCGGCCGCGCCGCCGGCGAGCAGGATCGCGCCCATCGACATCGCCATCCCGAAGCAGATCGTGCGCACGTCGGGCCGGATGAACTGCATCGTGTCGTAGATCGCCATCCCCGCGTAGACGTCGCCGCCGGGCGAGTTGACGTAGAGCGAGATGTCCTTCTCGGGATCGTCGGACTCGAGGTGCACCATCTGCGCGACGATCACGTTCGCGCTGTCGGCGGTCACCGGGGTGCCGAGGAAGATGATGCGATCGTTGAGCAGCCGCGAGTAGATGTCGAACGAGCGCTCGCCGCGGCTCGTGTTCTCGACGACCATCGGGATCAGGGGGGACACGCGAGGCCTCCAGGGGTAGGATGCAACTCCACGGTTGCAGATTAATGCAACCAGACAGTTGCATGTGGAGGTGACGGACGTGGCGAGCGTGACACGCGAGATCGTGCTTCCGGCCGAGCGGGATGAGGCCTGGCGGTGGCTCACCGATCCGGGCGAGCTCTCGCGCTGGCTCGCGCCCGAGGTCGAGCTGGAGCCATGGGAGGGCGGGTCGGTCGAGACGGCCGGTGACCTCGATCCGCGCACCGGCGTGGTGGAGCGCGTCGATCCCAACGAGCTCCTGCGCATCCGCTGGTGGCCGGTCGAGCACGAGGATGCGGCGACGACGGTCGAGTTCGAGCTCGGCGACGACCCCGCCGGCACGCGCGTGCGGGTCACCGAGACCGATGGCGTCCCGGCGGAGGCTTCGGGCCGGGCCCGGGCGCTCGCGCTCGCGTGACGGTCGACCCCGGCATCGTCTTCGGCGCGCTCGCGGACGACACGCGTCGCACCGTCTTCGTCCGCGTCGCGGCCGGCGGGCAGGCGACTGCGAGCGAGCTCGCGCGCGACCTCCCGGTCACGCGCCAGGCGGTTGCCAAGCACCTCTCGCTGCTCGCGTCGGCGGGTCTCGTCGAGAGCGAGCGCGTGGGGCGCGAGATGCGCTTCCATGCGCGCGGGGAGCCGCTGCGCGACGCCATCGACTGGATGGCGGGTGTCGGGGCGCGCTGGGACGAGCGGCTCGCGCGACTCGCCGCGCTCGCCGAGAAGTAGAGGGCCCGTCTCAGCTGAGACGGGCCCGACGTTCCTACTCGTCCTTCTTGGGGATCATCCCGGCGGGCGCGAGCTTCGCGAGCGCGACGGCGATGCGGCTCGGCGTGCGGCCGAGCGTCTCGGCCTCCTCCTTGCGCGCCACGCCCTCGCGCACCACGTGGGCGCCGAGGAAGCGCACGGGCTCGGGCGGGAAGCGCCCCTGCGTGCCGTCGACGAGCGGGCTCGCGCTCCACTCGTCGGCGCTGCCGAGCGCCAGTGACGCGAGGATGCGGCCGCCGACGACGCACGGGGCGACGCCGTTGCCCGAGAACCCGACGCCGTAGACGATGTGGTTGCGGCCACCGAGGTGGCCGAAGATCGGCAGGCCGGTGCGGGTGCGGTCGATCGGGCCACACCAGTCGGCCGCGATCGGCACGTCGGCGATGGTCGGGTAGACCTCGTGCATCGCCCGGGTGACCTCGCGGGCGCGGCCCTCGTCGCGGTCGAAGCGGGGGCCGATGCGGTCGTGGAGCGCGATGCCCCAGCCGCCCTTGCCGTAGACGATGCGCCCGTCGTCGGTCGTGCGGTAGTACGAGATCTGCAGCTTCGAATCGCTGATGCACTCGTGCCCCGTCCAGCCGAGCTCGCGCAGGCGGTCGGGCATCGGAGCGGTCGCGACGATGTCGCTCGAGATCACGGCGAGGCGGTTGTGCAGCTCGCGCAGCCCGACCGCCCAGGCGTTGGTGGCGACGACCACGCGGTCGGCCGTGACCACGCCGCGCGGCGTGTGCAGCACCGCGGGCGCGCGGCGGTCGAGGCGCGTCACGCGCGTGCCCTCGTGGATGCGCACGCCGAGCGCGAGCGCGACGCGGCGGAGGCCGCGCACGAGCAGCGCCGGCTGGAGGATGGCCGCGGTCGGCTCGAAGAGTCCCGCAATGTGGCGGTCGGAGCCGCTGCGCCGCGCCGTCTCCTCGGCCGACCACTCCTCGAACGGCATCACGCCCAGCTCGCGGCAGGTCCTCATGACGCCGTCCCACGCGCCGAGCTGCGCCTGGGACGTGGCCGTCCAGAGGTGGCCGCCGCGGTGGTAGTGCGCGTCGATCCCGTGCTGCTCGCAGAACGCCCCGACGTCGTCGACGGCATCCTCGAACTGCTTGGCGACCGCGAGCGCGTTGTCCCGGCCGCAGACCTGGACGAGGGTGCCGAGCTTGGCCCACTCCGAGAGCGCGAAGCCGCCGTTGCG
>CAZYYP010000347.1:0-2996 GCA_964651695.1 uncultured Gaiellales bacterium | reverse complement strand
CCCACGACATGACCGTGTACAGGACGCCGACGGCCACGCACGAGAAGATCAGCGCGATCGGGATGACCCTGACCGGGTCCCTGGCCTCCTCGGCGTAGTTTGGCGCAGCCTCGAAGCCGACCCACGACCAGAACGCAAAGAACACCGCGACGCCGGGTGCGACTCCGGAGTTGAGCCCGTTCCAGGGGAGGACCGGTCCGATCGCGATGTTGTGCGCATGCACGAAGAAGAAGATCGACGAGATCGAGATGATGATGATCTCGCTGATCAACGCGACTCCGAGCACCTTCGCCGAGACCTCGACGTCGAAGTACGCCAGGCAGACCACGAGGATCACGCCGATCAGCGCTATCCAGAGCCAGTTGACGTGCCAGCCGTACTGGAGCAGCTTCTGCTGCGCGAACGACGAGAACCCGCCGAGCAGCGCGACGCCGAAGATGGCGTAGCCGATCATGAGCGAGTAGCCGGCCATCACGCCCCACGCCTGACCGAGGCCGTGACTGACGTACGTGTACATGCCACCCGCCGCGCGCACCTTCTTGGCCATCTCGGCGTACGCGATCGAGAAGATCGTGAGTACGATCGTCGCGAATACGAACGTCGCCGGCCCGTTGCTGCCCGAGCCGTAGGGCATGGTGAACGGCGTGTTGTAGATGAACACGGCAAGCGGCGCCGAGCCCGTCACGCACAGGAAAAGAATGCTGTAGAGACCGACAGCGTTGCCCTTGAGTTGGTCGATGTCACCGCGTTTGGTGATATCGACATCGCCTACGCTCATAGATCCTCCTGCTCGTGTGCGGCACCACCCTGGGCTCCCCAGCCCGGACGCGCAATGGTGCACTTTTGCGCGCGTCTTGTCTAGGGGCAGACCCCTATGCAAGGAATGCAGGGACGCCCGCGACCGTTGCTATCCGTGGCGGTCGCGACAGCCGGCCGTCCTATCCTCCGACTGCGTGCCCATCCCCTCCACTCCACCCAGCACGTTCCGCCGCCTGCTCGGCTTCGCCGCGGCGCACCGCCGGCTGCTCGTGTGGTCGATCGTGCTCGCGCTCGCCGCCCAGGCGTTCGCGCTTGCCATCCCGAGCCTCACCGGGCGCGCGATCGACGAGGCGATCCGCCCGCGAGACCGCTCGAACCTGTGGCTGTGGGTCTGGCTGATCGTCGCGTCGGGCGCCACGAGCGGCGGGCTCATGGTCGCGCGCCGCCTGATCGCCGGCCGCCTCTCGCTGAACGTCGAGTTCGACCTGCGGCAGTCGCTCTACACGCACCTGCAGGGGATGTCGTTCGGCTTCTACGACAGGCACCAGACCGGGCAGCTGCTCTCGCGCGCGACGAGCGACGTCAGTGCCGTGCGCATGTTTCTCGGCTACGGGCTCGTGTTCATCACGCAGTACGGGGCGTCGCTCGTCGCCGCATCCGCGCTGCTCGTGATCACGAGCTGGCAGCTCGCGCTGATCACGTTCGTGCTGCTGCCGCCCATCGCCATCGTCGCGACGCGCTACTCCCGCCGCTCGCACCCGGTGCTGCGCGACATCCAGCAGCGCATCGCCGACGTCACCACGCAGGCGGAGGAGTCCATCGTCGGCGTGCGCGTCGTCAAGGCCTTCGCCCAGGAGGACGCCGAGGCCGCGCGCTTCGCCGAGCGCACGGAGCGCGTGTTCGAGCGCGAGCTCGACTCCGCGCGCATCCAGGCCCGCTACAGCCCGCTGCTCGACCTCCTGCCGCAGCTCGCGTTCGCCGTCATCATCCTCGCCGGCGGGTTGCTCGTGATCGACGGCCATCTCTCGCTGGGCGGCTTCATCACCTACAACCTCTACCTCGCCCTCCTGATCTGGCCGCTGCGCATGATCGGCATGTGGATCGGCCAGTACCAGCGCGCCGTGGCCTCCGGCGAGCGCATCTTCCAGGTGCTCGACGAGCGCTCCGACATCACCGATCCGCCGGCCCCGATCGACCTGCCGGCCGGCGGCGGCGAGCTGCGCTTCGAGGGCGTGACGTTCGGCTACGACGCCGCTCGCCCCGTGCTGCGCGACCTCGACCTCGCCGTCGCGCCCGGGACGACGATCGCCCTGATCGGCCGCACGGGCTCGGGCAAGACCACCCTGGCCTCGCTGATCCCCCGCTTCTACGACCCGCAGGCAGGGCGCGTCGTGCTCGACGGCGCCGACGTGCGCGACCTGCGGCTCGCCGATCTGCGCGGCGCGATCGCGACGGTCGCGGAGGACACGTTCCTGTTCTCGACGACCATCGCGGCCAACATCGCCTACGGCAAGCCGGGCGCGACGCGCAAGGACGTCGTCGAGGCCGCGCGCAAGGCGCAGGCGCACGAGTTCATCGAGGCGCTCCCGAACGGCTACGACACCGTCGTCGGCGAGCGCGGGCTGACGCTCTCGGGCGGTCAGCGCCAGCGGCTCTCGATCGCGCGCGCGCTGCTCGTCGACCCGCGCGTCCTGATCCTCGACGACGCCACCGCCTCGGTCGACGCGACCACCGAGGCGCGCATCCGGCGCGCGCTCGAGACGGTCATGGAGGGCCGCACGACGATCATCGTCGCGCACCGCCTCTCCACCATCGCGCTCGCCGACGAGATCGTCGTGCTCGAGGACGGGCACGTCAGTGCCCGCGGCCGCCACGACGAGCTCGTCGACACGAACGCCGTGTATGCCGAGATCTGGCGCCATGGCCTCGTCGAGACGACGTTCGTCTCGCTCGACGAGGACGCGCCGGCGGAGGCGGTCTCGTGAGCGTCCGCCACCACCCCATCGGCGTGCTCGCGCCGGAGGGCACCAAGTTCTCGTGGCGCCGGACGTTCCACCGCCTCGGCCGGCTCTTCACGCTCGTGCGGCCCTACCGCGCCAAGGCGATCCTCTCGGCCATCACGCTGATCATCGGCACGGCGATCGGGCTCGCCTCGCCGTTCGCCTCCAAGTTCGCGATCGACCGCGGGATCGTGCCCGGCGACCGCCACGCGCTGATCTTCTGGACGGCCCTGTTCG
>CAZYYP010000346.1:0-3022 GCA_964651695.1 uncultured Gaiellales bacterium | reverse complement strand
TCGAGCAGGCTCCCGAGCGCGCGCAGGCTCGCCTCGTTGGCGATGAAGCCCGAGGTGAAGACGAGCGCCGACTCCTGCTCGTGGAGATCCGCGAGCTCATCCTCGAGCTCGCGTACGAGCACGTGCGAGCCCGCGATGTTGCGCGTCCCGCCCGAGCCGACGCCGTGCTCGGCGAGCGCCCGCGTGGCCGCGCCGACGACCTCCGGGTGCAGGCTCATGCCGAGGTAGTCGTTCGAGCACCAGTCGACCACGACGCGCCCGCTACCGTCGGCGAGGCGCACCAACGGCGCTCCTGGCGCCGGGCGCTCGAGTTCGACGAAGCGGCGGTACCGGCCCTCCTCGCGCAGCGCATCGAGCCGTTGCCCGAGCGCGTCGAGGGCGGCCGTGAGCGCCGGGTGGCCGGCGCGCTCGGCGCCCGCTGGCGGCGACGTGCCCACCGGGGCACGATACCCGCAGCGCGCCAAGTGGCACTCGCTGCGGGTGCCACTTGGCCGTTCGGTGCGCCTGGCGTTTGACGCCTGCGGGTCGCTGCGGCATGCTCGCCCGCCATGAGCGGAACCCGCACGGTCGTCGACCGCACACGCCTCGAGGGACTGATCGAGCGCGAGCGCGCGCTCTTCCGCGAGCGCACGCCGCGCTCGCGCGAGCTCGCCGCGGAGGCCCGCGCGGTCCAGATCTTCGGCGTGCCGATGCCCTGGATGGCCAAGTGGGTCGGGGGCTATCCGCTGTTCTACGCCGAGGCGCGCGGCGCGCGCATCACCGACGTCGACGGGCACGAGTACATCGACTTCGCGCTCGGCGACACCGGCTCGATGCCCGGGCATTCGCCTGCGGCGACGGTGCGCGCCGTCACCCGTCGCATCGGCGAGCTCGGCGGCGTGACGACGATGATGCCCACGGAGGATTCGACCTGGGTCGCGCACGAGCTGCGCCGGCGCTTCGGCCTGCCGTTCTGGCAGTTCGCGCTGACCGCGACCGATGCCAATCGCTTCGTCCTGCGCATCGCGCGCCAGATCCAGCGGCGGCCGAAGGTGCTGGTCTTCAACTGGTGCTACCACGGCTCGGTCGACGAGACGGTCGCGATCATCGGCGAGCACGGCGAGACGATCCCGAAGCCCGGCAACGTCGGGCCGCAAGTCGATCCCGCCGAGACCACGGTCGTCGTCGAGTTCAACGACCTCGCAGGGGTGCGCCGGGCGCTCGCGGCCGGCGACATCGCCTGTGTGCTGACCGAGCCGGCGCTCACGAACATCGGCATCGTGCTGCCCGAGCCGGGCTTCCTGGAAGGCCTCGAGCAGGCCTGCCGCGAGACCGGGACGCTGCTCGTCTACGACGAGACGCATACGTTCTCGGCCGGCCCCGGCGGCTGCGTCCGCGCGTGGGGACTGACGCCCGACATCGTCACCATCGGCAAGTCGCTCGGCGCCGGCGTGCCGGTCGCCGCCTACGGCGTCTCACAGGCGGTGCTCGATCGCATCGAGGCCGACGACGAGGCCGACTACTTCGACTGGGGCGGGGTCGGAGGCACGCTGGCCGGCAACGCGATGTCGCTCGCGGCCACGCGCGCCACGCTTGCCGATGTCCTGACCGACGAGGCGTTCGCGGGGATGACCAGGCTCGCGACCCGCTACCGCGAAGGCGTGCAGGCGGCCATCGACCGGCACGGCGCGCCCTGGTGCATCGTCCAGCTGGGCGCCCGGGCGGAGTACCACTTCTACGCGGAGGCGCCGGTCAGCGGCGGGCAGGCCGAGGCGATGATCGATGCCGAGCTCGACGACTACCTGCACCTCTACACGCTCAACCGCGGCATCGTCATGACGCCCTTCCACAACATGGCGCTGATGTGCCCTGCCACGACGGCGGCCGACGTCGACCGCCACAGCGAGGTCTTCGACGCCGCGCTCGCGGAGCTGCTTGCCGGCTGACCGATCGCGAAATCCCCCGGCGGGTGACCGTGCGGGGGAGCCGGGGACGCTGCCGGCAGCCGATAGAGCAGATATGCGATCTGTCCTTCGCAGCGCCTTCGTGCTCGCCCTCGCCCTCGTCGCCGCGATAGGCGTCGCCCCCGCGCACGCCGAGCTGCGCCTGGGCATCCAGGACGACGCGCTGCTGACCTCGCAGGAGCCGAACGCCTGGCCGTTCGCGAGCGGCCTCGATCCCAAGGTGGTGCGCTACAACGTCGCGTGGGACCAGGTCGCGGCCGACCGGCCGAAGGCGCCCGACGATCCCGCCGATCCCGCCTACGACTGGCGGCACGCCGACGAGATGGCGCGGCAGACGGCCTCGATCAGTGCGCGCAGCCTGTTCACGATCGTCAACGCGCCGGCCTGGGCCAACGGCGGCCGCGCACCGCGCTACGCACCGGCCAACGCGGACGATTACGGCCGCTTCTGCGGCGCGGTCGCCTGGCGCTATTCGGGTACCTACACCCCGCCGGGCGCGCTCCATCCGCTGCCGGCGGTCAAGAACTTCACGGTCTGGAACGAGCCCAACCGCGGCCAGTACCTCCTGCCGCAGGGCCCCGGCGGCCTCACAGCCGCGCGCACCTTCGCGGGTTTGGTGCGCGCCTGCGCGGATGCCGTGCACGCGGTCTCGCCGGATGCGCTCGTCGCGGCCGGTCCGATCGCCAGCCGCGGAGCACAGGGCGGCGCCGCGCCGATCGCGTTCCTCGACGCCTACAACAAGGCCGGCGGCCCGCGTCCGCAGGCGCTCGCGTTCAACCCGTACATGAACGGCCTCATGCCCGCCTACAAGCCGAAGGAGACGCCGGCCGACGGTGCGATCACGCTGCGCAACCTCGACCAGCTCGAGACCTGGCTGAAGGGCACCTACGGCGGGACGGTGCCAATCTGGTTCACCGAGTTCGCGTGGCGCACCGCGCCGACACCGAAGCTCGGGAACATCAGCCCGGCCGAGCAGGCCACGCTGCTGCGCAAGACCGTCGACCTCATCCGCACGCGCTACCCCTACGCGAAGCTGCTCGTCTGGTTCCTCGTGCGCGACCAGTCGCCCGACAGCTACT
>CAZYYP010000345.1:1387-3035 GCA_964651695.1 uncultured Gaiellales bacterium | reverse complement strand
GCGCTGAGCGGGCGCCCGATCGTCGGCATCTGCAACTCGTGGTCCGAGCTCGTCAACTGCAACCTGCACTTCCGCGGGATGGCCGAGGCGGTCAAGCGCGGGGTCCTGCAGGCCGGCGGGCTCCCGCTCGAGTTCCCCACGATCTCGCTGGGCGAGAACCTCATGAAGCCCACGACGATGCTCTTCCGCAACCTCATGGCGATGGACGTCGAGGAGTGCATCCGCTCCTACCCGCTCGACGCGGTGGTGCTTCTGGGAGGCTGCGACAAGACCGTGCCCGCCCAGCTGATGGGCGCCGCGAGCGCGGGCGTGCCGGCGATCATGGTCACCGGCGGGCCGTCGCAGGCCGCGTACTTCCGCGGGCGGGAGCTCGGCGCCGGCACGGATCTGTGGCACTACGCGGATGAGCTCCGTGCGGGCCGCATGTCGCAGGAGTCCTTCGCGGAGCTCGAGGCGGCGGCGACGCCCTCGTTCGGGCACTGCAACGAGCTCGGCACGGCCTCGACGCTGACGGCGCTCGTCGAGGCGCTCGGGATGTGCCTGCCGGGGACGTCGACGATTCCGGCCGTCGACGCCGGCCGTATGCGCGCAGCCGAGGCGACGGGCACCCGCGCGGTCGCGCTCGCCCGGGAGGGTCTGAGCCCGGCGCAGATCGTGACTGCCGGGTCGCTCGACAACGCGATCACCCTGCTGATGGCGCTCGGGGGCGGCACGAACGCGGTCATCCACCTGCTCGCGCTCGCCGGGCGCCTGGGTGTCCCGCTCTCACTCGACCGCTTCGACGAGCTTTCCCGGCGGACACCGGTGATCGGCAACCTGCGGCCCTCCGGCGAGCATCTCTTCGAGCACCTCCACCGCGCGGGCGGGGTTCAGGCGGTGCTCAGGGAACTCGCTCCCCTGCTCGACGGCGATGCGCTGACCGTCACAGGCGACACGCTGGCCCGCGGCTACGCCGGAGCCGAGACGCTCGACCGGGCGGTGATCGCGAGCCTCGCAGATCCGCTCGCGCCGCAGGGCGGGCTCGCGATCCTGCGCGGCAGCCTCGCGCCCGACGGGGCGGTCATCAAGCAGAGCGCGGCGTCGCCCGAGCTGTTGCGGCACCGGGGCCCCGCGCTCGTGTTCGAGGACGTCTACGACGTGCAGGCGCGCATCGACGACCCCGCTCTCGAGGTGGGCGCCGACTCGGTGCTCGTGCTGCGCAACTCGGGGCCGCGAGGCGGTCCGGGCATGCCGGAGTGGGGCCAGGTGCCCATCCCCAGGAAGCTCCTCGCCCAGGGGGTGCGCGACATGGTGCGCGTCTCGGACGCGCGCATGAGCGGCACGGCGTTCGGGACGGTGGTCCTGCACGTTGCGCCCGAGTCCGCAGCAGGCGGACCGCTGGCCGCGGTGCGGGACGGCGATCCGATCGTGCTCGACACGGAGGCGCGCCGTATCGACCTGGACATCCCGGCCGCCGAGATCGCGCGGCGCCTGGCCGAGGCGGGCCCGGCGAAGCGCGCCTACGGGCGCGGGTACGGCGCGCTCTATCTCGACCACGTGCTGCAGGCCGATCAGGGCTGCGACTTCGACTTCCTGCGCGCGCTGCCCGGGGAGGAGGCCCGGAGCGAGCCGCTCGGGCTGCTCAGCGGCTGGGTCGGGGGCTGGTGAT
>CAZYYP010000345.1:0-1287 GCA_964651695.1 uncultured Gaiellales bacterium | reverse complement strand
GTGATCAGGATCATCTGCGGGCAGCGTGCCCGATGCGCGAGACGGCACACGGCGCGTCACGGAAACGTTACGGACCACGTGCGGCTGGTTGCATGGGAACGCGTCGGTCTCTACTGTCGCGCCATGAAGCGAACCGGGACGGTCGTCCATCAGTACCTCGTCATGGCCTGGCTCGCCGGCGTGGCGCTGACGGTCTTTCTCGCGGGCCTCGGCGTCTTCGAGACGACGAAGACGTCGAAGCTCGCCGACTCGACATCCACGAAGCTCGTCGAGTCCAACGATCTCGATCCGCACCGCGCCGCCGGCACGCTGCTCGTGCTCGGGACACTGCTCGTGCTGATCGCAGCCGGCGCCGCGCGCGCCAATCGCCGTCAGATCGGCATGTCGGCGCTCTTCCTCGTGCTCGGCATCGCCCAGCTCGTCCTGGCGGGCGCCGGTTCGGGCAGCGGTGCGTTCTGGGGCGGCCTCCACGTCCTCAACGCCTTCGTCCTCACGGGCGTGGCGATCGGGCTGCTGATGGAGGACAGGCGCATCCTGGCCGGAGCGGCCGCGGCGCCGTAGCCTTGCGGGGACGCATCACGCGGCCGGTGATGCGTCTCCGGCACGGATCCAGCGTGGGGTGTGCACGGGCTCGAGCGAGCTGCCGGGTGCGTTCCGGTGGTTCCTGCCCGCCGATGCCATCAGCGCAGCACTCCCCGTAGCGCGGCGCGGGCGGCATGCCAGCCGCACATCGCGTGTACGCCGCCGCCGGGCGGCGTCGACGACGAGCAGATGAAGAGCCGGCGATTGGGCGTCGTGTACGGCACGACGCGTGCCACCGGTCGCGTGAACAACTGCCCGAGCGTGGCGGCGCCGCCGTTGATGTCGCCGCCGACGTAGTTCGCGTCGTGGCTCTCCAGCGCGGCCGGGCCCATGACGCTCCGTGCCCGTACGAGCGCGCGGAAGCCGGGGGCGAAACGCTCGATCTGCGACTCGATCGCCTCGCGCGCGTCGACCGGCGAGCCGTTCGGGACATGGCAGTAGGCCCACAGCGTGTGCGCTCCGCTCGGCGCCCGGGTCGCGTCGAAGAGGCTCTGCTGGGCGACGAGCACGTAGGGGCGGGCGGCGTGCTCGCCGCGCGCGACCGCGGCCTCGGCCGCTGCGATCTCCTCGAGCGTGCCGCCGAGGTGCACGGTGCCCGCCCTGTGGCACTCCGGCGCGCTCCACGGCACGGGCGCGTCGAGGGCGTAGTCCAGCTTGAAGACGCCCGGCCCGTAGCGGTAGCGCCCGAGCCCGCGGCGGTAGCGC
>CAZYYP010000344.1:0-3079 GCA_964651695.1 uncultured Gaiellales bacterium | reverse complement strand
AGAGCGCGTGCGCGACATCGATGCCCTCGTAGCACTGGAGCCGGATCAGGCGGGCGCCGAGGACATCGGCGAGCGTCTTCGCGACCTCGGTCTTGCCCACGCCGGCCTCGCCCTCGAGCAGCAGCGGCTTGCCGAGCTGGAGCGCCACGTGGAGCACGGTCGCGAGACCCCGGTCCGCGAGATAGGAACGCTCGCCGAGAGCCGCCGTGAGCTCGTCGATCGATGCAGGCTGGACAGCGCTCATCTGCCGCAGCATAGGGAGGTCAAGCGCTCCGATCCGCCGGTTGCGGGGAACGGAGGCTTCGCAAGGATCCGGTAAGGGTTCCGTGAGGCATGGGGCCCCCTGGGGTGTCCTGGGCTACCCTCAAACCCATGCCTGGACTCCACATACGTATCCGCACACTGCTCTCCGGCGCCGTCGCCGCGGGCGTTCTCGTTCTTCCGGCGTCTGCCTTCGCAGACTGCGCGAAGACCGTGGACACGGCCGCCTTCAAGGGCACCGTCGTCCAGTACTACCCGCAGCTGTGCTATTCGACCGGCCTCAAGCAGCTCGGCCCCGACGTCAACACCTACTCGCCGAACGTGGCGCGCAACCTCAAGTCGGCAATGCGCCGCGACCGCACGCACAAGCTCAAGTTCACGATCAAGTGGCTCGGCAAGAGCAAGGTGCGCGTCACGTCGAACTACCGGCTCAGGACCAACATCCAGTTGCGCAAGGGCGCGAAGGTACTCGGCAAGGGCTCGATCGGCGCGCTCACGACGACGCTCAAGGTCAGGAAGACGAAGTCGCCGCTCAGGGTCGCACTGCTCTGGAAGCTCGGCACGAAGACCATCACCCTCACGGGCCCGGCGCCGCTCGCGAAGGTCAAGAAGTAGTCACGGTCGCTGCCAGCCGCCTGCCCAGGCGGTGAAGCTCGATCGGCAACCCGAAGGCGGCGCTCAGCGTCGCCGGAGTGAGTGCCGTTGCGATCGGACCCTGCGCCACGCTCGCGCCCTCGCGTAGGAGGAGCGCATGCGTGGCGCAGGCCGGAATGTCCTCGACGTGGTGGACGACCGTCACCGTCGCGAGCTCGGGCTCGTCGGCCGCGAGGCGCTCGAGCGCTCCGATCACGGTCTCGCGGCCCGGCAGGTCGAGGCTCGCCGTCGGCTCGTCGAGCAGGAGCAGCGGCGGCTCGTTCATCAGGGCGCGCGCGACGAGCACCCGGCGGCGCTCGCCCTCCGAGAGCGACGCGAAGCGCTGGCGCTCGCGGCCGGCGCAGCCGAAGCGCTCGAGCAGGACGTGGGCACGCTCGCGGTCGGCCGGCGTGAGCAGGTCGTCGCGCACGAGGATCGTCCCCGTCGCACCCCCGAGCAGCACGTCGAGCACGCTCGTCCAGGGCTCGTACTCGTCCACGAGCCGGCCCTGCACGAACCCGATGCGCTCGCGCACGACGCGCAGGTCGACCCGCCCGAGCCGCCCGCCGAGGACGGTGACCGCTCCCGAATACGGATGCTCGACGGCCGCGGCGAGCAGCAACAGGCTCGTCTTGCCTGCACCGTTCGGGCCGAGCACGACCCAGTGCTCCCCAGCCTCGACGCGCAGATCGATCGGCCCCATCACGATCCGCCGCTGATGGGTGTCGGGATGGGCGCGCCGAACCGTCGCCGCCGCAAGCTCGATCACCGCCACGGCGGCCGATGGTAGCCGCCATCGGCCGCACGTGGCGCGGCGCGCGCCCAACAGGCGCCGGAGGCTCTCTGGGTGCCGACCCGCCCGGATCTTTGATCTCTTGAAGATGAGGTTGGGTCGGGTCCCGGCGAATCATCGACCGCTCGGAGGCCCGCCGGCGGGTCGGTCGGCAACCAAGTGGCACTCGCGGTGAGTGCCACTTGGAGGTCTTCCTGCAGCCCGGCAGCCGATGAGTCCGACCAGCTAGGCAGCCTGGACGGCTGGAGAGCCTGCAAATGGCACTCACCGCGAGTGCCAATTGCAAGCTGACACCAACCCGTGCGAGTCCGACACAGACGCGCGTCACCACGCACCGCCACGCTCCCGCCATGACCCGTCTGCTCACGCTCTACAAAGCCCGCGGAATACCCGTGAAGAGTCCGCTCTGCGCCATCTGTCTCGACCGCACGCGCGGCAAGACACTGGAGCGACAACTCACCCACGGGGTCAAGATCTGGCTCTGCGAGGGACATCACAGTGTCGAATTCATGCGCGCCAATGCGGGGCGTGACCTCGTCGTCACGCTCCTTCGCATCTGGCGATCCCACGGCTGCCTGACTCGATCCCGCTCCAAGGCACTCGAAGCCCACCTCAACGCTGTCAGCGCGCTCTCGCGCGCCACGCCTCGTCGACTCGCCGGCTCCTACGCCTGGCCCAAGCTACGACTCGAGGCCGAGCAGGCATTCGCGCGCGGCGAACGCGTACTCGCAGCTATCCAGCGCCTACGCGCACGACACGCCGACGACCACGCCACCGTCCCCAGCATTCGCACCATGCGCAGATGGTTCGCACAGGGACGCTGGATGCGGCTTCCAGAATCCCGGGCAGCCGCACCCGGCGCGACCTGAGCGGGATCCGGCGCCGGGCTCGCCGGTGCCGGACCCCGCAGAGTCCTCAGGCGCCGGCGGCCTCCAGCGCCCGGCGCGTCATGACGCCGGCGAGGTGGCGCTTGTACTCGGTGGAGCCGCCGAGGTCGGCCTCGGGGCTGATGCCCTCGCCCGCGTGGGCTGCGGCTTCGGCCGGCGATGCGCCCGCTGCGAGGGCGGCCTCCACACCGGCGGCGCGGACGGCCGTGGGAGCCGCTCCGCAGAGCGCCACGCGCCAGCCGCCCGCACCCTTCGAGACGGCGGCGCCCATCAGCGCCCAGTCTGCGGTGCGGCGGTTGAACTTGACGTAGGCGCCCTGCGACTGCCCGCCGGGGATGCGGATCGCCGTGATCAGGTCGCCTTCGCCGAGCGCGGTCGTGAAGTAGTCGACGAAGAAGTCGTCGGCCGCGATGGTGCGGGTGCCCGACGCGTTCTGCACGACGATCTCGGCGCCGACGGCGAGTGCCACCGCGGGCAGGTCGCCGTGCGGATCGGCCTGCGCGAG
>CAZYYP010000343.1:0-3080 GCA_964651695.1 uncultured Gaiellales bacterium | reverse complement strand
CGCGCCAGGCGCTCGCGCGCGCGCTCGAGCGCGGCGAGGTCGAGCTCGACGGCGGGGACTGGGGGAGTCTCGACGACGGCTCGGGCTGCCTGCTCTCGCTGGCCGCGTGGGAGCTCGGGATGGAGCGCGGCGAGAGCCTCATGCGCCGCTCGGTCGCGGCGGTGCAGGTGCCGGCGCTCTTCGACGCGTGGTGGGACGAGGTGCTGACCCGCGAGGGCGACGTCGTGCGCACGCGGCGCACGGTGCGCGAGGCGCTCGGCGAGATGCTCTTCCAGGGCCTCGCGGCGCCGCGCGAGGAGTTGCCGCGCCGCGTCTCAGCGCCCGCCGGCGACAGCGTGGCTGCCGCGGGCGATGACGCTGCCGTCGGAGCGGAGGGAGATCCCGGCCGGATGGTTGCGCGGCCGTAGCCGCCGCAGCGTGCTGTAGCCGACGAAGTAGAACGCGCTGCGCGTCGCCACGACCGGCGAATAGCGGCCCTCGAAGCGCCGCCAGACCTGGCGGCCGTTGCCGACCGCGAGCCCGAACGTGCCGTTGCCGAAGGTCGAGAAGTAGACGACGTCGTCGACCACCGTGGCCGAGCCCGAGATGCGGGCGTTGGCGTGGAAGCGCCAGCGGCGCGCGCCCGTGCGGGCGTTGAAGGCGTAGAACCAGCCGTCGTAGGAGCCGATCAGGATCTCCTGGTGCACGACCGCCGGCCCGGCGTAGACGTAGCCGCCGGTCTCGGCCGTCCACGCGATCTTGCCCGTCGAGGCGACCAGCGAGTAGACGCGGCCATCGGTCGATCCGATGTACACGCGTCCGTAGGCGATCGTCGGCGTGGAGTAGAAGTGCCCCTGGCGCAGGCCGCCGTAGGTTCCGAGGCCGGCCGTCCGCCAGCGCTGCGTGCCGTGGCGCGCCTCGACCCCGTAGACGTGGCCGTCGTAGGAGCCGACCACGAGCAGCCCTCCGCTGTAGGCGGGGGAGCCCTTGATGGCGCCGCCCAGATGGACGCGCCAGCGGCGGTGCCCCGTGCGGGCATCGAGCGCCGTGAGGGTACCGTCCTCGGCGCCGAAGTAGATCGTCCCGTTGACGAGGAGCGGCGAGGACTCCGTGCGGGCGCCGACGCGGTAGCGCCAGATGCGCTTCCCCGTGGTGCGGCGCAGCGCGAGCACGACGCCGCCGAGCGACGAGACGTAGACGCGGCGATCGTCGAGCGCCGGGCTGGTCGCGAGCGGAGGCGGGATCTGGCGCGTCCAGCGGCGCTTGCCGGTCTTCGGGTTGAGCGACACGACATTGCCGTTGGCCGTCTCGATGAACACGCCCTTGTCGTCGGCGACGGGCGGGAACTCCGCCAGCGACCCGAGTCCGGCGCCCCAGAGCTGGGCGAACGGCGGGTGCTGCTGGGCCTGCGGGTTGTGCCGGCGGTGGCCGGCGTCGAAACCCCAGCCCGCCCACGCGACCGTGCGCTTGCCGCTGACTCCCGCCTTGACGACCGCGGGATCGGATGTCGCATCCTGCGCCGGTGCGAAGTACGAGACCGTGCCGCGGTGCACGTTCTCAGGCGACCGCAGGGCGTGACCGAGCAGAGCCGACCCTGTGATCACGACCAGCGTCACGAGCAGGAGCCCGCGCCAGCCGCGTCTCTTCCTGACGCGAGCCACCATCCCCGGCATCGTAGGACAGGCTGCGGGGCCGTCCGGGTGGTTCACGACGCCGCGTGCGACGGGCGCATGGCCCGCTGCCGTTCCGGCAGAGCGTGCATCTCGCCGGGCAGCCGCTGCGATGAGCGGGGCGTGGCGGCCGGCTCAGGCAAGCCGGCCGCCACGCGCGCGCTGCATCTTGGGGCTGACGGGCGCCGGAGAGGTGTCGAGGGGGGAGGCTCCCGGGAGCGATACCAGCGCGCTGGCGTTCGACTTCGACGCGCTCGCCGGTGCTCCTTCCGGCCGTCCGGCGATTAGCCTTGCGGACGACGACGGCGGCGAATCAGGAGGCAGGAGACGTGCGCGCACGGGCCCGCGCGGTCATCATCGGAGGGGGCATCACCGGCTGCAGCGTCGCCTACCACCTCGCGCGCGCCGGCTGGGACGACGTCGTGCTGCTCGACAAGGGGCCGCTCACGAGCGGCTCGACGTGCCACGCCGCGGGCCTCGTCACGCAGTTCAACCCGTCGCCGACGATGATGCGCTTCCGGCGCTACAGCATCGAGCTCTACCGCGAGCTCGGGGTCTTCGAGACGGTGGGCAGCGTGCGCATCGCCTCGAGCCCCGAATCGCTCGCGGAGCTGCAGCGCGGCGTCTCGCGCGCGCGTGCGATCGGGCTCGAGGTCGAGCTGGCATCGCCGGCCGAGACACTCGAGCTGCTGCCGCAGGCGAGCCCCGAATCGCTCTACGGGTCGGTGTACATGCCGCAGGACGGGCATCTCGACCCGCACTCGGCGACCTACGCGCTGGCCGGCGCCGCGCGCGAGCTCGGAGCCGAGATCCGCACCGGCGAGCGCGTGACGGGCTTCGAGCTCGGCCGGCGGCACGAGGTGCGCGCGGTGCTGACCGAGTCGGGCAGGATCGAGACCGAGGTCGTGATCAACGCCGCGGGCATGTGGGCGCCGCAGGTCGCCGCGATGGCGGGCGCGGCACTCGTCTCGACCCCGGTCGAGCACCAGCACATCGCGCTCGCCGCCGTGGAGGGCCACGAGCTCCCGCGCGAGCTGCCGTGCTTCCGCGATCCCGACTACCTCGTCTACGGCAAGTCCGAGGCCGGGGGAATCCTCTTCGGCGGCTACGAGCACGACCCGGTCGCGCGCTGGCTGGACGGCGTCCCGTGGGATCACAGCGGCCAGAGCGTTCCCGCCGACGAGGCGCGCTTCGCGCCGCTCATGCAGGGCGCCGCGCAGCGGTTCCCGTTCCTCGCCGATGCCGGGGTCGTCAAGCTCGTCTGCCATCCCGACGCCATGACCCCGGACGGCAATCCACTCGTCGGCGAACTGCCCGGCGTGCCCGGCTTCTTCGTCGCGGCGGGTCTCTCACTCAACGGCTTCGGGGGCGCCGGAGGCATCGGCAAGGCCGTGGCCGAGCTCGTGACGGGCGGCGAGTCCGAGCTCGACC
>CAZYYP010000342.1:0-3092 GCA_964651695.1 uncultured Gaiellales bacterium | reverse complement strand
GCAGTGACGCGGGCACTCGTCGCCGCCGGCGCGGATCTGCTCTCGCTCGCCGAGGCGCAGCACTCGCTCGAGGACGTCTACCTCGAGCTCATCGACGACGACATCGCGGCGGCAACGTGAGCAGTAAGCGAATCATCTCGGTCGTGCGCAAAGAGGTGCGCGAGTTCCGGCGCAACCGCTTCGTGATCGTAACGATGGGCGTGCTACCGCTCATCTTCCTGATCACGCCAATGCTCACGATCTTCAAGATCCCCGAGTCCGCCTCCGGCCCCCAAGCCAAAGCCGCCGTCGGCGTGATCTCCCTCCTGATGCTGATCATCCCGATCGTCATCCCACCCGTCATCGCGGCCTACTCCGTCGTCGGCGAACGCGACCAAGGAACACTCGAACCGGTTCTCACCGCGCCCCTCCGAGCATCCGAGCTGCTGCTCGGGAAAGCCATAGCCGCATTCCTGCCATCCGTCGCAATCAGCTACGCCATCTACCTCGTCGTCTTGATCAGCGTCCGCTTCGGCGCTGCCCACGTCGTCCGCAACGTCGTCTTCCACCCACCGCAACTGCTCGCCCAGATCCTCTTCACCCCGCTCCTCGCACTCTGGTCGATCTGGGTCGGCATCGGCATCTCCACCCGCGCCAGCGACGTACGCGTCGCCCAACAACTCGCCAGCCTCGCCGGCCTCCCCCTCCTCGGCGTCACCTCCCTCATCTCCTTCCAGCTCATCAAACCCTCCGTCCCGATCGCCATCGGCTTCGCACTCGCCCTGCTCGCCGCCGACATCACCGCCTGGCGCATCGTCTCCCGCCTCTTCGACCGCGAACGCCTCGTCACCGGACATCACCGCACAGACACATAAGGCCGCCCGCACGTCTGTAGGCGCCCGCCGAGGGATGAAGGCGTTTGTCAGGTTGTGTACCGTTTGTAGATGTTCGGGTTCGAGAGGGCGAACCCACGGTCGCCAGCGCGTGGGTCGAGACGTTCGCGAGCGTCGCGCGTTCGCACGTTGATCCTCGCGACCGCGTTCGCTGCGGGTCTCGTGGTCGTGCCCGGCGTGGGTGCGGCCTCGTGGCAGGATCCGGTGGCGATCTCGGATCCTGCGGACGCTGCGGGGGACAGGCCGCAGCTCGCGATGGGGCCGGGCGGAGACGCCGCCGTTGCATGGTGGGGTGGTGGTCGCGTCATGCTCGCCCGGCACCTCGCGAATGGCGCGTGGTCGGCCCCGGTCGTGATCGGAAGCTCGGCGTCACAGGTCACTCCGCTGGTAGGCGTCGACGCCGACGGCACCGTCACCGCCGCGTGGTCCGAGGCGGACGGATCGGAGACGGTGATCGCGACGTGGCTTCCTGCGGCACCGTGGCCGAGCCTCTCGACCCTGGGACAGTTCTCGAGCATCTCCATGACCGTCGCGCCAGTGGTCGTCACGGAGCTCGCTGTGACCGCATCGGGCGCGGCCGTGCTGGCGGGCACTTCCGGCTCGGCGGATGTTGCGGTCGCCTACCGGGCGAGTGCGGGTGGCGCCTTCGATTTCACGGTCGAGGCGGGCACGATGGTGTCTCCCGCGCGCGATCCGCATGTCGCGATCAACGCCGCCGGCGCTGCCGTGCTGCTCTACCGTCAGAGCGACACGATCTGGGCCTCCAGGCGTCCCTCGGCGCTCGCGTCGTTCGGGGCGACGGAGGCGGTCAACGCCGGCTTCGCGGCTGCGAACAGCCCAGCCGACCTCTCGGTTGCGCTCGACCCGGCCGGCAACACCGTGGCGGCATTCACGCTGCGTGCAACCGCCGGCCCCGTGGTCGGCTCCGCCTGGAGCCCGCCCGGCGGGGCATGGGCAGTGCAGTGGCCGCTGAGCCCTGGCTTCCTTGAGCCTCAGGGGCCCGACTCGGCGACGGGCATACGGGTCCTCGTCAACGCGAGCGGGGTCACGGCGCTCGTCTGGCAGCAACTGGTGGCAAACGAGTCGTCCCCGCAATTCATCGATGTCCGTCTCGGTTCGAGCGCGACAGGAGCATGGGGTGCGCTCGAGACCGCATACCAGGCGAGTTTCGCGTTGTTGAGCGGCAAGAGCTATCCACCGGGCGCGGCACTGACTGCGAATGGCACCCTCACCGTCGCGTCCGAGACCCGCGCAGATCTCTTGCTGGGAGCCGTTGTACGCACGCGGGCGCCCGACGGCACGTGGGGGGCGCTGCGGACGGTGGCACCCCTCCACACGGTGCAGAGCCCGCTTTCGGTGGCTGCCGACGATCGCGGCCACATCGCCGTCGCGACCGCGCCCGACGACGGCCCCTCCCGCAAGGTCGTGCTCGTGTCCGTGTTCGATCCGGTGGCACCCCTCGTGTCCCCAATCGCCGTGACCGGGACGCGCCTCGCAGGCGATCCGGTCGCTCTGTCGGTCACTGCGAGCGACACGTGGTCGGCGACATCGGTGCACTGGGACTTCGGCGACGGCGCGACGGCGGACGGCCTCGCACCCGCGCACGTCTACGACGTCGCCGGGACGTACGTCGCGACGGCGACGGTGACCGATGCGGCCGGCAACATGACGAGCACGCGCGCGACTGTCGAGGTCACAGCGAAGCGAGCGGCGCTCGTGGAAGCCGCATTCCGGGCGACCTGGAAGCGCAGCCGCGCTCATGGCACGCTCCGCGTCCGCGGAACCGCGCCGCGTCCCGGCGCCTACACCCTCACCGTGACAAACGGGAAGCTGACCCCGATCGCGGCCACGCTGCAGCTGGCGGGCGGCCCGTTCACGCGCTCCCTCACGCTGCCGGCGCGACTCGCGCCCGGCCGCTACCAGGTCAAGCTCACGGCACCCTTCCCGGCGACGCAGGTGATCCAGGCACCGCCGCGGCGAGCGACGCTCGCCGCGCCGGCCTCCGGCGTCGTGGATCGTGTCACGGTCACGCGCCGAGGCGGCACGATGCGCGCCCGCTTCCACTTCGTCACCCTCGCCAAGGGCAGGCTCGCGGTGACCTGGTGGATCACGTCGAAGGGGCATCGAACCCAGCTCGCCCGTCAGTCGAAGGTTCCGCGCTTTGCGATCGCCTCGACGGCGCGACTCCAGGGGCGGCACGGCCGGGTGACCGTGACGCTG
>CAZYYP010000341.1:0-3099 GCA_964651695.1 uncultured Gaiellales bacterium | reverse complement strand
TGCCCTGCGTGCGCAGCGGCAGCCGCGTCGTCGAGCTGCGCGCGACCGGCATGCCACTCGGGCTCATGCCGGGCATGCGCTACGACGAGGCCGAGGCCGTGCTCGACCCGGGCGCGCAGATCCTGCTCTACAGCGACGGCCTGGTCGAGGCGCACGACGGCCGGCGCGAGATGTTCGGAACGCCGCGCCTGACCGAGCTCTTCGCGGTGCTTGGTCGGGGCGAGCGCCTGATCGACCGTGTGCTCGGCTCCCTGGCGGAGTTCACCGGCGGCGGCGCCGAGCAGGAGGACGACATCACGCTCGTCTCGCTGCGCCGCAGCGCGGCCGATCACGTGCAGCTCGCCGAGTTCACCCTGGCCAGCGAGCCCGGGAACGAGCGCGAGGCGATGCGGCGCGTGGAGACGGCCGTGGCGCCGCTCGGAATCCCGCCGGAGCGCCTCGAGCGGCTCAAGACCGCCGTCGCGGAGGCAACGATGAACGCGATGGAGCACGGCAACGGCTACGACGCCGAGCTGCCGGTGCACGTGACCGTCGCCGCGGACAGCCGCGAGCTGACCGTGCGCATCACCGACCAGGGGGGCGCCCGCCCGATCCCCGAGGCACCGGCGCCCGATCTCGACGCCAAGCTCGCCGGCGAGCAGACGCCGCGCGGCTGGGGCCTCTTCCTGATCCGGAGCATGGTCGACGCGGTCGCGGCGAGCGGCGACGAGCGCCACCACACGATGGCCCTGACGCTGTACCTGGAAGGAGACGCCGATGCCGGCAACGGGCTTTGACGCGAGCGTGCGGACCGTGGACGGCCGCGCCGTGATCGATCTGCGAGGGCAGATCGACGGCAGCGCCAAGGACGAGCTCGGCGCCATCTACGAGCGCTCCGTGCTGGGTGACGCGGGCGACGTCCTGCTCAATTTCGCCGGCGTCGAGTACATCAACTCGACCGGCATCGCCCTGATCGTCGGGCTGCTCGGCCGGGCCCGCGCCGAGGGCCGCACGCTCGCCGCCTGCGGCCTCTCCGAGCACTACCGGGAGATCTTCGAGATCACGCGGCTCGCAGATTTCATCGCCATCTATCCCGACGAGGCGAGCGCGACCGCCGAGGACGAGAAGGAGCCGACATGACCGAGGCGACCGCGGACATGGACGTCCGCACGCCCAGCCCGACCGTCAGCATCATCGACATCCGGGGCGAGGTGACGGGGCGCAGCGACGGGGCGCTGAGCGACGCGTACGAGCGGGCCGGAGGCACCGGCACGCGGTCGATCATCCTCAACTTCACCGACCTCGAGTACATGAATTCGAGCGGCATCGGCCTGCTCGTGATGCTGCTCGTGCGCGCGAACCGCAAGAAGCAGCGGCTGCTGGCCTTCGGGCTCAACGAGCACTACCGCCAGATCTTCGACCTGACCCGCCTCGACGAGGCGATCGGCATCCATGACGACGAGGCCGCGGCGCTCGCGGCGGCCGGCGCGTCTCAGTAGGGGAGAGGAGCGATCGACATGTCGACCGAGTCCGACAGGCGCACGACCGAGGGCTGGGCCAAGCCCGTGCACGCACTCGACGTCTCGGGCGTGGAGCCCGGCGGAGCCGCGATCAACGTCGCCGGCAGGCGGCCGACCTCGCCCATCCAGGGGTTCGGGCGGATGTGGCAGAAGACCTACCGCGCCCGTCTCGTGGGCGCGACGATCACCCCCCGCGAGCTGACGGCGATCTGGAAGGAGCGCTTCGGCAGCTTCTGGCCGGCGAAGACACGCTTCTTCGCACCGCTCTCCGGCATCGCGCCGGGCGAGGTCGCCGCCCTCAACATGTCCATGCCAGGCGGCCTCAAGCTCTCGACCGGCGTGCTCGTGATGTACGCCGACGAGGAGTCGTTCACGCTCATGACGCCGCAGGGCCACATGTTCGCCGGCTGGATCACGTTCAGCGCCTTCGAGGACGCCGACGGCGTGACGTGCGCCCAGGCGCAGGTGCTCATGCGCGCCTCCGATCCGCTCTACGAGATCGGCATGACGATGGGCGGCCACGGTCAGGAGGACCGGCACTGGGAGCACACCCTGCGCGAGCTCGCGCGCCACGTCGGCGTCGAGGGCGAGATCAGCACCGAGTCGGTGTGCGTCGACAAGCGGCGCCAGTGGTCGAACATGGCGAACGTGTGGCAGAACGCGGGAATCCGCTCCGGGATCCACATGACCGGAGCGCCCATCCGAGCGATGAGGAAGCCTTTCCGCCGAGGTGGTTGATTCCGATGCGATCGTCGTCGGCTCGGGCCCGAATGGCCTGGCGGCGGCGATCGCCCTCGCGCAGGCGGGGCGCTCCGTGACGGTGCTCGAGGCGGCGCCGACGATCGGCGGCGGAATGCGCAGCGCCGAGCTGACGCTGCCGGGGTTCCGGCACGACGTCTGCTCGGCGATCCATCCGCTCGCGCTCGCCTCGCCGTTCCTGCGCAGCCTGCCGCTCGAGCAGCACGGCCTCGCGTTCGTCCACCCGGAGATCCCGCTTGCCCATCCGCTCGACGACGGCACGGCGGTGGCGCTGTACCGCTCGGTGGACGAGACGGCCGCGGGCCTCGGCTCCGACGGCGCGGCCTACCGCGCGCTCATGCAGCCGCTCGCCGAGGCATGGGAGGGGCTCGCCGGCGACCTGCTCGGCCCGTTGCGGCCGCCGCGCCACCCGCTCGCGAGCGCGCGCTTCGCCCGTGCGGGGATCCGCTCGGCGACCGGCCTCGCGGGGTCGCGGTTCACGGGGGTACGGGCCCGGGCGCTGCTCGCCGGCAACGCCGCACACTCGATGCGGCCGCTCACGGCGCCGACGACGGCCGGGTTCGGCCTGACGCTGCAGATGCTCGGCCACGGCGTCGGCTGGCCGGCGGCGGTCGGCGGCTCGCAGGCCATCGCGGACGCCATGGCGTCGCTCCTGCGCTCGCTCGGCGGCGAGATCCGGACGGACGCCGAGGTGCGCTCGACCGGCGACCTCGTCGGCGCCCGCGCCGTGCTCTTCGACCTCACGCCGCGGCAGATCCTCGCCATCGCCGGCGACCAGTTGCCCGAGCGCTACCGCCGCGGGCTCGGGCGCTACCGCTACGGGCCGGGCGTCTTCAAGCTG
>CAZYYP010000340.1:0-3120 GCA_964651695.1 uncultured Gaiellales bacterium | reverse complement strand
CCAAGAACCCCAAGATCGTCTTCCCCGCGCGCGTGTTCAAGGACTACGAGATCCTGCAGACGACGCCCGACGGACTCCAGAAGCGCGTCAAGATCTGGGACGAGTTCAAGGCAGCCTGAACGGGGCGTGGCAATGACGCCCGAGGCGCCCGGCGTCGAGCTCGACGCCGAACTGGTCGGCGTCGTGAAACGCTTCGGTGCGGTCACGGCCGTCGACGGGGTCGATCTCGCCGTGCGCCGCGGCGAGTTCCTCTCGCTGCTCGGCCCCTCGGGTTGCGGCAAGACGACCGCGCTCCGGCTGCTCGCCGGCTTCGAGCAGCCGACCGAGGGGTCGATCATGATCGGCGGCGTCGACGCGGTAGGCATTCCGCCCTACCGCCGCAGCGTCAACACGGTCTTCCAGCACTACGCGCTCTTCCCGCACATGACGGTGCTCGAGAACGTGGCCTACGGGCTCAAGCAGCGAAAGACACCGCGCGGAGAGCGGCAGCGCCTCGCTGAGGAGGCACTCGACCTCGTGCAGTTGCGTGGCTACGCGGAGCGCCGGCCGCGCGAGCTGTCCGGCGGCCAGCAACAACGGGTCGCGCTGGCCCGCGCGCTCGTGCTGCGCCCGCGCGTGCTGCTGCTCGACGAGCCGCTCGGCGCGCTCGACCTCAAGCTGCGCCGCGAGATGCAGATCGAGCTCAAGCGCATGCAGAGCCAGCTCGACCTCACGTTCGTGTACGTCACGCACGACCAGGAGGAGGCGATGTCGATGAGCGACCGCATCGCCGTGATGTCGCGCGGGCGCATCGAGCAGCTCGACCGCCCGCAGGAGATCTACGACCGGCCGGCGAGCGCCTTCGTCGCCGGCTTCATCGGCGACATGAACTTCATCGAGGGCCAGATCGCCGACCGCGACGCGAGCGGTTGGCGAGCGCAGGTCGGGACGCTGATCGTCCGCGGGATCGGCGACGCTCAACCTGGCGTCCCGGCGCTCATCGGCGTGCGGCCCGAGAACGTGACGATCGCGCCCGGATCGGCGCCCACGGAGAGCAACCAGTTCGCCGCGACACTGATCGCGGCGATGGTGCTCGGCGACCAGTTGCAGCTGATCGCCGAGCTCCCGGGCGGCAAGCAGATCGTGGCCCGCGAGCAGCGCGCGCTCGCCGGCGTCGCGGTCGAGCGGCTGTCGGCCGGCGACAAGGTGATCGTGCACTGGGCGCCCGAGGCGTCGATGCTGCTCGAGGGCTCCCCGCCGGCGGATGGAACCACCGCGTGAGGCGCACCCGCTCGTTCGCTCCGCGCTACCCGCCGCGGCTGACGCTGCCGGTGCTCGTCTACGACGCGATCTTCTTCCTCGGCCCGCTCGCGATCCTGATCGTGTTCTCACTCGCCCAGACGGTCGGGTTCGGCCAGGTCTCCTACGCCCTCAGCGGCGGCAATTTCCGCCAGCTCTGGGACTCGCTCTACTTCGGCATCTTCAAGACGACGATCGAGATGGCGACGATCGGGACGGTGCTCACGCTGCTCGTGGGCTACCCGATGGCCTACTGGCTCGCGCGCTGCGTCAGCAACGCGAAGTCGCTCGCGCTGATGCTCGTGATCGTGCCGTTCCTGACGTCGTTCCTGATCCGCACCTACGCCTGGTTCATCATCCTCGACCCCCAGGGGTTCCTCGTGGGCTGGGTGCACGACCTCGGCTACAGCGGCTGGCGGCCCCTGTACTCGACCCAGGCGATCGGCATCGGGCTCGTCTACAACTACCTGCCGCTCCTGATCCTGCCGGTCTACGCGTCACTCGAGCGGATGGACTGGAGCCTCGTCGACGCGGCCCTCGACCTCGGGGCGTCGCCGTTCAAGGCGTTCCGCGAGATCACGCTCCCGCTCAGCCTTCCAGGCCTCGTGACCGGCGCGCTGCTCGTGTTCATCCCGATGACCGGCGAGTACGTGATCCCCTCGCTGCTCGGAGGCGGCAAGCGCGAATTCGTGGGCAACGCCGTCGGCGACCAGTTCCTGGTCGCGCAGAACTGGCCGTTCGGCGCCGCGATGGCGATCGCGCTCATGCTCGTGCTCAGCATCTTCCTGATCGTCTATCTCGCGTTCGCAACGCGCGAGGAGCAGTTCGGTGCCTAGCGCCCGGCACCGGCGCATCGACGGCCGGCGCGTGCTCACCGGCTGGGCCGCGCTCGTGTACACCTTCCTCTACGCGCCGATCGTCGTCGTCGTCATCTTCGCCTTCAACAGCAACCGCCAGGTGACGATCTGGCACAGCTTCACGACGCACTGGTTCGGCGACGCCTGGAACAACCAGATCTACCGCAGCGCGCTCGAGACGAGCCTCAGGATCGCGTTCGCGAGCTCCATCCTCTCGACCGTGCTCGGAACGGCGGCAGCGCTCGCACTGGCGCGCATGCGCCGCCGCTGGAGGATGCCCTTCGACGCGCTCGTGTACCTCACCCTCGTCGTGCCGGAGATCGTGATCGCGGTCGCCTCGCTGATCTTCTTCGTGCGCTTCCACGCACGCGTCGCGACGTTCCCGCTGCTCGGCCAGACGACGATTCTGCTGGGCCACACGGTCTTCAACGCCTCGCTCGTGACGCTGATCGTGCGCGCCCGTTTCGTCGGCATGGGATCGACCCTCGAGGAGGCGAGCTTCGATCTCGGCGCGGGCCCGCTCTCGACCTTCCGCCAGATCACCCTGCCGCGCCTCTACCCCGCCGTCGTCGCTGCGGCGATGCTCTCGTTCGTGTTCTCCTTCGACGACTACGTGCTCTCCGCGTTCACGGCCGGCGGCACCACGCAGACCTGGCCCATGGTGGTCTTCGCGGCCGTGCGCTTCGGCGTCACGCCGGCGATCAACGCATTCGCGACGCTCATGTTGCTGGTCACGCTCAGCGTGCTCGTCGTGACCGGGCTCGTACTCCGACATGCGCGCGCGACGGGCCCTGCAGAGGGCGGGCTCGGCGAGACGCTCGGACTGGGCTGACCGTGGCGACCGCACAGATGCACGTCCTGCGACTGAACGACAACCTGCTCGGCTTCTACGAGGGACGGACGCCCGGGATCGGCGACGACCCGGCCGCGGGCTGGGTCGAGGACGGCGCGCTCTCGCTCGGCATCTGCAGCTACGCGCTGATCG
>CAZYYP010000339.1:1730-3138 GCA_964651695.1 uncultured Gaiellales bacterium | reverse complement strand
TGGTGGGCTGGGCGCGAGCTTGGCGTGTCCACCGGGGGCGAGTGTGTCGGTGATGAATCCCTGCGGCAGGCTTCCGGCGGCGAGCGCCGCCGGCGCGAACGCGAGGAGCCGATCATCGTGGCCGCTGTAAGCAGCTTCCTCACCTTGGAGCCTCCTGTTGTCTGGCCCGGACGTAACCGGCCGATGTACGGAGGCTCGCGAAAGGCGGTGCGAATTCGGTTGATCGCGGTAGAAGCTCGCCCAACGCCGGTAAAAAGGCTGCTTGTGCCGCTGATCCGCAGCCGCTAGCGTCGCGCAGAGTGGGGCTGCAATACCGCATCCTCGGCCCACTCGAGGTCGTCGACGGCGATCGAGTGCTTCCGCTCGCCGGCGCGAAGCAGCGCGCATTGCTCGCGATTCTGCTCCTCCACGCGAACGAGCCTGTTTCGGTCGATCGCCTGAGCGAGGCGCTCTGGGGCGAGGAGCCACCGTCGACGACGGTGAAGATGATCCAGGGCTACGTCTCGCAGCTGCGGAAGGTGCTCGGCGAAGGCGTGCTCGTCACGCGGGCGCCCGGGTACCTCGTGCGCGTCGGTGTCGACGAGCTCGACGCGAGCCGGTTCGAGCGGCTCGTCGCGGACGCCTCTGGGCGGCCGCCGGACGAGGCGGGACCACTCCTCAAGGCCGCGCTCGGCCTGTGGCGCGGGGCTCCGCTGGCCGACTTCAGGTACGAGGCGTTTGCCCATGCCGAGATCGCACGGCTCGAGGGGGCGCACCTCGCCGCGCTCGAGGACCGGATCGATGTGGACCTCGCTCGCGGACGCCACGCCGGCCTCGTCCCCGAGGTCGAGGCGCTCGTCGCCGTGCATCCGTTCCGGGAGCGCTTGCTCGCGCAGCTGATGCTCGCGCTGTATCGCTGTGGCCGTCACGCCGATGCGCTAGCGGTGTATCGCGACGCTCGTCAGGCGCTCGACCGGGAGCTCGGGCTCGAGCCGAGCCCGGTCCTGCGCGAGCTCGAGCACCAGATCCTCGTGCACGACGCCGCGCTCCAGACTCCAGCGCGGCGTCCCGCGATCCCACCGCGTCTCGCCCGTCAGGGACGCAAGCTGGTGATCGCCGGTGCGGTCATCGTCGTCGCCGCCGCCGCAGCCGCCGGCTGGAAGCTCGCCGGCAGCTCGGGCGGCCACTCGACCTCGGCCGCGGGAAGCGCCGTCGTCGTGATCAATTCCAGCAGTTCCCGTGTCGTCGCGCACGTCCCGTCCGGGGAGGTCGCGACCAGCCTCGCTCTCGGTGCCGGCTCGCTCTGGGCGTTGAGCACGGGCGGCGGTACGGTCTCGCGGATCGACCCGAAGACGCGGAGAGTCGTCGCGACCTACAGGACGGCCGGCCTGCCCACGGACATCGCCGTCGGCGACGGCGCTCTATGGGT
>CAZYYP010000339.1:0-1630 GCA_964651695.1 uncultured Gaiellales bacterium | reverse complement strand
GCCCGGATGCCGTCTGGGCGATCGACGGTAGCGGCGACGTCGCCCGGATCAACCCCTCGACCCGCGATGTCGTCGCGGTCGTCAAGGGGCTTGCCGCGCAAGCGATCGCGGTCTCGGGCAACGACATCTGGGTCGACGACGGCGCGACGACCGTTGCTCGCATCAACCCGCGGACGAACCGCATCTCGACCCGGATCTCGCTCACCGCGAGCGCCCTCAACGGCATCGCGCTCGGCGCCGGCGCGGTGTGGGTCGCCGATGCCCAGGACGGCACCGTCTGGCGGATCAGCCCCGGGCCGCCCGTGGTCACGAGAACGATCACGGTCGGAATCGGCGTCCTCTCGCTTTCGTTCGGAGCCGGCGCGCTGTGGGCGGTGAATCCGTTCCTCGGCACGGTATCGCGCATCGACCCGGTGACGGCCGTTGTTCATACCGTCAGCGTCGGGGGCACGCCAGAGGCGCTCGCGGTGGGGAGCGGGGCGGTCTGGACGAGCGTCAACGCGGACCTGACAGGCCCGGTGGAGGCAGGCGTCCAGACGCTTCCGGCGTCTGCCTGCAGCACGGTCGTGTCGGGCGGCGGTCACATGCGCTTCCTCATCGCCTCCGACCTGCCGCTGCACGGCCCTAGCTCGATCGCCACGGTGCCGATGACGCGCGCGATCGCGTTCGTGCTCGAGCGGCATGGGTTCCACGCCGGCAAGTACACAGTGGGCTACCAGTCGTGCGACGACTCGACGGCGCAGGCCGGCGACTTCGAGTTCGCCACCTGCGGGACGAATGCGCGGGCCTACGCGGCGGATCCGAGCGTGCTCGGGGTGATCGGCACCTATGACTCTCAGTGTGCGATCGGCGAATTGCCGATCACGAGCGGGACGCCAACAGGGCCACTCGCGATGATCAGCCCGCTGGACACGAACCCCGACCTCACCCATCGGGCGCGTGGATTCACGCCCGGACTGCTCCGGCTGCTCTACCCGACCGGGCAGCGCAACTTCGTCCGCATCATCGCGCCGGACGATGTCGAGGCCGCGGGTGACGCGCAGCTCGCTCGCGAGCTAAGTCTCACGCGCGTTTTCGTGCTCGACGACGGCACGCAATACGGACGCAACCTGACCGGCGGCTTCGAGAACGCCGCACGCAAGCTCGGGCTGAAGCTGGCCGGTGTCTCTCCCTGGGACACAGCGGCCAAGAGCGACGCGGCTCTTGTCGACCGAATCCGACGGTCGGGAGCCGACGGAGTCTTCTTCGCCGGCTACCGGGACACCGGCGTCGGAGAGCTGCTGCACGAGCTACGGTCTCGGCTCGGACAGCGGCTGAAGCTGATCGCGCCGGACGGCTTCCTGACGATCCCCGAGCTGACAGAGCAGGCCGGAGCGGCTGCAACCGGCATGTACGTCAGCTTTGCGGGTCGGCCAAACGAGCGGCTCCCCGCCGCCGGTCGCAGCTTCATCGACGCCTTCGCAAGCACCCAGCCGAGCACACGCGTGACGTCATTTTCGGCGGCGTATGCCGCGCAGGCGGCCGAGGCGCTGCTGGCGGCGATTGCGCGCTCCAACGGCACGCGCGCCTCGGTCACGAAGCAGCTGTTCGCGAGCCGAGTGACAGGAGGGATCCTCGGCAGCTTCGGGTT
>CAZYYP010000338.1:0-3148 GCA_964651695.1 uncultured Gaiellales bacterium | reverse complement strand
CGCCCTCGCGCTCGATCCGCTCGATCTCCCGGAGGTGCTCGACGAGCGAGCGCCGATCGTCTGCCAGCCGCCGGTCGAAACGCCGCACCTCGAGCGTGGGAGCGCACCGGCTCCACGTTCGCTCGCAGTCGGGGCAGCGCAACCGGAGCTTCCAGGTGTCCTCGCCCGCGCGCTTGCAGTGAAGCGGGTAGGCGAGCCGGGAGCCGCAGTGGGGGCAACACCCGAGAGCGCCGGCCCCCGGGGTGGTGTGAGGACCCATGGAAGACCAAGGTACCGACGCGTCCGGACGGCACGCGCACGGTTGGTACGCTCGGCGGGCGCCCCCATCGTCTAGTGGCCTAGGACGTCGGCCTTTCACGCCGGTAACACGGGTTCGAATCCCGTTGGGGGTATTTCGGTTCTGCCGTTCGCGCCAGCGGTTGTGCCAAGGGCGTTGTACGCTCATTCGCGTCGTTGCTGGAAGCGATCGCATGGAAGACGAACCTCGTACTGAGCAGATGACCGCCCAAGATGTTGTCGACGTCCTCGAGCTCTGTGCACAGCATGCAATAGACATATGGGTCGACGGCGGCTGGGGAGTCGATGCTCTACTGGGTGAGCAGACGCGGCCGCATCTGGATCTGGATATTGCGCTGAGACACGCCGATGTTCCCGGGTTGCGAGCGCTGCTCGCAGCACGGGGTTACCGAGATGTCCCGCGTGACGATACGCGTGACTGCAATTTCGTGATGAGTGACGGCGACGGCCACGTCGTCGACTTTCACTCATTCACATTCGATGAATCCGGCAATCACATCTTCGGTGTCGAGTATCCAGTCGAGTCGTTGACCGGAACGGGTTCGATCGCCGGCAAGCCGGTGCAATGCATCTCTGCCGAGTGGATGGTCAAATTTCATACGGGCTACGAACTGGACGAGAACGATCTTCATGACGTACAGGCGCTCCATGAACGATTCGGCGTGCAGATTCCCAGCGACTACGACGAGCTTCGATCCCGAGCTTCGTCGGTCGGAATGGGTGCACGTGGGACTCAGGAGCCGTAGTGGTGACGCAGGCACCACACGCACCACCCCACTGACCGGCCCGCCGGACCCGGCGGTCACTGCCCGCGGCCGGCTCGCGTGCCTCCACGCCCGCGAGTACGGCTGACCGCACCCGGGGCAGTGGAGGTGGCACCCGCGAGGACATGAGACAGCGCGAGTCCGCTCGATTCAGCGACGGACGATGCTTGAGGCGTGGAGGCGTCCGCTGCCACACCGCGCACCTGACCGACAAGGAAGAGCTCGATGATCCCGTCTTCGGCAAACCGTTCTGCAGGCCGCAACCCGGAGCGGGGCACCGGGCGCCTTGGACGTCTCGCGCTCTTCACCGCCCGTCGCCGGTGGTTCGTGATCGGCGCCTGGCTCGTCCTCACGGTGTTCGGCGGCTTCGCGGCCGGGCAGCTCTCCTCGCGCTGGTATCAGAGCCTCTCGATCCCCGGCAAGCCGGCGTACGAGGCCGGTCAGAGGTCCCTCAACGATCTGGGCGTCGGCGTCCGCCCACCGGACGTGGTCGTGTTCCACAGCAGCAGCGACGTGACGAAAGGCACGGCGATCGAGCGGGCGATGCAGCGCGCCGCCGCCTCGGTGCCGGGCTCGCGCACGAGTTCGTTCTTCTCGACCGGCAGCTTGATGTACGTCTCGCGCGACCGGCACACGACCTTTCTGCAGGTCTATCCGCCCGGCCCTTCCCGGCTCGATGTGAAGAGCGGCGCGGAGCAGATCCGCGCCGCCGCGGCGAACGGCCTCCCGGCCGGGATCACGGTCGACGTGACGGGTCACGATCCGCTGGAGGAAGCGAGCACGCACGGCTCGGGCGGCGGCTCGAGCGTCCTCGTGGAAGCGCTGATCGGCGGGGTCGGCGCGTTCGTGGTCCTGCTGTTCGTGTTCGGGACGCTGCCGGCGGTGCTGATGCCGATCGTCGTCGCGATTTCCGCGATCCTCAACACCTTCACGCTCGTGTGGGTGCTGACGTACGTCACCGACGTCTCGATCATCGTGCAGTTCCTGATCGCGCTCGTCGGACTCGGCGTCGCGATCGACTACGCCCTGCTGATGGTCATGCGTTTCCGTGACGAGTTGCGTGAGGGCAAGGATGTGGAGTCGGCGCTGGTCGAGACGATGACCCACGCCGGGCACTCGGTGATCGTCTCGGGCTCGACCGTGGCCGTCGGCCTGCTCTCGATGGTGCTTCTGCCGCTGCCGTTGCTGCGCTCCATGGGCATCGGCGGCATGTTGATCCCGCTCGTCTCCGTACTTGCGTCGCTGACCTTGCTGCCGGCGATGCTCGCCGTCCTGGGAGAGCGGATCAACAGCGTGCGGGTGATGCCGCGCCGGCTGATCGACCGTGGCCATCCCGAGGACGGTGCCTGGGGCCGCTGGGCGCGCTTCGTGCTGCGGCGCCCGCGTGCGATCGCGGCTGTCGGTGTGGTGATCGTCGCCTTGCTCGTCGGCCTGGGCACGCAGCTGAACACGAGCGAGACCCCGCTCAAGAACTTCCCCGGCACCGGCACGGCGATCGCGGGTCGCGACCAGCTCGCCGCCGCAGGCATCAGCCCCGGGGTGATGAAGCCGCTCAACGTCCTCGTGGAGCACAACGGCAACGCGCAGCGGGTCGCGGCCAAGCTGCGGAACGTGCCGGGCATCGTCGGGGCGACCGCACCCCCCACGTGGCATCGCGGGCCGGACTCGCTCGTCGAGGCGTTCCCCGCGATCGACGGCGCGGGCCCCGGCATCCAGGGCATCATCGATCGCTCCAACGCCGCACTGAAAGGCACCAGCGGCACGCTGACCGGCATCGCCGCGACCGACCGCGACTTCCTGCACGCCCTGTTCGACACCTTCCCCTACGTGGTCGCGCTCGTCCTGATCCTGACGCTGATCCTGCTCGCACGCGCGTTCCGATCGATCGTGCTCGCGATCAAGGCGGTGGTGCTGAACCTGGTCTCGCTCTCCGCGGCCTTCGGGATCGTCGTCTTCATCTTCCAGCAGGGACACGGCTCGTCGCTCTGGAACATCGACGCGACCCAGTCCATCACCGCCTGGATCCCGGTGATGATCTTCGCCTTCCTGTTCGGGCTGTCGATGGACTACGAGGTGTTCATGCTCTC
>CAZYYP010000337.1:0-3182 GCA_964651695.1 uncultured Gaiellales bacterium | reverse complement strand
GGAACGCCGCCACGCGCGGATAGCAGTCGAGGCGGTTCGGCAGGCGCGTGATGCCATGGCCCTCGTCCTCGTAGCGGAGGTACTCCACGGGGGCCCCGCGGGCCCGCAGCGCCGCGACGACCTGCTCGGCCTCACCGACCGGCACGCGCGGGTCGTTGGCCCCGTGGATCACCATCAGCGGGCACGCGATGCGCTCGATCTTGCGGATCGGCGAGATCGACTCGAGGAACGGGCGGTCGTGCTCGAGCGAGCCGTACTCGGCCTCGCGCAGCGCGCGGCGGTACGCGCCCGTGCGCTCCAGGAAGGTCACGAAGTTGACGATGCCGACGATGTTCACGGCGCAGGCCCAGAGCTCGGGGTGCTCGGTGATCGCGGCCATCGTCATGTAGCCGCCGTAGGAGCCGCCCATCACGCCGACCGGGGTGCCCGCGCCGGCCCCGAGCGCACGGGCCAGCGCGGCCAGGTCGCTCACGGAGTCGAGCCGCAGCTCGACGTCGTCGAGGTGGTGGTAGGTGCGGCCGTAACCGGTCGAGCCACGCACGTTGGGCGCCGCCACCGTGATGCCCTGCGCGCACAGGTACTGGATCACCGGAGCCATCTGCGGCCGGAACTGCGACTCGGGCCCGCCATGGACCCAGCACAGCGCGGGGCGCCCCGCGGGCCCGAAGCGCAGGTACGGGATGCGGCGGCCGTCGAAGCTCTCGACCTCGCCGGGCACGGGGCGCACGAAGCCCGAGCGGTCGAGCCCGCCGACCGCGGAGCGCGTCCGCCGGGTCACCGCCGGCGCGGCCGTCCACACGTCGGTCGAGTCCTCGGGCGGCCCCGCGGTGATCGTCAGCGACCCGTCCGGCGCGAACGCCAGCGCGGAGACGACGCCGCCGGGCAGGCCCTCGATGCGCGCGCCGTCGAGCCATACCTCGCTCTCGCCGTCGCGGTTGACCGTCCACGCGCGCCGCGTCCGCGAGCCGTCGAGCACGACGTTCTCGACATCCCCGTCGTCGGCGGTCAGTAGCTCGGGCTCCTCGCCGTTGCGCAGCAGGGCGAGCCGGGCGAACTCGCTGCCCGCGTCGCAGGCGCAGAGCACCGAGCCGTCCGGCAGCAGGCGCGCCGCGTCGTAGGCGACCTCGCCGTCGTGCGGCGTGAGGTGCGTCAGCAGGCCGCTCTGCGGATCGACGAGGAAGAGGTCGTGGTCGAACGGCGTGTTCGCACGCTGCACGAGGATGCCGTGATCCGACCAGTCCTCGACGTGCGACCAGCCGCCCGGCTGCGCGAGTTGGCGTCGCTGCCCGCCGGCGACGGAGACCACGGCGACATCGAAGTCGACACCATTGCGCCGGGTGTGCGTGAACGCGATCTGCGAGCCGTCCGGCGCAAACGCCCCCGGCACGTGGATCGCGTCCGGAGCGTCCGTGAGCGCGAGCTCCGGGCCCCCGGCCGGGTCGATCGCGAAGAGGGCGTGACGCTCGTTGCCGCCGGTATCGCGAGCGATCACCCAGCGCTCCTCGGCGGGCGAGGGCAGGGCCGCCGTGACGCGCTCGCCGCCGAAGGTGACCTGCTCGTGGATGCCGTCGGGCGCGACGCGCCAGAGCTGGAGCAGCCCCGTGACATCGGCGAGGTAGCCGAGCTCGCCCGAGGGCAGGTGCCCGGCGACGGTGGCGGCGCGGATCTGGAGGTAGGGCTCGATCACGCCGGGATCTCGCCGCGCGCGACGCGCGCGAGCGACGAGGAGTCCTCGTTGCCGTACCCCGCATCGACCAGTCGCTGCGCCTGCTCGGCGACGAGCCGGGTGACCTCCATCGGCAGCCCGAGGCGGTCGCCCTCCGCGAGTGCGATGCGCAGATCCTTGAGGTGCAGATCCATCTTGAACCCGAGCGGATAGCTGCTGCGGATCACGTTGCCGGAGCGGTTCTCGAGGATCCACGATCCCGCCGCGCCGCCGCCGAGCGCCTGCACGAGCGCCTCCAGCGGCAGGCCCTCCTTCTCGCCGAGCGCGAGGCCTTCGCCGAGGGCCGCGTAGGTCCCCGAGATGAGCACCTGGTTGACGGCCTTGCCGGCCTGACCTGCGCCGGGGCCACCGAGATGCGTGATCGACCGGCAGAACGCCTCGAGCGCCGGCCGTGCGACGGCGACATGCGCGTCCTCGCCACCGACGAACGCCGTCAGCTGGCCCTTACGCGCGCCCTCCGAGCCGCCCGAGACGGGCGCGTCGACGGCGCCCGCGCCGCGCTCGGCGAGCGCCAAGGCGACCCGGCGCGCCGTTGCGGGTGCGATCGTCGAGCAGTCGAGCACCACGGCCCCGCTCGCGATGCCCGCAGCGACGCCGTCGTCGCCGAGCACGACGGCTTCGACATCCGGCGAGTCGGACAGGCACAGGCATACGAGCTCGGCGCCGGCGGCGGCCTCGCGCGGCGATGCCGCCCGCTTCGCGCCGCGTCCCGCGAGCTCCTCCTCGCGCTCGCGCGTGCGGTTGTGGACGGTCAGCTCGTGCCCGGCATCGAGCAGGTGCCCCGCCATGAACTCGCCCATCGTGCCCAGCCCGATCCATGCGATCTTCATGTCCGGCAGGCTAGATGGTCCGGGTGGGGGGCAGAGTGCACTCTTGCGCGCCGCGCGCAGCCTCTAGGATCCCGGTCATGGCTACGAGTGTCGAAGAGCGGCGGGCGGCGTTCCGCTGGATGGACAAGCTGAGCGACGAGGACGTCACGGCGGTGCCGCTGGCCGAGCCGGGAACGAACCTCGCGGACCTCGACGAGTACGTCGATGCGACGAGCCCGAAGCGGGGCCGCGTGATCTCGCTCGAGGGCGAGCGCGTCCCGGTCGGCGGCGTCTACATCGTCAAGAGCGCGAGCCCGCCGGAGCTGTGGGATCGCATCGGCGAAGCGATCAAGTGACGTCGGGTACCCTTCAGGACATGGAAGCTTCTGTCGCAACGCCCCAGACGGTCTCCGTCTACGTCTGCCCCGATGGTCATCGCACGCTCGCGCTGACCTCGATCCCGGAGAACTGCCATCACCGCGCCGGCCGCACCAAGCCGTACTGCGGCAAGGCCGTGCAGTCGCTCTCCGAGGCCCCGGCCGACGTGCAGCAGAAGATGCTGAACCCGCTCAAGGCCTCCAAGAAGGCCTCCAAGAAGTAGCCGGGGTTCGCCCTACGGGCGGACGAAGCGGGCGGTCTCGACCGGC
>CAZYYP010000336.1:0-3217 GCA_964651695.1 uncultured Gaiellales bacterium | reverse complement strand
AGCGGTGAGCGCGCGACGCGGGCTGCTGCTCGCGGCGCTCGCCGTGGCGGCCGCGATGACGGCCTACGGCGTCGCCGGCAGCGTCATCTGGGGCCACCCCGCGGCCACAGGTCACGCGGGGGCAGACCTGTGAGCACGGTCGAAACCTGGCGCCCAGGATCAAGAGGTCTGACCCCTGCGACCACCTCCTGCCCCGATCACCGCGAGGGGCAGCGCCACAGCACGCGGGCGCCCGGACCACCGCCTGGCCACAGCCGCCCCTCCACCTGCAGGGTGTCGGCGTGGTCGCCGGGGTCAGGCCCCCTGCGTTCGCTGCGACGCGGTAGTGCATATCGCCGGGGGCGCCTGCCCCCGTGGTCACCGGGAGCGCTGTGGTGGTCCAACCGCCGCCGTGCGGGTGCACGCGCGTCGCCGGGTATCGGTCGGACCCTCAACACCCTGAATCGCCACCCACCTCGCTGGTGCCGCTCGCATTGCCGCTGCCTCACAGCTTCCCCTCCACCTGCAGGGTGTCGGCGTGGTCGCCGGGGTCAGGCCCCCTGCGTTCGCTGCGACGCGGTAGTGCATATCGCCGGGGGCGCCAAGCCTCGAGCACACGTCGAGGTCTGCACACACCGGGGTCTGACCCCGTCGTGTGCAGGACGCTCCGCGGCGATCGCGGCTGTTTCCCCACAGGAACATTCGATTCCTGTGAGTTGCCTCGACGGCTGAGGTCGGCTACCTTGCCGGTTCCAACCACGGAGAGGTGCGAGCGCCCATGTGCGGAATCGTCGGCTTGTTCGCCAAGTCGCCTGCGATCGAGGATCGGCTGGGCGAGCACCTCGCAGCGATGCTGCGCCAGATGAGCGACCGCGGCCCGGATTCCGCCGGCGTCGCCGTCTACCGCGACCCGGTCGCCGCCGGGCACAGCAAGCTCGTGCTCTGCACGCCGCACGCGCACGAGGACTGGGGCGCCGTCGGCGACGCGCTCGGCGCGACCGGCGGCCCGGCGGTGCGGCACAACCACGCGCTGCTGACCCTGCCCTGCGGCCCGGCCGATGCGCAGGCTCGCGCCCAGGAGCACCGCCCCGACCTGCGCGTGATGAGCGCCGGCGAGGTCATCGAGATCTACAAGGAGACGGGCCGGCCCGATCACTTCGCCGACGTCTTCGCGCTCGGCGACATCCGCGGCACGCACGCGATCGGGCACACGCGCATGGCGACGGAGAGCAAGGTCACCACCGAGGGCTCGCACCCGTTCTCGACGGGCGAGGATCTGTGTCTCGTGCACAACGGCTCGCTCTCCAACCACAACGCCCTGCGCCGCAGCCTCCGCAAGGAGGGCATCCGCTTCGTCAGCGAGAACGACACCGAGGTCGCCGCCGGCTACCTGGCCTGGCGGCTGCGCGAGGGCGCGACGCTGCAGGAGGCGCTCGAGGGCTGCCTCGACGACCTCGACGGCTTCTACACCTTCGCGGTCGGCACGCGTGACGGCTTCGCCGTCATGCGCGACCCGATCGCCTGCAAGCCCGCCGTCATGGCCGAGACCGACGACTGGGTCGCGATGGCCTCGGAGTACCGCGCCATCGCCGGGCTGCCCGGCGCGGACGACGCGCGCTCGTGGGAGCCCGAGCCGGCGAAGGTGTACGTGTGGGAGCGGGAGCGCGTCGCGTGAGTACGACCATCGAGACGTTCGATCTCGCCGAGACGACGCTGCGCGCGCTCAACCAGCGCCTCCACGAGCTCGCGGGGACGAGCGGCGGACACGTGCGCGTGACCAACCCGAGCGGTGCGCACGCCGTCGCATGCGGCATCGACGCCGAGATCGAGGTCGACGTCGACGGGCACGTGGGCTACTACTGCGCGGGCATGAACAAGCTCGCGACCGTGCGCATCCACGGCAACGCGGGCTCGGGCCTCGCCGAGAACATGATGAGCGGGCGCGTCGAGGTCGACGGCAGCGCCAGCCAGTACTGCGGGGCGACGGCGCACGGGGGGCTGGTCGTGGTGCACGGCGACACGTCGCTGCGCTGCGGCATCTCGCTCAAGGGCGGCGAGATCGTGGTGCGGGGATCGGTGGGCGGCAACTCGATGTTCATGGCGCAGTCCGGCGCCCTCGTGGTCTGCGGCGATGCCGGCGAGTCGCTCGGCGACTCGCTCTACGAGGCCCGCATCTACGTGCGCGGCTCCGTCAAGGGCCTCGGCGCCGACTGCGTCGAGAAGGAGGTGCGCGACGAGCACCTCGCGCAGCTCCGCGACCTCCTCGAGCGCGCCGGCATCGACGACGCCGAGCCGGCGCAGTTCCGCCGCTACGGATCGGCGCGACAGCTCTACACCTTCAAGATCGACAACGCCGGGGCGTACTGATGAGCTGGAAGGACAAGGCGCGCGAGGCCGGCTGGACGCCGCCCGGGGCAGGCTGGAAGCCCGGGCTGCGCGAGTCGTACCTCTACGACCGCAACGTCATCGCCGAGATCCAGCGCGCCGCGCGCGAGGGGATCTACGACATCCGCGGGTTCGGCGCCAAGCGCCGGCTCCCCCACTTCGACGACCTGCTGTTTCTCGGGGCGAGCATGTCGCGCTACCCGCTCGAGGGCTACCGCGAGCGCTGCGACACATCCGTCACGCTGGGCGCGCGCCACGCCGAAAAGCCGCTCGAGCTCAAGATCCCGATCACGATCGCCGGCATGAGCTTCGGCTCCCTCTCGGCGCCTGCGAAGGAGGCGCTCGGGCGCGGCGCGACCGAGGTCGGCACCTCGACGACCACCGGTGACGGCGGCATGACCGAGGAGGAGCGCGGGCACTCGGCGACGCTCGTCTATCAGCTGCTGCCCTCGCGCTACGGCATGAACCCGGACGACCTCCGCCGCGCGGACGCGATCGAGATCGTCGTCGGCCAGGGCGCCAAGCCGGGCGGCGGCGGAATGCTGCTCGGTCACAAGATCTCCGACCGCGTCGCCGAGATGCGCACGCTGCCGCGCGGCATCGACCAGCGCAGCGCCTGCCGGCACCCCGACTGGAACGGCCCCGACGATCTCGAGATCAAGATCCAGGAACTGCGCGAGATCACCGACTGGCAGAAGCCGATCTACGTCAAGGTGGGCGCGACCCGCACCTACTACGACGTCGCGCTGGCGGTCAAGGCAGGCGCCGACGTGATCGTCGTCGACGGCATGCAGGGCGGCACCGCGGCGACCCAGGACGTCTTCATCGAGCACGTCGGCATCCCGACGCTGCC
>CAZYYP010000335.1:0-3256 GCA_964651695.1 uncultured Gaiellales bacterium | reverse complement strand
CCGATCACCGCCTGCGGCCTCCGTCGCAACGCGCGAGTGAGTCAACGGCTCAGTGGCGCCGGCTGGGCGCCGGCAGTGGCGGTGCGCCACAGGCGGGGTCGCAGCCAGAGCGCGACGTAGACGAGCCCGACGAGCACCGGCACCTCGACGAGAGGGCCGACGACGCCGGCGAGCGCCTGACCCGAGGTCGCGCCGAAGACGCCGACGGCCACGGCAATCGCGAGCTCGAAGTTGTTCGAGGCTGCCGTGAATGCGAGCGTTGCGGTGCGCGGATACGAGAGGCCGATCAGCCTGCCGCCGTAGAAGCTGACGGCGAACATGAGCGCGAAGTAGGCGAGCAGCGGCGCCGCGATGCGGACGACGTCGAACGGCTTGGAGGTGATCGCGTCGCCCTGGATCGCGAACAGCAGCACGATCGTGTAGAGCAGGCCGTAGAGCGCGATCGGGCCGATGCGCGGCAGGAAGCGCTGCTCGTACCACTCGCGACCGCGACGGCGGATGCCGACGCGACGGGTCGCAAAGCCGGCCGCCAGCGGAATGCCGAGGAAGATCAGGACGGTGCGCGCAACCTCCCAGATGCCGACCGCGAAGCCCTGCGTGTCGAGACCGAGCCACCCGGGCAGGAGCGTCAGGTAGAACCAGCCGAGCAACGAGTACGCGGCGATCTGGAAGAGCGAGTTGAGCGCGACCAGAAGCGCCGTGGCCTCGGCGTCGGCACATGCGAGATCGCTCCAGATCAGCACCATCGCGATACAGCGCGCCAGGCCGACGATGATCAACCCCGTGCGGTACTCCGGCTGATCGGGTAGCAGCAGCCACGCCAGCGCGAACATCAACGCCGGGCCGATCAACCAGTTCAGCACCAGCGACGCACCGAACAGGCGCCACTCGCGCCCGAGACCGCCGATCTCCTCGTAGCGCACGCGCGCGAGCACCGGATACATCATCACGAGGAGCCCGATCGCGATCGGCAGGCTGACGGTGCCGACGCGCAGCTTGTCGAGCGCGTCGTTCAGACCCGGAATGAGCGCACCGAGCCCCAGGCCGGCCGCCATCGCGAGGCCGATCCAGAGCGGCAGGAACCGATCGAGCGTCGAAAGGCGCCCGAGTATGGCCACCTCATCCGAGTTTGCTCCGGGCGCCGCGGGCGGTGGGGCTCTCAACATCGCAGTCCCTTCACGTCGCAGTCGGCGTGCCCGGCAACCGAGGAGAGCCTCGACCGTCTCCCGCGACGCGGAGCCGCAACACGAACCCGATAGCGCGTCACGCCTTCTCCCTCTCCCGCTCTGCCGAGGCCAAGGACACCCTCCGTCCGGAGCCTCGCAGCCGCTCGAGGTTGCCGCATGAGGGGCGGCGCGGAATGCCGGCGCGGGTAATCACCTACCGCAAGCGCTGTCCGGCGCGTCCCGGCCTACCCGTGTGGTGGGCCGCCGGTCGCGACGACGGAGACGAGGAGGTAGATCGCGACCGCTGCGAGGAGGAGCGCGAAGCCCCGCGCGAGCGCGCGTCGCGGGAGTCGTGCGCCGATGGCAGCTCCGGCCGAGGCAGTCAGGATCGCGGCAGCGGCAAATGGCAGCGTGGTGGCCCACGCAACGTGGGAGCCGGCGAGGAGGTGTTCGGCGAAGCCGGCGGCCGAGATGAGCGTGACGACGACGAGGCTCGTGGCGATGGCACGTCGAACTGGCACACGAAGGCCGAGCGCGAGGGCCGGCACGACCGCGAAGCCCCCGCCGACGCCGAAGAGGCCCGTCAGCAGGCCGACCGACATGCCGAGCACCGCGACGACCGGCGCGCGGACGGGCGGGCAGGACTCGTCCCCCGCGCCGACGCGCGCGCCGGCCCGTCGCCATGTGATGACCGCGACCCCGAGCAGCAGGATCGCGAACGCGCCCAGCAGCGGCTCGGCGGAGACGGCACGGTTCGCGACAGTACCCAGAACGCTTCCGGGAACGGCTGCGGCCGCGAAGGCGCCTGCAAGCCCCCAGCAGACCGTGCCATGCCGCGCATGGCCGGCCGCGCCTGCACCGGCGGCGCCGACGACGACCAGGAGCGACTCCGCCGTCGCCGCATGCACCGACTGGCCGAGCAGGTAGATCAGCACGGGCACGGCGAGCACGGCGCCGCCACCGCCGACCGTGCCGAGCGCAAGGCCCAGCAGCAGGCCGGCGGCGAGGGCGACGAGCACGCTACAGGCTCGCGACGGCCCGTTCGATCCGCTCGCGTGCGGCGGCGGCAAGCGGCTCGAGTGCGGGGTTCGAGGCGAGGCCCATGGCCGCGAGCGGCTCCATCGCCGCCACGACCGTGCGCTCGTCGTCGCGGCGGACGACGACGTTGCAGGGCAGCAGCACGCCGAGGTCGGGCTCGAGCGCGAGTCCCTGGCGGGCGAGCTGCGGGTTGCAGGCGCCGAGGATCACGTAGGGCTCGATGTCGACGTCGAGCTTCTGCTTGAGCGTCTCCTGCACGTCGATCGTCGTGAGCACGCCGAAGCCCTCGGTCGCCAGCGCCGCGGTGACGCGCTCGACAGCCTCGCCGAACGGGACATCGACGGTGCGGGTGATCGCGTAGGCGGTGATCTCCATCTTCATGGCGGTTTCTCCTTCGCACAATGCGCGCAGTGGGAATATACTTCTATACAACTTCGTAATTGTGTAGTGTATTCCCGAACGCGAACTCCCACCAAGGACACCCGATGACGATCCCCCATCCCCTTCCCGATGATCTGGCCGAGCTCGTCGCTCAGCGCTTCCGCGTCATCGGCGAGCCCATGCGCATCAAGCTCCTCGACCAGTTGCGCGACGGCGAGCGAAGCGTCGGCGACCTCGTGGAGGTTCTCGGCGCGACGCAGCAGAACGTCTCGAAGCACCTCGGCGTGCTCCACCAGGCCGGCATCGTCAGCCGGCGCAAGGACGGCAACCGCGTCATCTACGCAATCGCAGACGAGAGCGTCTTCGCGCTCTGCGAGACGGTCTGCGGCGGTCTGGCGCGGCAGGTCGCCGAGATCGCCCAGCTGCTCGAGGCGCCGCCCGCGTCAGGGAGTGCACGGCGATGATGCAGCTGTTCCAGACCGAATGGTGCCCATCGTCGCGCCGCGTCCGCCAGCGCCTCACCGAGCTCGGCGTCGACTACGTCGTGCGCCAGGTGCCGGTCGTCAGATCCGCGCGCCACACCCTCAGGGACGCGACCGGATCGGATGGGATCCCTGCGCTCGTGCTCGACGACGGCACCGCCGTGACCGGCGAGGTCGCGATCCGCGCGT
>CAZYYP010000334.1:0-3264 GCA_964651695.1 uncultured Gaiellales bacterium | reverse complement strand
TCTGCGGCCACCACCTCGAAGGTCATCGAGCCCGTCGCCGCCGAGCGCCCGCTCACGAAGGTGCGCACGGTGCTGCCGGTCATGGGGTCGGTCACGGGCAAGGACGGCAACCGCTGGGTCCACGTGCGGCTCCCGGGCCGCCCGAGCGGCCACACGGGCTGGATCCTCGCCGACCAGACGATCCGCTCCTCGACCGAGTGGCGCGTCGTCGTGACGGTCTCGACCCGCCGCGTGGAGGTCTACCGCGACGGCTTCCTGGTGCGCGGCTTCCCGGCGGTCGTGGCGAAGCCGTCGACCCCGACCCCCTACGGCCAGTTCTTCGTCGAGGAGGCCGAGAAGATCGCGCCCGGCGACGTCGGAGGCCCGTACGCGTTCGCGATCAGCGCCCGCTCCGACATCTTCCAGGAGTTCGAGGGCGGTCCCGGTCAGATCGCGATCCACGGCACGGACGGGCTTCCCGACCCGCTCGGCAGCGCGGCCTCGCACGGCTGCATCCGCCTTGCACCGAGCGCGGTCACGTGGCTCGCTCGCCGCATCGGCGCGGGCGTCCCGGTGACCGTCCGGGCGTAGCCGCTCCGGGCGTATCCTCCGCGGATGGATCGAGACCTGCGCGAGACGTCGCTGTACCACCAGATCGAGGCGACGTTTCGCCGTCTCGCCGAGCCGGGATTCGGCCGGGTGACCGCCGCGAACGATGTGCGCGCGAGCCCGGACGGGACGCTGATCGCGTTCCGGGGCGCGCGCCTGGACGCGCTCGAGGGCACGCCGGCCGGACGCATCTGCCTGGCCGCGGCCGACGGCTCGGGGATGCGCCAGGTGACGCACGGCCCCAACGAGGATTCGGGCGCGCGCTGGTCGCCCGACGGCGCGACGCTCTCGTTCCTCTCGGACCGCGAGGTCGCGGGCAGCGCACAGCTCTACGCGCTCGAGGCGGGCGTGCTCGGAGAGGCGCGCCGGCTCACCGAGGCGCCGGGGATCGTCGAACATCACGAGTGGTCGCCCGACGGCACACGCATCCTGCTGGTCGTCGCCGGGCATGGCGCCGAGCAGACCGACGCGCTCGGCTCCGGCACACTCGGCCCACAGGTGGAGCTGCCGCCGTGGGTGCCGCTCGTCGACTCGAGCGAGGGCGCCGGAGAGCGCGGGCGGGCGTTGTACGTGCTCGACGTCGCGAGCGGCGAGCTGCGGCAGGCGTCGCCCGACGCGCACAACGTCTGGGAAGCCTCCTGGTGCGGAGACGGCGCGATCGTCGCGATCGTCTCGGAGGGCGCGGGCGAGGGCGCCTGGTACAGCGCCGAGCTCGTGCTGATCGACCCTGTCTCGCGCACTGGTCGCACGCTGCGGCGCAGCGACGTGCAGCTCGGCTGGGCGACGGGCTCTCCGGACGGCACGTGCGCCGCCGTCGTCGAGGCCGTCTGCAGCGACCGCGTGATCGTCGCGGGCGACCTCCTGCTGATCGACCCCGCCTCGGGCGGGGTGCGCACGGTCGACACGCTCGGTGTCGACGTCAGCTGGGTCGCGTGGCGCGACGATGCCCGCCTGCTCGCGATCGGCGTGCGCGGCCTCCAGCCCATCGCGCTCGACGTGTCGGCCGCCGATGCCTCGGCCGCGGAGATCTGGGCCGGCGACGGAGCGTGCGGCGGCAGCCACTACCCGATGGCCTCTCCCGTCGGCCGCGAGCGGGCGTTCGCCACCGTCGTCGAGGCGTGGGACCGCGCGCCGGCGGTCGTCGTCATCGACGGGACCTCCGCGCGCACCGTCGCGGATCTCGCCCACGCCGGCACGACCGTCCGCACCGGCCTGATCGGAGGACGGAAGCGCGTGCGCTGGACGGCGCCCGACGGGCTCGAGATCGAGGGTTTCCTCACGCTCCCGCACGGCGACGCACCGTTCGCGACCATCCTGCACGTGCACGGCGGGCCGATCTGGACGTTTCAGGATCACCCCCCGCAAGACGGCGTGCTGGCGCTGATCGAGCACGGCTACGCGATCTTCGAGCCCAACGTCCGCGGCTCGACCGGCCGCGGGCGCGAGTTCGCCGCGCTCGTGGTGGGCGATATGGGCGGCGGCGACGTCGGCGACATGCTCTCGGGCCTCGACCACCTCGTCGCCGAGGGTCTCGCCGATCCGGCGCGCATCGGCATCATGGGGCTGAGCTACGGCGGTTTCATGGCGTGCTGGCTGCCGACGCAGGACACGCGCTTCCAGGCCTCGGTCGCGATGTCGCCGGTCGCGAACTGGTATTCGGAGCGCTACGGGAGCAACCTCGGCGCCTGGGTCGGCGACTTCCTCGACGGCGAGCCGCGGCCCGGCGGCGGTCAGTACTACGAGCGCAGCCCGGTGCTCTTCGCCCACCGCGACCGCACGCCCACGCTGCTCACCGCCGGGCTGCACGACCGCGCGACGCCCCCCGACCAGGCGATCGAGTTCCACAACGCGCTCGTGGAGCAGGGCGTCGCGTCCGACGTGGCGATCTACCCGCAGGAAGGGCACGGCGTGCACTCCTTCCCGGCCCTGTTCGACGTCTGCACCCGCGCGGTGGCGTGGTTCCAGCAGCACATGCCCGTCCGCGCCTGAGGTTCTTCTCATACGAACATACGTTCGCTATGCTGTGAGCATGACATCCGCCGACAGCGTGCTCCGCTGGTCGCTCGCCGGATCCGATCCGCAGGGCTCGCTGCTGGACGAGCGCGTCGATCCGACGCGCGAGCTGCGCGAGGTCGAATACCTGCACGTGCGCGCTCGCTCGATCATCAGCGAGGTGCCGCGCGCGTCGCGCATGCCGTTCCGCCACACGATCAACCCCTATCGCGGCTGCAGCCACGCCTGCACGTACTGCTTCGCCCGCCCGACGCACGAGTATCTCGGGCTCAACGGCGCCGAGGATTTCGAGCAGCGCATCGTCGTCAAGGTCAACGCCGTCGAGCGTCTTGCGGCAGAGCTCGCGCGCCCCAGTTGGCGCGGCGAGCACATCGCCATGGGCACCAACACCGATCCCTACCAGCAGGCCGAGGGGCGGTACAAGCTCACGCGGGGAATCGTCGAGACGCTCGGCCGTGCGCGCAACCCGTTCTCGATCCTCACCAAGTCGAGCATGATCCAGCGCGATATCGACGTGCTCAGCGCGGCTGCAGAGCGCACGGATGTGCACGTGAACTTCTCGATCGGCACGCTCGACGAGGAGGTGTGGCGCATCAGCGAGCCCGGGACACCGCCGCCCTGGCGCCGCGTCGAGGCGCTCGCCCGGCTGAGCGAGGCCGGCCT
>CAZYYP010000333.1:0-3268 GCA_964651695.1 uncultured Gaiellales bacterium | reverse complement strand
TCTACCTCACCTCGATGAGCTTCGGCGCGCTCGGCACCAACGCCAAGCGCGCGCTCGGGCTCGGCTTCTCGCGCGCGGGTCTTGCAACCTGCACCGGCGAGGGCGGCATGCTGCCCGAGGAGCGCGAGGCCTCCGACAAGCTGATCTACCAGATGACGCCGTCGCGCTACGGCCTCGACCTCGAGCACCTGCGCATGGCCGATGCGATCGAGATCGTGGTCGGGCAGGGCGCCAAGCCCGGCACGGGCGGGATGCTGCTCGGCATGAAGGTGAGCGAGAAGGTCGCGCAGATGCGCACGCTGCCCGTGGGCGTCGATCAGCGCTCGGCCGCGCGCCACCCCGACTTCCTGGGCGGCGACGACCTCGCCGTCAAGATCGAGGAGCTGCGCGAGGCGACCGACTACCGCGTGCCGATCATCCTCAAGCTCGCCGCCTGCCGCGTCGAGCAGGACGTCAAGATCGCCGCCAAGACCGGCTGCGACGCGATCGTGATCGACGGCACCGAGGGCTCGACGGCGGCCTCGCCGGAGTTCCAGCTCGACCACACGGGCGTGCCCACGCTGTGCGCGATCCCGGCCGCGCGGCGCGCGCTCGAGGACATCGGCATGTACGGCAAGGTCACGCTGATCGCCTCCGGCGGCATCCGCAGCGGCGTCGATGTCGCGAAGGCGCTCGCGCTCGGCGCCGACTGCGTCGCGATCGGCACGGCCGGGCTGATGGCGGTCGGCTGCAACAGCCCCGTCTCGGTCGGTGGCGTCGACGCCACCGAGGGCTATCGCGCGCTCGGCACCCACGCCGGCGCCTGCCACCACTGCCACACCGGGCGCTGCCCGGTCGGCGTGACGACGCAGGACCCCGAGCTCGAGGCGCGCCTCGACCCCGAGCTCGGCGCCCAGCGCGTGCACAACTTCCTCACCTCGATGTACTACGAGATGACGATCCTCGCCAAGTCCTGCGGCAAGGGCAACGTCCACAACCTCGAGCCCGAGGATCTGCGCGCGCTCTCGCTCGAGGCCTCGGCCTTCACGGGCGTGCCGCTGGCCGGCGTCGACTGGGTCGTCGGGCCCGGCACCTTCGGCGGCTGACGCTTCCCGCTTTGTCAACCACGACAGTCTGAAATCATCCCCCAGATGACGAACGCAAAGCAGCTGCACGCCCGGGCGCACGCCCTCATCGCGGAGAACGACATCGACACCATCGAGGTCGCGTTCGCCGACACGCAGGGGCATCTGCGCGGGAAGCGCATCCCTGCCACGTTCTTCCTCAACAAGACCGGCGAGAAGGGCTTCGCGCAGGCCGATGCCTCCTTCTACTGGAGCTGGCACTGCGAGCTCCCGGAGCTACCCCACTACAACCCTGCGGCCGACATCGTCGACATGATCGTCGTGCCCGATCTTGCGACCTTGAAGCCGACCCCTTGGCGCGAGCGCACGGCGTTGTGCATGGCCGACTGCGTGACCGAGCACGGCCGCCACCCGGTCGTGATGGATCCGCGCCACCAGCTGCGCCGTCAGGTCGAGCGCTGCCAGGAGCGCGGCTTCGAGCCGGTGCTCGCGACCGAGATCGAGTTCTACCTCACCGATGCCGAGTCCGGTCAGCCGTTCTACGACGGCATCCAGTGCTACTCGCTGCAGCGGGGCGCCGAGATCGAGCACGTCGTCGGGCACATCCGGCGCGTGATCGAGGCCTTCGGGATCGTCGTCGAGGCCTCGAACACCGAGTACGGCCCGGCCCAGGTCGAGATCAACTTCGGCCACGGGCCCGCGATCGACGCCTGTGACGGCACCGTCGTCTTCAAGTCGGTCGTGCGCGAGATCGCCCGCAACCACGGCCTGCGCGCGACCTTCATGGCCAAGCCCTTCCCGGGCGTGTCCGGCAACGGCCTGCACCTGCATCACAGCCTGGTCAAGGACGGCGCCAACGTCTTCGCCACGGCCACCGACGAGGAGCCGCTCGGCAACGCGTCGATGCGCCACTGGGTCGCGGGGCTCACCTCGCACGCCGCGCAGCTCGCCCTGCTCGCGAATCCGACCGTCAACGCCTACAAGCGCATCGAGGACTACTCGTTCGCGCCCACGCGCGTGTGCTGGGGCCTCGACAACCGCAACGTCGCGGTGCGCTGCATCCCGCAGGCCGGCGCCGCCTCGCGCGTCGAGTACCGCGGCGGCTCGGCCGACGCCAACCCCTACCTGCTCGCGGCCGCCGTGCTGGCCGCCGGCATGGACGGCGTCGAGCGCGAGCTCGCGCTGCCGCCCGAGGCCAAGGCCGACGCCTACGCCGACGACCGCCTCCCGCTCCTGCCGCGCTCCCTGACGGCTGCGATCGCCGACTGGGAGGCGACGCCGTTTGCACGCGAGACGTTCGGCGAGCACTTCGCCGACACCTACGCGGGCCTCGCCCGCTACGACGCGGCGCTCTATGACGCCGCGATCACCGACTGGGAAACGCAGCGCTACCGGGAGTTCGCGTAGCCTCGAGGCAACGCGCGCAACCCCTATGACTCAGATCACTGTTGACGACCGGAGGACACGTGTCTACGCGAGGCTCTAGCGGCATGACGATGATCGCGCTCGGGATGATCGAGACGCGCGGGCTGGTGGGCGCAGTCGAGGCTGCCGACGCCATGGTGAAGGCGGCGAACGTGACGCTGATCGGCAAGGAGCAGATCGGCGGCGGCTACGTGACCGTGCTCGTGCGCGGCGATGTCGGGGCCACGCAGGCCGCGGTGGATGCGGGCGCCGAGGCGGCCGCGCGCGTCGGCGAGCTCGTCTCCTCGCACGTCATCCCGCGCCCGCATCCCGATGTCGAGAAGATCCTGCCCGGCGGCGACGCCTGATTCCCGGGTAGCGCAGGGCTCCGCCCGTGCCCGAGCAAGACTCCATCACCGAAGCTCACGAGCTCGCCGTGCGCGCGCACATCGCCGCGCGCGCGTTCGCGTCCGCCACCCAGGAGGACGTCGACCGCATCACGGCTGCCATGGCGCGCGCCGGCACCGCCGCGGCCGAGCGGCTCGGCAAGCTGGCGGCCGAGGAGACGGGGTATGGCCGCGCGGCGCACAAGACGTTCAAGAACATCTTCAACACGCAGTACGTCTACGAGGGCTTCGAGCACGAGCGCACGGTCGGCGTGCTCGAGAACGACGAGCAGAAGCGCGTGATCACGATCGCCGAGCCGGTCGGCGTGATCGCCGGCCTCGTCCCCGTCACGAACCCCACCTCGACGGTGCTCTTCAAGGCGCTGATCGCGGCCAAGACGCGCAACGCGGTCG
>CAZYYP010000332.1:0-3271 GCA_964651695.1 uncultured Gaiellales bacterium | reverse complement strand
GCACCGCGGCGACCCAGGACGTCTTCATCGAGCACGTCGGCATCCCGACGCTGCCCGCCGTGCGGCTCGCCGTCGAGGCGCTGCAGGAGCTCGACATGCACCGCAAGGTGCAGCTCATCGTCTCGGGCGGCATCCGCTCGGGGGCCGACGTCGCCAAGGCGCTTGCGCTCGGAGCCGATGCCGTCTCGATCGGCGTCGCCGCCCTGATCGCGCTCGGCGACAACGCGCCCGAACTGGAGTCGGAGTACGAGGAGATCGGGAGCTCGGCCGGCTACTACGACGACTGGCACGCCGGTCGCGACCCGGCCGGCATCTCGACCCAGGAGCCCGGGCTCGCCGCGCGCTTCGACCCCGAACTCGGCGGGCGCAGGCTCGCCAACTACCTGCGCTGCATGACGCTCGAGTGCCAGACGCTCGCCCGCGCGTGCGGGAAGTCCCACGTGCACAACCTCGAGCCCGAGGATCTCGTCGCGCTGACGGTCGAGGCTGCGGCCATGGCGCGCGTGCCGCTGGCCGGCACGAGCTGGATCCCCGGCTCCGGCGACCTGTCCTCGCTGTAACATTTCACAGCGCACCCCGCCTTCTATGTGCACCTTCCACAGATATCCGCACGCCGTGACGCCCCTCCGCGCCCGCTCGCTGGACGCCGTCATGTGCACCCGGCACACTCTGGCCATGCTCCCGACTGCAGCCACTGTCCCCCCGCGGAGCCGCCGGTGAGCTTCGTCATCGACTGCCCCAACTGCGGGCCGCGCCCCTCCACGGATTTCCGCTACGGCGGTGAGACGCGACCTGCCGAGGATCCGTCCTCGAGCGAGCTCGACGAGATCAAGCGCCTCTGGATGCGCCGCAACGTGGCCGGCGATCAGACCGAGCGCTGGTTTCACCGCGACGGCTGTCGTCGCTGGCTGACGATCACGCGCAATACCGTCACGAACCAGGTGCTGCATGGCTAAGGCGACCCCCGGCTCCGAGTCCTTCGGCTTCGAGGGCCGGGAGATCCCGATCCACGCCGGCGACACGATCGGCTCCGCGCTCTACCGCGCCGGGATCGACACCGTCTCCCGCTCGTTCAAGTACCACCGCCGCCGCGGCTTCCTGTGCATGAGCGGCGACTGCCCGAACTGCCTCGTGCAGGTCGACGGCGAGACGGGCGTGCGCTGCTGCACGCGCCCGGCGACGGACGGCATGAAGGTCGAGCCGCAGAACGTCATGGGATCGCTCGAGCGCGATCCGCTGGCGCTCAACGACCTGCGGCTGATGCACAAGTTCCTGCCGGTCGGCTTCTACTACAAGACGCTCATCAAGCCGAGCTGGGTCTGGCCCAAGGTCGAGCCCATGATCCGCAAGGTCGCCGGCCTCGGCCGCGTCGACAAGAGCGATCTGCCCCGCCACCTCGAGCGCGTCTACCGCCACCCCGACGTCGTCGTGCTCGGCGCCGGTCCGGCCGGCCTCGCCGCGGCGCTCGGCGCCGCCGGCGCGGGCGCATCGGTGATCGTCGCCGACGAGGGCGAGCGCCCCGGCAGCCGCCTCGGTGCCGGCGCGACGCTCGACAAGGTCATGGAGCTGCTGCCGCAGGTCGAGGCCCACGCGAGCATCGAGCTGCTGCCGATGCACCGCGCGTTCGGCCTCTACGAGGGGCCCGAGGTGCCGCTGATCGGCCCGGACCTGCTCGTGATGACGCAGCCCAAGGCGATCGTCGTCGCGACCGGCGCGTTCGAGTCGATGGAGGTCTTCCGCGGCAACGACGTGCCCGGCGTGATGCTCGGGCGCGGCGCAGTGCGGCTGGCCACGCAGCACTCGATCAAGCCCGGCAACGTTGCGGTCGTCCTCGGCGGCACCCACGAGGTGGCCGAGCACATCGCCGCGCTGCAGTCGGTCGGCACGCAGATCGCGGCCGTGGTGCTGACCGACGGCGCCACCACCGCGCCCGATCTGCCGCAGCGCGTGCGCACGATCGTGGGCGAGATCGTGCAGGTGCACGGCAAGAAGCGCGTGAGCGCCGTCAGCATCCGCTACACGGGTGGCACCGAGAAGATCGCGTGCGATCTGCTGTGCCTCTCGGGCAGCTTCACCCCGCAGGAGAACCTGCTGCGCCAGGGCACGGCGATGCCGGTGCACGCGGTCGGCGACCTGCTCGCGCAGGTGCCCGTCGGCGAGTCCGTCGAGCACGCGCGCGAGGTCGGCGCCCGGGCGGCGCGCGGCGAGGGCGCCGAGCTGCCCGAGCTCGGCCAGAAGGCCCGGCGCTGCGGCGAGGGCGGCTACGTGTGCCTGTGCGAGGACGTCTCCGTGCAGGACGTGCGCAACGCCGTCACGGAGGGCTTCTCGTCGACCGAGCTGCTCAAGCGCTACACGACGATCACGATGGGACCCTGCCAGGGCCGCATGTGCCACGGCCAGATGCGCACGCTCGCCGAGCGGCTCTCGCCCGGTGCAGAGCCCCGCATCTCGGGCGTGACGACCGCCCGGCCGCCCGCGCGGACGGTCATGCTCGACGAGGTCACCGCCGGCGCCTACGCGCACCTCGAGCGCCGCACGGCCCTGCACGACACGCACCTCGGTCTCGGCGCGACGTTCCTGTGGGCGGGCCAGTGGAAGCGCGTCGACAACTACGGCTCGATCGAGAAGGAGTACCGCGCGGTGCGCGAGGGCGTCGGGATCATCGACGTCGGCACGCTCGGCAAGTTCCGCGTCTCCGGGCCCGACGTCGTCGCGTTCCTCGAGCGGCTCTACCCGAACCACGTGGGCGACATCCAGCCGGGGCGCCTGCGCTACGGCCTGCTGCTCGACGAGCACGGCGTGATCCACGACGACGGCACCATCTGCCGCATCGACGACGAGACCTTCTACCTCACGGTCACGACGTCGGGCGCCGAGGAGGCCGAGGCGCTGATGATCGACTGGCGCGACACCTGGGGCATGACGGTGCACATCGTCAACCAGACCTCCGCGCTCGGTGCGATCAACATCGCGGGCCCGAAGGCGCGCGAGGTGCTCTCGACGCTGACCGGCGACGACATCACGAAGGAGGGCTTCCCCTACCTCCGCCAGCGCACGATCACGGTGGCGGGCATCCCGTGCCTCGCGATCCGCCTCGGCTTCGTCGGCGAGGTCGGCTGGGAGCTCCACCACCCCGCGTCGCGCTCCGAGGAGCTCTGGGCCGCGCTGCTGAACGCCGGTGAGGCACACGGCGTGCAGCCGTTCGGCATCCAGGCGCAGCGGCTGCTGCGCCTCGAGAAGGGCCACATCATCGTCTCGCAGGACACCGACT
>CAZYYP010000331.1:0-3283 GCA_964651695.1 uncultured Gaiellales bacterium | reverse complement strand
AGCGCGCGCTCCCGCCTGCGCGGCAAGCGCGTCGTGCACGCCGTCGACGGCGTGTCGATCAGTCTCGCGGCGGGGGAGATCGTCGCCGTCGTCGGCGAGTCGGGCTCGGGCAAGACCACCGTCGGGCGTCTCATGACGCGCCTGGAACGGCCGACGAGCGGCACGTTGCTGCTGCGCGGCGAGCCGGTTCCCGCTGCCGGCATCTCGACGCTGCGGAGCTTCAGGCGCGACGTGCAGATGGTCTTCCAGGATCCCTTCGCCTCGCTCAACCCGGCCCACCGGGTCGCCCATCACCTCGAGCGCCCGCTGCTCATCCACGATCTTGCGCACTCCCAGGCGGAGGCGCGAGCGAAGGCCGCTGAGCTGCTCGAGCGCGTGCACCTGACCCCCGCCTCGCAGTACCTCCCGAAGTTCCCCGGCGAGCTCTCGGGCGGGCAGCGCCAGCGCATCGCGATCGCCCGGGCGCTCGCGGTCGACCCGGCGGTGATCGTGGCCGACGAGCCGGTCTCGATGCTCGACGTGTCGATCCGCCTCTCCGTCCTCAACCTCTTCGACGAGATCGCGAAGGACGGCCGCGCGATCCTCTACATCACGCACGACATCGCCTCGGCTCGCTACTTCGCCGACCGGATGCTCGTGATGTACGGGGGGCAGGTCGTCGAGCACGGCCCGGCCGAGCAGGTCGCGACCTCGCCGCAGCACCCCTACACGCAGCTCCTCGTCGAGAGCGCGCCCGACCCCGACCGCGGATCGGTGCGCGCGCCGCTCGCGGCGCGCGCCGGCGAGGCCTCGAGCCTCGTGAAGCCGCCGTCGGGCTGCCGCTTCCATCCGCGCTGCCCCCACGCGATGGACATCTGCAACGTCCAGGCCCCGCCGGCCTTTGCTGCGGGCGACCACCGGGGAGTGGCCTGCTGGCTGCTCGCCGACGAGCCCCCGGAAGCACGTGGGGCCGAGAGCAACACCGACGCTCGCGCCGCGAGCGCACGTACCCAACCAGGAAACGGGAGAACCGCATGAAGACCCCCAGCCGGCGCATAGGCGGAGGCCTCGCGCTCGCCATCGTCGTCGTCGTCGCGAGCACGTTCCTCGCCGCAACCGGCGCTGCCGCGCCGAACCGTGCCGCCACTGCCAAGAATGCCGCCGGGACGAGCGCCCAGTCGGTGCTGACCGTCCTCTCGGGCCCGACCGGTCCGTACGTCGCCGGGATGAGCCCGTTCTCGTCCTCCGACAGCCCCGCCACCGAGGGCGTGACCTCGCTCGTCTATGAGCCGCTGATCATGTTCAACGCGGCGAACACGAAGGTCATCAAGCCGTGGCTCGCCTCGAAATACACCTGGTCGTCCAACGGCAAGAAGCTGACCTTCACCATCCCGTCGGGCCGCACGTGGTCGGACGGCAAGCCGCTCACGGCCGCAGACGTCGCCTTCACGTTCAACCTGATCAAGAAGCACGCGGCGCTCAACCTCAACGGCATCGAGTTCACCGGCGCCAGCGCGCCCACGCCGACGACGGCAGTGATCACGTTCACCGCGCCGGCATATACCCAGCTGTACTCGCTCGCGAAGGTGTTCATCGTCCCGCAGCACATCTGGTCGAAGATCCCGAATCCGGAGAAGTACACGAATCCCAGCCCTGTCGGCTCCGGGCCCTATCTGCTGTCCTCGAGCACGTCGCAGGCCCTGACCTTCACCAAGAACCCGAAGTACTGGCAGCCGGGCCTGCCGAAGGTGACGACGGTCCGCGTGCCCAACTACACGTCGCAGACCACGGCCCTGAATGCGCTCAGCGCGGGACAACTGGACTGGTCGACGCTCTTCATCGCCGACCCGTCGAAGCAGTGGACGGGCAAGGACACGGCCAATAACAAGCTCTGGCTCGCCCCGGTCGGCGACTGGTACCTGTGCCCCAACAACGCTGTCAAGCCGTTCAACAACGCGGCCGTGCGCAAGGCGCTCTCCCTCTCCATCGACCGCGCGAAGACGATCTCCCAGATCGAGGGCGGGTACTACGCCCCGTCGGCCTCGCCGACCGGGCTGCGTGCGGGCCAGGAGCAGTACCTGCCCGCAGCCTTCAAGGGCAAGACCCTGAGCTACAACCCGGCCCAGGCGCGCAAGGATCTGCTCGCGGCCGGCTTCAAGGGCGGCTCGAGCGGCACGCTGACCCAGCCCGACGGCTCGCCGTTCAAGGTCAGCCTGCTGCTGCCGAGCGACTACACCGACTGGATGAGCCTCGGCCAGGTCTTCGTCAACCAGATGAAGGCCGCGGGCATCGACGCATCGTTGCAGGGCACCTCGGTGAACTCGTGGACGAGCGACGTCACGAACGGCAACTACCAGCTGAGCTTCTGTGGCGTGTGGGCGACCGACGGTCCGTACACGACCTTCAACAGCCTGCTCGCGAGCTCGGCCGGCGCACCTGTGGGCAAGCCCGCGATCTCGAATGTCTCGCGCTTCAGCAGCCCGAAGGTCGACAGCCTGCTCGCGCAGTACCGCCGCTCCGGCAATGTCGCCGTCCAGCGCAAGGCGATCGCCGGCATCGCGACGATCATCGGCCAGCAGGCCCCGATCATCCCGCTGATGTCGGTCACGAGCTTCGGCGCCTACACCACGAAGCGCTTCACGGGCTGGCCGAGCGCGGCCAACCCCTACCAGACCGACGGCATCCTCAACCCCTACTCCGAGGACGTCATCCTGCACCTCAAGCCCGCCGCATGACCGATGCGAACGCAGCCGGTATCGGCATCGTCGGAGTGGGCAACATCTCGAGCAAGTACATCGAGGGGATCCGCCGCTTCCCGCAGTTGACGATCGTCGGCTGTGCCGACCTGGAGCCCGGCCGCGCGAGCGCGGCCGGGCTCCGGTACGGCATTCACAGCTTCGAGTCGGTCGAGGAGCTCCTCGCCTCCCCCGAGGTCTCCGCGGTCGTCAACATCACCACTCCGCTCGCGCACGCGCAGGTCTCCCTGGCCGCAATCGCGGCGGGCAAGGACGTCTACGTCGAGAAGCCGCTCGCGGCCACGCTCGCGGACGCGCGCAGCGTGCTCGCGGCGGCGGCCGCGGCCGGCAGGCTCGTCGGCTGCGCGCCCGACACGTCGCTCGGAAGCGCCGTCCAGACGGGTCGCTGGGCGATCGACGAGGGGCTCATCGGCGAGCCGATCGGCGCGGCCTGCTTCGTCCCGCACACCCACGCCGAGGAGTGGCACCCCGACCCGCGCTTCCTGTTCCAGGCCGGGGCCGGGCCGCTGCTCGACATGGGCCCCTACTACGTCACCGCGCTCGTGACC
>CAZYYP010000330.1:0-3291 GCA_964651695.1 uncultured Gaiellales bacterium | reverse complement strand
ACGGCACACAACTATCCCACCACGCCGGCTCCACCCCGCTCGCGATGCTCTACCCGCACGCACCGGGCCCTTACGTCATGGCCGTGCCCGGCTCACCCGACCCGCGTGCCGGCCGACGCGTCACCGTCGACCTCCGCAACGGCGCCCTCGCCCTCGACAAGAGTGCTTCGACCACTCACCATCCGACGCGGTACCGCTCGCCGGCTAGTGGCATTCAGGATTCGCACGGTCCTGCGGCGATCACCGAGCGCCCGCAGATGCGAAGACCCCCGCGTCGAGAGGTCGCGCGGACATCGAGGGGCGCGGCGCACATCATCCAGAGAGGAGTTCGCATGAAGAGGTGGCATGGACGGCGTCACAGCATCGCGCTCGGCTCCGCACTCGGCGGACTCATCGGCGCGATCGGCGCGCTCGTGATCACGCTCGTCGGGCCTGGTCGAACGATCTGGTGGACTCCCGCCGGATTCGTGACCGGAATCTTCGGCGGCCTGGTGGTCGGCTTCATGGTCGCCGAAGAGGTCAAAGGAGGGGAGGAGGACGAGCTCGCCACCGCCGAAGCCGAGGCAGCACTGCATGCCAGGAGCGAGCCGAAGCCCGCGACACCCGAGTAGCCATCCACTCGCACGACGGAGAAGGAGCATTCGGCTTGAAGAACGACTCGGCGGGGTGACGGAGCGGTCTGGCGTGGCTGCCTTGAAAAGAAGCGTGGGCCGGCTGATCGCTACTCGCAGCCGGCCGAATGCGTTCTCCCTGCAAATCGGCTGGTTACGTCCCTCATCGGCGCGCCGCCACTGAGGGTCGCACGGACATCGACGGACATCCAAGGGCATCGGAGAGCGTCAGCCGTATGTTCAACGGTGTGTTCAGACCGAGCTGATTCAAGCCCCGACAATGGCGCGCTCGCTCCGACGGTCTCGCGCACGTGGCCTACGCTCGGAGCGCGTCCAGCGCGCGGTCGAGGTCGTCGATCAGGTCGGCCGGGTCTTCCTGGCCGCAGGCGAGACGGACGAGGCCGGGCTGGAGGCCGGCCGCGACGAGCTCGTCGTCCGTGAGCACGGCCCGCCACATCGACGCCGGATGCACGGCGAGGCTCTCGACGCTGCCGAGGCTCGCGGAAATCTGGAACAGCTCGAGCCCTTCGATCGTCTCCGCCGCGGCGTCGAACCCGCCACGCAGCTCGAAGCTGAGGACGCCGCCGAACCCGTCCATCTGGCGCGCGGCGATCGTGTGCGAGGGGTGGGCGTGGAGGCCGGGATAATTGACGACCGCGATCTCGGGACGCCGGCTCAGGTGATCGGCGACGACCGCGCCCGTTGTGTTGTGGCGCTCGACGCGCAGGTGCAGCGTGCGGATCCCGCGTGTCACGAGCCACGCATCGAACGGGCCCAGCACCGCGCCGACCGTCAACGACATGTTCCAGATCGTCTCGATCAGGGCATCCGAACCGACGACGACGCCGGCCGAGGCGTCCGAGTGGCCGGCCAGGTATTTCGTCGCGCTGTGCCAGACGAGGTCGGCGCCGAGCGCGATGGGCCGCTGGTTGACCGGAGTCGCGAGCGTGTTGTCCGCCAGCGTCACGATGCCGCGCTCGCGCGCGATCGCGGCGACCGCTGCGACGTCGGTGATCTCGAGACGCGGGTTGCTCGGCGACTCGATCAGGAACAGCCGCGTGGCGGGCGTGACGGCGTCCTCCCAGGCGCTGACGTCCGTCTGCTCGACAAGGGTGCATCCGACCCCGAGGCGTGGTAGCAGCGCCTGCACAAGGCTCAGCGAGCCCCCGTACATGCTCCGCTGCGCCACCACGTGGTCGCCAGCTCGCACCATGGCGAGAACCGCGGTGGTGAGCGCGCCCATGCCCGAGCCGAAGACGAGGCCGCGCTCGGCGCCCTCGAGCATCGCGACCGCGTCGGCGAGTTCGGCATGGTTCGGGTTTCCGTGGCGCATGTAGAAGTCCGGCGTCGCGACCTCGGTCGCCACGCGGGAGAGGTCGGCGGCAGACGGGAGCGCGAACGTCGTCGTCTGGAAGATCGGAGAGGAGACAGGGCGGGCGAGCGACGTCGCACGCTTCGTATGAATGGCCGCCGTGACCGGCGCGCGGCGATGATCGGACATGCAACGAGTCTGCACGCTCATTCGCCGGGTAGCGAATCTGCGCCGACTATGGATGCAACTGCGCACAACTCGTGCGTGGGGTGCCTCGTTTGCGCAATGATGCGTCAACGATGGCCGTGCTCGATGCACCGGATCGCGTGATTCTCGACCTCCTGCGGCGCAATGGCCGGGCGACCGTCGCCGAGCTGGCAAGCGCGACGGGCTTGTCGGCATCGGCCTGCTCGCGACGGCTACGACGCCTCGAGGACCAGCAGGTGATCCGCGGCTACCGGGCAATCATCGACCCGAAGGCCGACGGCCGCGGGCTGACCGCCTTCGTCGCGGTCCGTCTCGTCCGCCACCAGCGCGAGCACATCCAGCGCTTCCAGGAAGGCACGCGCACGATCGCCGAGGTCGTCGAGTGCCACCACGTCACCGGCAACTTCGACTACCTGCTGCGCGTCGAGGTCCCGGACCTCCCGGCCTACGAGCGCTTCCACGCCGACAAGCTCGCCGCCCTGCACAATGTCGGCCAGGTCGTCACCTATATCTCGATGACCGACCTCACCGATGCCTGAGCGCGTCTAGCCATCGGCGACCGGGTACCCGCGCCCTGCGTAGTCGAACTCGCCGAGCTCGTACGGGCGGCCCGGGCCACCGGGCGGACAGGCGTAGTAGGCGCGGATCTCGACGATCTTGCCGGCGGCGTCGAAGCGGTAGAACTCCGCGCCGCGCAGGCGAGCCTCGGGAGACACCGACGGCTTGAAGTTCGACCACTCGATCACCGCCTCGCGCCGCTCGGCATCCACGATCACGTGATCGACCGTCCAGCGCGTGCGGAACTCGCCACCGAACCGGTCGCCGAACCCGTGTCCGATCGCGTCGGCTCCGCGAAACGCGCGCTGCGGGGAGCCGTCCGGGTATGTATCGCCGTCGGGAAAGTAGTGCACCGCGTCCGGCGCGAAGAACGAGGCAATCACCCGGGCGTCGCCCGCAGTGCACGCATCGAAGTAGTCGCGAATCGTGCGCTCGTGATCGACGGAAGGCATCCGATCCTCCAGGTTCACAGGTGTCCGCTCGCGACACCATCGAGGTTGCCCCGTCACCTGTCAACGCCTCCACCGCCTCGACGCACGGATGCTGCAGCCCGCGCACAGACGCTGCGCCGAACGGTCGGCGTTCAGTCCGTCCCGCCCCGAT
>CAZYYP010000329.1:0-3302 GCA_964651695.1 uncultured Gaiellales bacterium | reverse complement strand
GATCGTCGAGCAGGTTGATGACCTGCGCCTGCACCGACACGTCGAGCGCGGAGACGGGCTCGTCGGCGACGATCAGACGCGGGTTCAGCGCGAGTGCCCGCGCGACGCCGATCCGCTGGCGCTGACCGCCGGAGAACTCGTGCGGGTAGCGGTTGTAGTGCTCGGGCGCGAGCCCGACGACCTCCATCAGCTCCTGCACGCGGTGCTTGGCGTCGCGCCGCGACTGGCCGTGGATCACGAGCGGGTCGGCGATGATCGCCCCCACGCGCTTGCGCGGGTTGAGCGACGCGTAGGGGTCCTGGAAGACCATCTGCATCTGGCTGCGCAGCGGCCGCAGCTGCCGGCGACCGAGCTTCGAGATGTCACGGCCCTCGAAGACGACCTGCCCCGAGCTCAGCTCGTGCAGCCGCACGAGGCAGCGCCCGAGCGTCGACTTGCCGCAGCCGGACTCGCCCACGAGGCCGAGCGTCTCCCCCGGGCGCACCTCGAACGAGACCTCGTCGACGGCCTGCACCCGAGCGACCTCGCGGCGGATGACGCCTCCGCCCTTGACCGGGAAGTACTTGCTGACGTCGATGGCCTGGAGCAGCGGCGCGTCGCTCACGATGCGAGCTCCGGGTGGATCGTGGCATCGCGCCGCGCGAGCTTCTCGGGCACGGGCAGGAAACAGCGGTCGCGGTGCCCCGGCGCCGCCCGCTCCTCGAGCGCCGGCGACTCGGCGCAGAGCGGAAAGGCGTGCGGGCAGCGCGGCGCGAAGGCGCAGCCCGAGGGCAACGCGAGCAGCGACGGCGGCAGGCCCGGGATCGCGGTCAGGCGACGCGGCTTGGGACGGTCGATACGCGGGATGGAGCCAAGCAGGCCCCAGGTATACGGGTGCTGCGCATTCGCGAACAGCTCGCGCTTCGGCCCGTCCTCGACGATCCGCCCGGCGTACATGACGCACACGCGGTCGGCGATGTCGGCCACGACGCCCATGTCGTGCGTGATCAGGATGACCGCCGACCCGAAGTCGCTGCGGAGCCTGCGCACGAGTTGCAGGATCTGCGCCTGGATCGTCACGTCGAGCGCGGTCGTCGGCTCGTCGGCGATCAGGAGGTCGGGGTTGCAGGAGAGCGCCATCGCGATCATCGCGCGCTGGCGCATGCCGCCCGAGAACTGGTGCGGATAGTCGTCCGCGCGTGCTGCCGGCTGCGGGATCCCGACCGCTGCGAGCAACTCGACCGCACGCGTCCGCGCCGCCGCCTTCGAGACGTTGCCGTGCGCGCGCACCTGCTCGGCGATCTGCCACCCGACGCGGTAGACGGGGTTCAGCGACGTCATCGGGTCCTGGAAGATCATCGCGATCTCGGCCCCCCGCACCGCGCGCATCGCCCCGGCGTCGAGCTTCAGGAGATCGCGGCCCTTGTAGATGACCTCGCCCTCGAAGTCGGCGTTCGGGTCGCGGATGAGGCGCATGATCGACATCGCGGTGACGCTCTTGCCCGAGCCCGACTCGCCCACGATGCCGAGCACCTCGCCCGGGGCGATCGAGAACGAGACGTCGTCGACGGCGCGCACGAGGCCGTCCTCGGTGCGGAACGACACGCGCAGGTTGCGCACCTCGAGCAGCGGCTCGCTAGCCAACTCGCACCCGCGGGTCGAGCAGCCCGTAGACGATGTCGACGACCGCGTTCGCGGCGACGATGAAGAACGACGCGTACATGACGGTCGCCATGATCACCGGGAGGTCGAGGTTCTGGAGCGAGTCGTAGGTGAGCTTGCCGACGCCGGGCAGCCCGAACACGACCTCCGTGAGCAGCGCGCCGCCGGCGACGAGCGCGCCGAAGTCGAGCCCGAAGAGGCTCACGAACGTGATCATCGACGTGCGCAGGACGTGGCGTACGAGCACGCGCCGCTCGGTCAGCCCCTTGGCGCGCGCGGTGCGCACGAAATCCTCGTTCTGGGCGTCGAGCAGGCTCGAGCGCAGCACGCGCCCGTAGAAGCCGATGTAGAGCACCGACAGCGTCAGCCACGGGAAGATCAGCCGCTCGAACCACATCCACGGGTCCTGGGTGATCGGCGTGTAGCCGAGCGGCGGCACCCACGAGAACAGCTCGCCATGGAGCCGGCTCTGCGTGACGAGGTTGACCACCTCTCCCAGCCAGAAGACGGGCATCGAGATGCCGATCAACCCGATGATCATGAGCAGCGGGTCGACGAACGTCCCGCGCATCACGGCCGCGGCCAGCCCCATGGCTATCGCCAGGATCACCCACAGCACGGCTGCGCCGAGCACGAGCGAGAGGGTCACGGGTGCGGCATCGGTGATCTGCGGGACGACCTTGGCACCGCGGTTGACGAACGACGTCAGGTCGCGGCTCCAGAACAGCTTCTTCATCATGATCCCGTACTGCACGGGCACGGGGCGGTCGAGGCCGAAGTCGTGCCGCACCTGCTTGAGCGTCTGGGGGTCGGCGTTGCGGCCTGCGATGCGCGCCGCCGGGTCGACCCCCGGCGTCGCGAAGAAGATCAGGAACACGAGCACGCTGAGCGCGAACATCACGAGCACGGTCGCGATCAGCCGGCGGATGATGAACGCGATCACCGGCGGCCGATCCGCAGGCGCGCGCGCGGATCGAGCGCATCACGCACGCCGTCGCCGAGCACGTTGAGGCTGAGCACGGTGAGCACGATGGCGAGGCCCGGCGCGATCGCGACCCACGGCCGGGTGTAGAGCAGCCCCTGGCCGTCGTTGATGATCGTGCCCCAGCTCGCCTCCGGCGGTTGCACGCCGATCGAGAGGAACGAGAGCGCGGCCTCGGTCAGCATGTTGGTGGCGATCATGAGCGGGAAGAACACGATCACCGTCGTGATCACGTTGGGAAGCACCTCGGCGTAGATCAGCCGCAGATTGGACGCGCCGAGGCCGATCGCGGCCTCGACGAACTCCTTCTCGCGCACCGAGAGCACCTGCCCGCGGATCGGGCGCGCGACGTACGGGACGTAGATCACGGCGATGATCAGCGTGGGCAGCCAGAGGCTGCTCGCACCGATCGTGATCGGGCCGAGCACGATGCCGCGCGTCAGCGCCACGGTCGAGATCGAGATCGCCGCGAGAAACACGGGAAACGCCCAGATGATGTCGAGCAGGCGCGACAGGATCTGGTCGACGATGCCGCCGAAGAAGCCGGCGATGAGAGCGATGATCGTGGCCAGCACGCAGCAGATCAGTGCGGATGCGACGCCGATGAGCAGCGAGTTGCGGCCCCCGTAGAGCAGCCGCGCGGCCACGTCGCGGCCCTGGTTGTCGGCGCCCAGGAAGT
>CAZYYP010000328.1:0-3305 GCA_964651695.1 uncultured Gaiellales bacterium | reverse complement strand
GGTCGAGGATGATGAACCAGGCGTAGGTGCGGATCAGGAACGACGTCAGGAACGGGACGATCACGAGCAGCAGCGCGAGCGACTTGGCCTTGCCCACACAGCGCGCCAGCCAGTAGGCCATCGGGTAGCCCACGAGGAGCGTCAGCGCCGTCCCGATCGTCGCCATCTCGATCGTCGTGCGGAAGATGCCGAAGTAGAGCGAGTCCCAGAGCTGGCGGAAGTTGCCGCCGCTGATGGCGTAGGAGACCTGCCCGAACCCGACCGTCTTGGCCAGCGAGAAGACGATGAGGATCGTCAGCGGGCCGAGGAAGAAGACCGCGTCGTAGAGCAGCACCGGCAGCGTCAGCCGCGGCGGGTAGCGCGGGGCGAACGAGCGCACCCGCCTCACGCGCCGGTGCCCTCCGCCGCCGGCGGCGAGCCCTCGAGCAGCATCGACGCCTCGGCCGCCCAGTGCACGGTGACGGCGTCGCCGGCCGCGAGCCGCTCGACCGCGACGCCCGCGAGCGCGCGCTGCTCGCGCGCGACGATCTGCTTGCCGCCCGGGAGCTCGGCGATCAGCTGCACCTGGTCGCCGAGCACCATCGCGGCGATCAGCGTGGCCGCGAAGTGGTTGCCCTCGGCAGGCGCGGACACGGGCTCGATCGTGACGTTCTCGGGCCGCACGCCGATCAGCGCCGGCGAGCCGGGCTGCGCGTCGCCGAGGCCGTGCACGGTCAGCGGACCGACCTGCGCGCGCCAGCCGCTGCCGTCACGGTCGGCGATCTGCCCCTCGACGAAGTTCATGTCGCCGATGAAGCCGGCGACGAACGCGCTCGCCGGCCGGTCGTAGATCTCCTGCGGGCGGTCGAGCTGCTCGATGCGCCCGCGCGACATCACGGCGATGCGGTCGCTCATCGACATCGCCTCCTCCTGGTCGTGCGTGACGTACACGAACGTGAGGTCGAGCTGGCTCTGCATGCGCTTGAGCTCGATCTGCATCTCGCGGCGCAGCTTGAGGTCGAGCGCGCCGAGCGGCTCGTCGAGCAGCAGCACGCGCGGGCGCAGCACGAGCGCGCGCGCCAGAGCGACCCGCTGCTGCTGGCCGCCCGAGAGCTCGCGCGGCCGCCGCTCGGCATAGCCGCGCAGCTGCACGAGGTCGAGCGCCTCCTCGGCGAGGCGCTGACGCTCGCCGCGCGGCGTCTTGCGCTGCTTGAGCCCGTAGGCCACGTTCTCGAGCACCGTCATGTGCGGGAAGAGCGCGTAGTGCTGGAAGACGGTGTTGACGCTGCGGCGGTAGGGCGGGATGCCCACGGCGTCGACGCCGCCGATCTTGATCGACCCCTCGGTCGGCTGCTCGAAGCCGGCGAGCAGCCGCAGAGCGGTCGTCTTGCCGCAGCCCGAGGGGCCGAGCAGCGAGAGGAACTCGCCCCGGCGCACGGCAAGGTCGACGCCGTCGACGGCCGTGACGGCGCCGAAGCGCTTGACCACGCCGACCAGTTCGGCGTCGAGCTCCGCGCCGGGCGCCTCAGCGGTCATCGCAACGCCCCCTGTTCAGGCTGCCTTGAACTCGTCCCAGATCTTGACGCGCTTCTGCAGCCCGTCGGGCGTCGTCTTGAGGATCTCGTAGTCCTTGAACACGCGCGCGGGGAAGACGATCTTGGGGTTCTTGGCGGCTGCGCCCACGCTCGCGAACGACGCCGGGGTCGGCACTTCGTAGGAGACGTAGCGCATCTCGGCCGCGTTGACCTTCGGCTGGAGGATGAAGTTGATCCACGCGTGCGCGGCCTTGGGATGGGGCGCGTAGGCCGAGATGGCCCAGTTGTCGATCCAGAGCTCGGAGACGCCGGTGGGCAGCACGACGCGGATGTCGTTCTTGGCCTTGCGCGCGGCCTGGATGCGCAGGGCGTCGCCGGAGTAGGTGATGCCGAGGTCGATCTTGCCGGCCGAGAAGTCGTCGTCGTAGACCTCGTTGATGGTCGAGACGAACGGCTTGACGGAGATCAGCAGCTTCTGTGCGGCTGCCAGCTCCTTGTCGCTCTTGGTGTTCATCGAGTAGCCGAGGGCGACGAGCGCCATGCCGATGACTTCCGCCGGGCTCTCGATGAAGTTGACGTGCAGGCCCTTCGCGTGCGGCAGGAAGGCGAAGAAGTCCTTCCAGCTCTGGAGCGTGGCCTTGACCCGGTCGGTGCGGTAGGCGAAGGCCGTCACGCCGGCGTCCTTGGGCACGGAGTACTTGTTGCCGGGGTCGTAGGAGAGCTTGCGCCACTGCGGGCCGAGGTACTTCAGGTTCGGGATCAGCGAATGGTCGAGCGGCGCCAGCAGGCCCAGCCCGCTGCCGCCCTTCTCGATGCGCACGTGGTCGCCGTCGGGCACCACGATGTCGTAGGTCTTCTGGCCCTTCGTGGTCTGCAGCTGTGTCAGCAGCTGCTCGTTCGACGTGTAGTACGTCGAGTGGACCGTCACCTTCGCCTGCTTGGCGAAGGTCTTGATGTTGGCCGGATCCTGATACTGGGCCCAGGTGTAGATGTTGAGCTGACCCTCGTTGGCGCGACCGGCTGCGAGCGCCGAGGGCGCCGATCCCAGCCCTGCGGCTGCGATCCCTCCGAGCACGAGCACTTCGCGTCGCGTGAGTCCAGCGGCACCGTTCGAACCGGTCATGACGTGCTCCCTTCGGACAAGCGGATGGGCGACGATATCCCATCCGGAGCGGTGCACGCCGGTCGATGGCACGAGTTCGATGCCAATTGCGGCTCACCCGCGCGCGCGAGAGAACGCCAGCGACTGGCGGCGGGTGCCGAGCCCGCACAGGATGCCGCCGCGATCCACCGCCGGGACGGAGGTCTGGAACAGCACGACGCCGTCCTCGGGCGCCTCGATCGCCTCGATCTCGTCGCCGAAGAGATCCTCGATCGCGCCGATCCGCTGCCCGCCCGCGACCTCGTCGCCCGGGCCGACCTCGCTGCGCCACCAGCCGGCCTCGGGCGCGTAGAGCCAGGCGAAGCGCCGCGCGAGTACCTGCGGCCGCGGCGGTGGCGGATCGCCGGCGAGCACGCCGAGCTCGCGCAGCACCGAGCGCGCTCCGCCCGCGAGGAGGTCGACAGCGGACTGCTCGAGCAGACCGCGGCCGCCTGCCTCGGCGACGATCGCGGGGATGCCGGCGTCGGCCGCGGCGGCGATCGTCGTCCCCTCGATGCGTTCGGCGCGCGGCACCTGGATCAGATACTCGAACCCGAACGCGATCGCCATCCGGCGCGTGACGTCGTCCACCCCGGACTCGTCGAAGAGCACGAACGGGTGCAGCGCCTCGACCTGGTCGCCGCCGTGCA
>CAZYYP010000327.1:0-3314 GCA_964651695.1 uncultured Gaiellales bacterium | reverse complement strand
CGGAGCCGACGGCCAGCGCGGTGCCGTGGTCGCGGTAGCTCGCGAGCACGTAGTCACCCGGCTCCATCGGCTCGATGGCGCCGACGTTCGCCGCCTCCTCGCCGATCGCGAGATGGCAGTAGCCGCCGATGCGCGCACGCGTGTACTGCTCCTCTGTCCGCTCCTCGAAGCGGCGGATCAGGAGCATCTTCCGCAGCAGGCGCTCTGCAGTCTCCGGGTCGACAGCGACTGACGAGTGCTGGATAGCGCTCACTGGCTCAGTCTTGCACGTCAGGAAGGCTCGGGGTGCGTCTGTGTGGCAGCCCGGTGCCGGAAGGGGCCGGGAGTCCTGTGCAAACCCCGCTAGTCAGACGCGACCTTCGGCATCAGGCCTTCGTGCAGCGCCGCGATGCGCGCCGCGGCGTCCGCGACGGGCACCGTCTCGGACTCGCCGGTGCGGCGCCGGCGGATATCCACGGTGCCGTCGCTGACCGTGCGCTTGCCGAGGGTCACGCGCAGCGGTGCGCCGATCAGGTCGGCGTCGGCGAAGCGCGAGCCGGGGCTGCCGTCGCGGTCGTCGACCATGCAGGTCAGCCCCTGGGCGGCGAGCTCGGCGGCCAGGCGGTCGGCGTGCTCGGGAGCAGCGCCGCCGATCGCGACCATCCACACGTCGAACGGCGCGATGGGCGCGGGCCAGATGCAGCCGTGCTCGTCGAAGGACTGCTCGATCGCCGCCGCGGCGATGCGCGCCGGGCCGATGCCGTAGCTGCCCATCACGATCGGCTGCTCGGCGCCGTTCTCGTCGAGGTACATGGCTCCCATCGCCTCGCTGAAGCGCGTGCCGAGCTTGAAGATGTTGCCGATCTCGATCATCGGCTCGATCGTGAGCACGCCCTCGCACAGCGGGCAGCCGTCGCCGTCCTCGACCTCGTGCAGGTCGGCGAACGAGGCCGGGAAGTCCCTCGGCGTCTCGACGCCCGTGAGATGCCAGCCGGTGCGGTTGGCGCCGGTCACCCACGAGCCCTCGCGCAGCGTCTCGTCGGCGACGATGCCGCCGACCGCGCTCGCGCGGATGCCCACCGGGCCGATCGATCCCGGCTTGGCGCCGAATGCGTGCTCGATCTCCTCGGGCGTGGCCGGGCGCGTCCCCTGGCGCAGCGCCTTGCTGAGCTTGAGCTCGTGGAGGCGGCGGTCGCCGCGCACCAGCGCAAGCCAGACCTGCCCGTCGTCGGCGACGACCGGCATCGCCTTGCTCGTCGTGCGCGGGTCGATGCCGAGGAACTGGGCAAGGTCGTCGATCGTGGCGACGTCCGGCGTCTCGACCTCGGCGATCGGCGTTGCCGGCGGCGAGGGCGCGCGCGAGATGCGCGAGGTCGCCATCTCCACGTTGGAGGCGTAGTCGCAGCGACTGCAGCGCGCGACCCTGTCCTCGCCGGCACTCGAAGGCGCCATGTACTCGTGCGCCATCGTCCCGCCCATGATCCCCGTGTCCGACTCGACCTTGTAGAAGTCGAGCCCGCAGCGGGTGTAGATGCGGTCGTAGGCCTCCTCGTGCTTCGCGTAGCCCGCGTCGAGGCCGGCCATGTCGCGGTCGAGCGTGTAGGCGTCCTTCATCGTGAACTCGCGGGTGCGCAGGACGCCGCCCTGCGAGCGCGGCTCGTCGCGCTCCTTGAGCTGGATGTGGTACCAGATCTGCGGCAGATCGCGGTAGCTGCGGATCGTCTGCGAGGCATGCAGCGCGACGATCTCCTCGTGCGTGATCGCGAGCACGAGGTCGCGGTCGGAGCGGTCCTTGAGCTTGAACACGACGTCGACGTCGTAGCGGCCGGAGCGCTTCCAGATCTCGGCCGGGTGCAGGACGGGCATCAGCATCTCCTGCCCGCCGATGCGATCCATCTCCTCGCGGATGATCTCCTGGACGCGCTTCTTGACCCGCCACCCGAGTGGCAGCCATGTCCACATGCCCGCGCCGACCTGTCTGACCATGCCGGCGCGCACGAGCAGCTTGTGGCTCTCGGCAACCGCGTCGCCCGGCGCGTCGCGCAGCGTCGGGAGCAGGTACCGCGTTGCGTGAACCGTCATCGCTTCTTCGGCGCCGGCACATGCAGCGGACGCCCGAGTGCGACGAGCGCCGCTTCCTTGACGGCCTCGCCGAGCGTGGGATGGGCGGCGATCGAGTCGCCGACCGTCTCGAGCGTGGCCTCGGCCTCGATCCCGACGACGCCCGCCTCGATCAGCTCGGTCGCCTGCGTGCCGACGGCGACCATGCCGAGCAGCTCGCCGTACTTCTGCTCGCCGATGATCTTGACGAAGCCCGTGCGGTCGCCGTACATGGCCGCGCGCGCGATCGCCGCGTAGGGCATCGTCCCCGTCACGACCTGGTCGCCGTGCTGCTCGCGGGCCTGCGCCTCGGAGAGGCCGACCGACGCGATCTCGGGATCGGTGTAGACGCAGCGCGGCGTCGAGCGGTAGTCGATCTCGGAGGCGTGCCCGAGCGCGTTCTCGGCCGCGATCTCGCCCTCGCGGAACGCCGTGTGCGCGAGCTGCCAGTTGCCGGCGACGTCGCCCACGGCGTAGATGTGCGCGACGTTGGTACGCATGTGGGAGTCGACGGGGATGCGGCGGCGCTCGCCCGTGACGCCCGCGGCCTCGAGGCCGATGTCCTCGACGTTGGCGACACGGCCGGTCGCGACGAGCACGATGTCGGCGCTGAGCTCCTTGTTCTCGCCGCTCTCGGTCTCGTAGCGCAGCGTGAGGTCTCCATCCCGTTCCTCGACCGCTGTGGCGCGCGCGCCCGTCTCGACCCCGATGCCGCGCCGGCGGAACGCGCGCTGGAGTGCGGCCACCGCGTCGGAATCCTCGTTGCCGATCAGGTTGGGCAGCATCTCGACGACCGTGACGGCCGAGCCGAACTGCCCGTAGATCGATGCGAACTCGACGCCGATGACGCCGCCGCCGAGCACGGCGAGGCGACGCGGGACTGCGTCCAGCTCGAGCGCGCCGGTGGAGTCGATGCAGCGCGGATGGTCGATGCCGGGGATCGGCGGAGCGGCGGGCCGCGAGCCCGTCGCGATCACGGCGCTCTTGAACTGCACGTCCTCGGCGCCATCGACTGCGAGCGTGTTGGGGCCGGTGAAGCGACCGCGGCCCTTGACGATCTGGATGCCGTTGGTCTTGAGCAGGCCGGCGAGTCCCTTGACGACGCCATCGACGATGCCGCGGCGGTTGTTCTGCACCTGCTCGAAGTCGAGGTCGATGTTGCCGAGACGCACGCCGAGCTGCGCGAAGTGCCCCTGCGCGTCGTTGTAGGCGTGCGCGGACTGCACCATCGCCTT
>CAZYYP010000326.1:0-3325 GCA_964651695.1 uncultured Gaiellales bacterium | reverse complement strand
GCGCGCCCGTGACCCAGGAGTACGCCGACGCGGTCGGCGCCGACGGCTACGCGGCCGACGCCTCGACCGCGGTGCGTCTCGCCAAGGACCTGATCGAGAAGAAGCGGGCGCTCGTCCCCGCATGAAGCCGCTGGCGCTCATCGAGAAGGCGGTCAAGGGGCCGATCTGGGGCTGCCAGATGTGCGGGCAGTGCGTCCTGCACTCGACCGGCATGACCTGCCCGATGAACTGCCCGAAGACCCTGCGCAACGGGCCCTGTGGCGGCGTCCGCGCGGACGGCACCTGCGAGGTCAAGCCCGAGATGCGCTGCGTCTGGCTCAAGGGCTACGAGCGCGCCGGCCACATGCCCGGTCTCCCCAGGACGTGGCGCGAGGAGTACGACCACCTGCGCCCTCCGGTCGACAACCGGCTCAAGAACACGTCCTCCTGGGCAAACTTCGCGACCAAGCGGGATCGGCAGACGCCGGCCGGATGGCAGCCCGGGGACGAGGCGTAGGCGTGTCCGAGCTCGAGGGCAAGCTGGGGGGCGAGGGCCTCGTGATCACGGGCGAGCTGCCCGGGGTCGACGGCGGGGGCCTCGATGCCGTGCGCCGGCGGCTCGAGCAGTACGAGCCGTGGGTCGACGCGGTCAACGCCACCGACAACACGGCCGCCCACGCGCACGCCTCCAACGTCGCGATCGCGATCGCGCTCGTCCGCCTCGGCGTCGAGCCGATCATGCAGGTCGTCTGCCGCGACAAGAACCGCCTCGCGATCCAGGCCGACATCGTCGGCGCGGCGATGCACGGCGTCGAGAACATCTCCTGCCTGACGGGCGACGACGTCACCGCCGGCGACGAGAAGGAGGCGCGCCGCGTCTTCGACCTCGACGGCCCGCAGCTGATCGTGGCGGCATCGGCGATCGCGAGGGGCCAGTACCTCTCGGGCCGCGCGATCGATCCCGCGCCGCACCTGTTCATCGGCGCGGTCGAGAATCCGGGCGCCCCGCCGCTCGCCTACCGCGCGCAGCGCGCCCTCAAGAAGGCGCACGCCGGTGCGCGCTTCCTGCAGCTGCAGATCTGTTACGACGCCGGGCACCTCGAGGCGTTCTGCGCCGAGGGGGCGCGTATCGGGCTCTTCGAGCACACGGCACTGCTGCCGTCGATCTGCCTCGTGGCCGGCGCGCGGCCGCTCGAGTTCATGGACGCTGACGTGCCGGGCATCTCGGTGCCTGCGCAGACGATCGAGCGCGTCCGGAATGCCGCGGATCCGCGTGCGGAGGCGTTCGAGCTGGCCGTCGAGCAGGCACGGCACGCGCTCGCGCAGCCGGGTGTGCGCGGATTGCACCTCATCTCGTTCCGCAAGGACGACGCGGTCGGGCGGCTCTGCGAGCGGCTCGGCATTCCCCCAACCAAGGAGCGAGACGCGAGTGGATACCGTTCTCCGGTCACGGTCTAGGACCGTCACCATCGCCATCGACAAGCCGTTCTGCATCATCGGCGAGCGGATCAACCCGACCGGGCGCAAGGCCTTCGCCGCCGAGCTGCGCGAGGGCAACCTGGAGCGCGTGATCGAGGACGCCGACGCCCAGATCGCCATGGGCTGCGACATGCTCGACGTCAACGCCGGCATCCCGCTGGTCGACGAGGCCGAGCTGCTCGCCAAGATGATCCGGCTGCTCCAGAGCCACACGGACATCCCGCTCTGCATCGACTCCTCGGTGATCGAGGCGCTCGAGGCCGGCCTCGACGCCTACGAGGGCAAGGCCCTCGTCAACTCGGTCACCGGCGAGGACGAGCGCATGGAGGTCATCCTCCCGATCGTCGCCAAGCACGGCGCCGCCGTGATCGGCCTCACGAACGACGAGACGGGCATCCCGGAAACGGCCGGGAAGCGCCTCGAGATCGCTCGCAAGATCGTGTCGGTCTGCGGCGACCACGGCATTCCGCCGGAGGACGTCGTGCTCGACCCGCTCGCGATGACGGTCGGGGCCGACCCGCAGGCGGTGCGCATCACCCTCGACGCGATCGAGATGATCCGCGACGAGCTCGGCGTGAACATGTGCCTGGGCGCGTCCAACGTCTCGTTCGGGCTGCCCGAGCGCCACACGCTCAACGCGGCGTTCCTGGCCATGGGCTCCGCGCACGGGCTCACGAGCGCGATCATGAACGGCCTCTCCGAGGAGTGCGTGCGCAGCGTCCGCGCGAGCGACCTCATGCTCGGCAAGGACGAGTGGGGCGCCAACTGGATCTCGGCCCATCGCGCACGACAGGCGGCTGTGCCCTCGTGAGCGTCGCCTCTCAGGAGGCAATGGCGGGCGAGGGCGTCGGCCGCGTGCGGTTGAAGTTCCTCCCCGACGGGCCGGACGTCCGCGTCCCGCCCGGCGTCAGCCTGTTCGACGCGGCGAGCTGGAACGGGGTCGCGATCGACTCCACCTGCGGCGGCTACGGCACATGCAAGAAGTGCAAGGTACGGATCGTCGAGGGCGAGCTGCCGATCAGCTCCGTCGACCCGCGCGCGTTCAGCACCGAGGAGCTGAACGACGGCTGGCGCCTGGCCTGCCGCGCACAGGCCGCGTCCGATCTCGTGATCGACGTACCGCCGCTGCAGACGCGCCCGAAGGCGGCGACTGTCGGCGTCGGGCGCCAGGTGATCCTGCGCCCCAGCGTGCAGAAGCGCTACCTCGAGCTCGCAGAGCCGACCTTGCAGGACCAGGTCTCGGATCTCGAGCGCATCCTCCAGGCGATGGACGACCTCGAGCTCCGCGTCGGCGTCGACGTCGTGCGCACCCTGCCGCAGCTCGTGCGCAAGGCCGACTGGAAGGTCACGGCCGTCGTCGTCGACGACGAGCTGATCGGCGTCGAGGCGGGCGACACGACCGCGCGCATGTACGGCATCGCCTTCGACCTCGGCACCACGACGGTCGTCGCGACGCTGCTCGACCTCTCGACCGGCACGCCCGTCGCGGTGCGCTCGATCCTCAACCGCCAGCAGCCCTACGGCGCCGACGTCATCCGCCGCATCTCGGCCACGATGATGGATCCGGCGGTGCTCCCGAAGCTGCAGGATCTCGCCAAGGGAACGCTCTCGGACCTCGTCGCCGAGGTGCTCGAGCAGGGCGGCGTCGCAGCAGACGAGGTGTATGAGGTCGCGCTCGCGGGCAACGCCACGATGACCGAGCTCCTGCTCGGCATCGATCCCGAGCCGGTCGGCGTCGCGCCGTTCATCATGGCCGCGTCGAGCTACCCGCTCATGCGCGCCGGCGATTTCGGCGTCACCGTGCACCCCCGTGCGCACGCGCACGTCTTCCCGGCGCTCGGCGCCTACGTCGGCGGCGACATCGTCG
>CAZYYP010000325.1:0-3345 GCA_964651695.1 uncultured Gaiellales bacterium | reverse complement strand
TCCGGCGCGCGTCGGTGGCCCGCCTGCGGCGCGAGGTCGAGGCGGTCGAGCAGCCGGCGCTGGCGCGGTTCCTGCCCGGCTGGCACGGCATCGGGCGCGGCAGCCGCGGCGGCACCGACCGGCTCCGCGAGGTGCTCTTCCCGCTGCAGCGCCTTCCGCTCGCCCCCGAGGTCTGGGAGCGCCAGGTGCTCCCGCTGCGCATGGACTACCGGCCGGAGTTGCTCGATCAGCTCTGCACGAGCGGCGAGGTCGTGTGGCTGGGTGCCGACGCCGGGCGCGTGGCGATCGCCTTCCGCGACGACGCCGCCCTGCTCGGGCCGCCCGCTGGGCAGGCGCCGCCGCCCGCGGACCCCGCCTCCGAAGCAGTCCGGGCCGCGCTCACGGGAGCCCGGCATCTGGCCGAGCTCGCGGCCGAGACGCGCCTTCCCGAGGCGGAGGTCAGCGAAGCCCTCTGGCGCCTCGTCTCGTCGGGGGAGGCCACGAACGACGCCTGGGAGCCGCTGCGGCGGACGCGCCGCGCGGTAGCGCCGCGGTCGCTCACGCCGCGCCCCGGGACGCGGCGGCTCACCCGACGGCGCCTGCCGCCGCGCGGAGCGGCGCTCGGGCGCTGGACGCCCACCGCGCCGCTGCTCGCCGCCTCGATCGACGAGGCCGACCGGCGGCGCGCGCTCGCGGAACTGCTGCTCGAGCGCCACGGGGTGCTCGTACGCGCCGCCATCGCTGCGGAGGGTGTCCCGGGCGGCCCGGCCGGCCTGCGGCGGGCGCTCGGCGACCTGGAGACGCTCGGCGTCTCGCGCCGCGGCTACCTCGTCGACGGCCTCGGCGGCGCCCAGCACGCGCTGCCCGCCGCGATCGAGCGCCTGCGCGAGGTGCGCGACCCCGCACCGGACGCGGCGGCGATCGCGCTCGCCGCGAGCGACCCGGCGAACCCCTACGGCATCGCGCTGCGCTGGCCGGCGCACGCAGCGGGCCGCGCCTCGCGCGCGGCGGGTGCAGTCGTCGTCCTGCGCAACGGCGAGCCGCTCGCGTTCCTCGAGCGCGGCGCGCGCACGCTGCTCTCGCTGCAACCGCTCGCGCCCGCCGATTGGACGGCGGTCGCGGGAGCACTCGCGAGCGCGTCGCTCGAGGGGCGGCTGGCCGCCGTCCAGCTCGAGCGGATCGACGGCGAGCCCGCGACCGGCACGCCGCTCGCGGCGGTGTTCACCGCGACCGGCTTCGTGGCGGGCCCCAGGCGCCTGACGTTGCGCGCGAGGCGCTGACCCTGCCCGAGGGGCACACGCTCGAGGTCGCGGCACGGCGCCTGGCGCCGCTCGCGGGCCGGCGCGTGACGGCGCGCGGGCCCGGGTACCAGTCGCCGTTCGGGCTTGCGGAGGCCATCGACGGTCACGTGCTCGAGTCTGTCGAGGCGCGCGGCAAGCACTTGCTCATCGGGTTCGACCACGGCCGCATCCTCCACTCCCACCTGCGCATGACGGGTGCGTGGCACGTCTATCCCGACGGGCAGGCCTGGGCGCGCTCGCCTCGCAGCGCCTGGCTGACGCTCAGCGCGAGCAGCGTCGTCGCCGTGCAGTTCGGCGGACCGGTGCTCGAGCTGCTCGACCGCGCGCGCGTCGCCCTCCACCCCGCCTTGCGAAGCCTCGGGCCCGACCTGCTCGACGACGATCCCCGGATCGGCGTCGCCGTCCAGCGCGCACGGTCGCGTGGACCCGGTACGCGGCCGATCGGCGAGGTGCTGCTCGATCAGGCCGTGTCCGCCGGGATCGGCAACGTCGTGCGCTGCGAGGCGCTGCACGCGCTGCGCGTCGATCCGTGGGCCCCGCTCGCGAGCGTCTCCGATACCACCCTCACGGGGCTCTTCGAGCACGCGCGGGCGGTTCTGCAGGCCGGAGTGAATGCCGGCGGAGCGCTCCCCAAGGTCATCTACGGGGCCCGGCGCTGCCGGCGCTGCGGCGCCGTCGTGCAGCGCCGCGGGCAGGGGGACGAGGCCCGCACGGTGCACTGGTGCCCCGTTTGCCAGGCCACTTGCACCTAGTCCAACGTGTTTTATTTTGCCTGCATGGCGAATCGGGACTAACGCTTTCGCGGTTGCTGCCGATACGGGAAGCGGAGAGAGCGCCGCAGACCTGCCCTGGGGGGTACCCGAACCGTGACCGTGAACGCAGACCAGCCGATCACCTGCCTCATCGCAGACGACCACGAGATCGTTCGCGAGGGTCTGCGCATGGCGCTGTCTCGCGAGCCGAACATCCGCGTCGTCGGCGAGGCCAGCGATGGCGAAGCCGCCGTCGTCCTCGCCGAGCGCCGTCGCCCCGCCGTCGTCCTGATGGACGTCCGGATGGGGAACGTCGACGGCGTCACCGCCGCGAGCCGCATCCGCGACCGGGTTCCCGGCACCGCCGTGGTGCTGTTCACCGCGCATGCCGAGCGCAACCTCCTGCAGCGCGGCCGCGAGGCCGGCGCGCGCGGGTACGTGCTCAAGGAAGCGGGCCACGACACCATCGTGCGGGCCATCGACCGCGTCTCGCGCGGCGAGGACTTCATCGATCCGGCGCTTGCGCCGTCCCTGCTCGAGCTCTCGCGCGAGAGCCTGATCACCGGCCGCGAGCGCGAGATCCTGCAACTGCTGGCCGACGGCATGTCCAACGCCGACGTGGCCCAGAAGCTGTTCATCAGCCAGGAGACGGTCAAGAGCCACGTGCGCCACATCCTCGCGAAGCTCGAGGCCGACAACCGCACGCAGGCCGTCGCGATCGCGCTGCGCGAATCGATCATCGAGTAGTGAGCACCGAGGCCGGGCAGGTCGCTGCGACATGAGCATGCACGAGATCGCACTGGACGGGCTGCTTGCGGCCGCCCTCGGCGTGCTCACCGTGCTGGCGCTGCGCGCTCGCAGGTCGCGCCGCGCGGCCGAGCGCACGGCCGAGGCCGAGCGCGCGCTGCGTGAGCAGCTGAGCGCCCAGGCCGACGCACTCGATCACCTGCTCGCGGCCACCACGGGCCTCGCCGACGAGCTCGACGAGGGCCGGCTGCTCGAGCGCATCGCCGAAGAGGGCCTGGCACTCGTCTCGGCCGACTGCGGCCTCGTTCTGGAGCGCACCGGGAACCGCTGCACCGTCGTCACAAGCGCTCCGCTCGGGCAGGCCTGGCGTCCCGCGCCGCTCGAGGCCGGCAGCACGACCGACCTGGCAGCCGAGCTCGCCGCGGCCTACGGCGGCTGCGTCGAGGTGACGCCGCTTCCGGTGCCGTCGCTGCAGGCCGGCGCCCTCGCGGTGCTCCGGCCGGGCGACCAGCCCTTCAGCGCCGTCGAGCGCGCGCAGCTGCGCGTGTTCGCCGCCGCCGCCGTGC
>CAZYYP010000324.1:0-3346 GCA_964651695.1 uncultured Gaiellales bacterium | reverse complement strand
CCGCCTGCGCGCGCGTTTCAGGTCGGCGGCTCGGCGCTCCAGGCGTGGAGCCGGCGCAGGAGGCTCGTCTTCTTGTGCCGGTGGGTGGCCATGCGGGCGAGGATGTCGTCGAGTGTGGCGATGGCCGCGAGGATCATCGGCCCCTTGTTCAGCATCACGCACTCTGCGCGCGCGCCGGAGGCGGCATCGGTGATCTCGGCGCGGGAAGCGATGCCGGTGCGGGCGAGGGTGTCGAGCACTTGCGTCGCCCAGATCACGGGCACGTGCGCGGCTTCGCAGAGCCAGAGGATCTCCTCCTGCACCTCGGCCATGCGCTCCCATCCGACCTCGATCGCAAGGTCGCCGCGCGCGATCATCACGCCGCAGGGCGCATCGCGTGTGAGCGCCGCGGTGAGGAGCTCGGGCAGTGCGTCGAACCCGGCGCGCGTCTCGATTTTCAGGATCATGCCGAGATGCTCGCCGCCGTTTCGCGCGAGCGCATCGGAGACGGCCCGGATGTCGTCGCGGGTCGAGACGAAGGAGAGCCCGATCATGTCGGCGTGGCTGCTTGCGAACGCGATACGCGCGCCGGAATCGCCCGACGCGTCGATCGAGAGCTTGGTGTCGGGCAGGTTGATGCCCTTCTCCGCGCGTAGCCGGCCGCCGCTCGGTGGTGCGTGTGTGATCTCGACCTCGATCGCGTCGGGTGTCACGCGGCGGGCGGTGCCGCCGAACTTGCCGTCGTCGAGCCAGACGGGGTCGCCGGCCGATGCGGCGTCGATGGCCTCGGGAAGCGTGCAGGGGATCCGCGCCGGCGAGCTGTCAGTCGCGGGTCCGCCCGGCTCCTGGTCACGAGTCAGCAGGAGCGTGTCGCCGACGGCGAGTGGGATGAACGACCCCCGGGCCGCAAGGCGCCCGAGCCGTGTCTCGCCGGCCGATGATGCCTTCAGGACCGTGCCGCTGACAAGGTAGGCCCCGCGGGGCGTCTCGACCCAGCGTCCCTCACTCGAGCCTGCGCCGACCCGAAGCATGCGCTGTTTGCCGCGCGCGTCGGTGAAATGCACGTGATCGCCGGGCAGCAGCGCCGCCAGCCACTCCGGCGCGACGGGCAGAACGATGCCGGCGTCGGGCGGGACGCCTCCCGCTCCTTCGGCGGCGAGCCAGGCTCGGGCGGGAGCGACGACCGCGCCGAGTTCGTCGTGACGCGCGCGGAGATGGACGACCTCGGGCCCCGGCTCGATCGCGCCCGTGCGCAGCTTCGGCCCCGGCAGATCGATCAGGATCGGCACGCTTCGCCCGGCTTCTCGCGACGCCGCGCGAACCCGCGTTGCCATTGCCGTCCAGGCGGCTTCGTCGTCGTGTGCCGAGTTGATCCGTGCGCAGTCCATTCCGGCCGCGACGAGCGAGCGGACCAGCGTGTCATCCCCTGCGGCTTCGCTTGGCAGCGTGACCATGACGCGCGTCTCCCGATTCGCCCGGCCCGCGCCGAAGAGCGCGGCGACACGCCGGCCGAGGAGCGCGCTGCTCTCGTCGAAGGAGCCCGCCGCCGTCGGAGCGTCCGTGGCCAGCTTCTCGACGATCGCAAGCACCTGCTCGAGCGTCGCAAGGACATGACCTTCGCTGTGACCGAGCGAGGAGAGACCGAGCCGGGCAAGCGCGCCCTGGAGCTCGCGGATGTCATGCCCCCGCAACGCGAGGTAGGCGCGCATGTTGACAACGCTCGGGCTCTCGCGGCCCGAGTGGTCGTCGCGCGCGGCCTGGCGGACATCATCGCGGAGGGCACGCAATTCCGCGGCGACCGAGTCGACGGTGACACCTGCGACGTTCGCGCGGCTCGCCGTGCTGGGCGTAGGCATGCCGGTCACCGTACTCGGGTCGCCGTGCCGGAACCTGATTTCCACCACATCGACACCACTTCGTCACCAAGGCTGATCAACTGAGCGGCTTCCTCCGAAGCGCGCTCGTTCGCTCGCGCGGGCCGAGGATCGACGGTTCTCGGCGGCGGCGCGCGCGCAGTTCGAGTCCGACGATCAGGAACGCCTGGATGAAGACGCAGGCGCTCGTGACTGCGGCGATCGTCCCGGTCGCGCCGGCGGTCCCGGTGGCGAGGTTGTACACGCCGTGCCAGACGACGCAGGCGAGAATGCTGCCCCCCGTGCCGTTGTAGAGCCAAGCAAGCACGATCGATCCGCAGGCGATGCCGAACGCGAACCCCACGTAGCCGACCGGGGCGAAATCGCGGTAGGTGGCGACCGTGAAGAAGAAGGGCAGGTGCCAGACGACCCAGATCGGCGTGACGAGCAGCGCGGCGGCGAGAGGGCTGTGGCGGCGCTGGAGCAGCGGCAGCGCGAAGCCGCGCCAGCCCGTCTCCTCGCCGAAGGTGAGCAGGATCGCAATGATGGCCACAGGGACGATGCCGATTGCCGGTAGCCCGCTGTAGCGGCCGAAGTCGCTTCCGCTGGGCAGCTTGCCCGTGGCCGCCGCAACTGCGAGCGCAGCGCCGAGGAAGGCAAGCGGGCTCAGCGTCGCCGCCCACCAGCGCCAGGGCATTCGCCAGAGGGCCATCCGCGCAAGGAGGTCGTGAATCCCTGAACGGCCCCAGACCAACGCCGTCACCACGATGGCGGCGATGCCGGGGCCGAGGAGCGCGGGGAGATGGGTTGGCCAGCCTGCGCCCTTTCCGACCACGTCGCCGGCTGCGACGAGAGGGAACGTCCACCCCCACGTGATTGCGTATGCCAGCAGCACGAAGGCCGTAAGCGGCCCGAGCACCCTCAGACGCCGACGGGAGCTGGTGAGGTGGAGGGGCTCCGCAGCGCGTCGCCGCGTGGGCAGGTTCGCGGGCATGCCGTCGTCGTCGATGCGGATGCGACCTTCGTGCCCGGATGAACGCGTTTCATCCATACCCGGACAGCTTGGCCGGCGTGCAGCCCCGTGACATCCGTGGGTGCGCTGGTGCGGTGTGCGGGAAAGCCGCATGCGCGGAACGCGCGCAGGCGGTCCGAGTCGGCCCTTCGAGTTCACCGATCCATCACCGGGAGTCGACCGGAACATCACCCACGACGGGAGGTCTCCGCGCAAGGCTCGCTGCGGGAGGACGCACGTCGATGCGTCGCATCACCGACTGGGGGGTTCTCGTGACACCTGTCCGCTTCGCTACTCGACGAACGCTGCTGCGACTGGCTGCGCTGATCGGCTGCATAGGCGCGGGCGCGGGGATCACGCTCGGGCCGGGCTCGGCCGGCGCGGTGAGCACGCACCCCGTTACCCACAACTCGAACCACTACGTCGTCGGCCTGTTCGGAGACATGCCGTACGGCGACGCCGCCAAGGCCCAGTACCCGAATCTGCTCGCCGACCTCAACGC
>CAZYYP010000323.1:0-3360 GCA_964651695.1 uncultured Gaiellales bacterium | reverse complement strand
TCCTCGTAGTACAGGAAGAGCTGTTCGTCGAACGGCCCGACCGTCTCCCACGCAGCGCGCGAGAAGCAGATGCAGGCGCCGGTGAGGTAGTCGCTCGCGCCCGCCACGTGGCTGCCGAAGCCGCGCCGCAACTCGAGGCGCGCACCCGCGAAGGCGATGCCGGCCGGCCCGTCGATGCGCGGGGACGCCGCGCCGCCGGCGCCGGCACCCGCGACGAGCCCGGCAACGCAGCCCGGCTCCAGCAGCACGTCGTCGTTGAGCAGCACGACGTGATCTGCACCACCGGCGAAAGCACGGCCCACGCCCGCGTTGGCGCCGCCCGCGAAGCCGAGATTCTCGGCCAGGGCGAGGGGCTCGACGCCGGGACGGGCCGCGAGCACCTCGGCGAGCGCCGCGGGATCGGACTCGCAGTCGACGAGCACGCGGCGCACACCCGGCGCCGCATCGCCGAGGCGGTCGAGGCAGGCACCTGCGCGAGCGCCGGCACGCCACGCGACCACGACCGCTTCGGTGCTGCTCACGAGAGTCGAGTCTACCGGCGGCCCGCACGGGATCGCCCCGGGGGAGACCGCCGCTACAGTTGCCCGATGCTCGCGGCCATTCGCGCGCGCCTCGCACGGCGCAGCTTCGACTACCAGTGGGGCTCGCTGCCGACGGGCGCCTGGCTCTCCGACGACCCGCGCTTCGGCGCGCAGGTCGAGCGCATCATCAGCGAGGAGGAGCTGGCGATCGACCCGGAGTGGTTCACGGGCCGCCGCGTGCTCGACGCCGGCTGCGGCAACGGCCGCTGGACCGAGGGCTTCATCCGCCTCGGATGCGAGGTCACCGCGATGGACGCGAGCGTCAACGCGCTCGCGCAGGTCAAAGCTCGCTTCGGCGACAAGGTACGCACGCTGCAGGGCGATGTGCTCGAAGCCGACAAGGTGCTCGCGGGCGAGCGCTTCGACCTCGTGTGGTCGTGGGGCGTGCTGCATCACACGGCCGACACCGGCCGCGGCATCCGCGCACTCGAGAAGCTCGTCAAGGACGACGGCCTGCTCTACCTCTACCTGTACGGGCGCGACACGCTCCCGACGCGCGTCTCGAGCTGGAAGCTGAACGTCGCCCGCACGGGCCTCAACCTGGTGCCGCTGCGTGCGCGCAAGGCGATCCTCGAGCGGGTCTACGGCAAGCGCGGCGCGCACGAGGCGTTCGACCTCCTGAGCACGCCGCTCAACCGCCGCACCACCGTGGCCGAGGCGACCGGGCTCCTCAACGCCGCCGGGCTGCCCCGCGTCGTGCGCACGATCGACCACACCGAGGTCTTCCTGCGCGCCGACCACGGGTCGACGAGCGCCGAGCCCTACTTCCGGCCGCCCGCCACCGCGCCCTACTGGTTCCAGCAGGTCGCGGCCGCGGACGCGCCGGCCTGACCGTCACTAGGATGGCGGCGTGAAAGCCACGCGCATCGCCGTCGTCGTGCCGTGCTTCAACGACGGCGCGACCGTGGGCGAGACGGTGGACTCGATCCGCGAGGACGAGCCGCTCGAGATCATCGTCGTCGACGACGGCTCGACCGACGCCCCGACGATCGCGCTACTCGACCGCCTCTCCGCCGAGGGCCGCATCCAGCTCGTCCGCCAGCCGAACGGCGGCGTCGCAGCAGCGCTCCGCGCGGGATTCGAAGCAGCGGCGACGGAGTATGTCTTCGTGCTCGCCTCCGACGACTTGGCCGACGCCGGCGCGCTCGCGGCGCTGGCGGACGCCCTCGACGGCTCGCCGCGCCACGATTTCGCCTACGGGCACAGCCACCACTTCGGCGACGTCGACTTCGTGCGCCGCGCGGCGCCCTGGAATCCGTGGATCCTGCTCTACTCGAACCTCTGGGAGGCGACCTGCCTCTTCCGCCGCGGGTCGGTCAACGCCGTCGGCGGCTTCCCGTCCAACAGCGGCTACGAGGATTGGGACCTGTTCATGGCGCTGGCCGAGCACGGCAGCGAGGGCCTGCTCGTCGACCGGCTCGTGTTCCACTACCGCATCCACGGCGGCGGCCGGATCAACCCGAACATCCGCAGCCGCTTCCGCGAGCACTACGCGACGCTCCGGCGCACGCACGCAGCGCTCTTCGCGCGCGAGCCCGAGCTGCGCCGCCGCTATCCGCTGCCGCTCTGGTCGCGTCTGCTCTACCGCCTGCAGCTGGCCGTCGGACTCCATCTCCCGCCCGGCCTCATCCGGCCCCTGCTCGACTTCAAGCGCCGCCTGCGGCCGCTCGTCGGCTGGGTCGACGCGGCACGGCGCTAGCGCACCCTAGGAGGGCGCCGCGGGCACGACGGCGGCCCGCGCGGCGTGATCGGGCTCGCCGGTCAGCCGCCGCCGCAGGCGCAGCGCGGGACGCTCCACGAGGTGCCAGGAGGCATAGGCGCAGGCGTACGTGATCGGGATCGAGAGGGCGATCAGGAGCGGCGGCCGGATGCCCGTGTCGTAGTGGATGATCGTCTGCTGCACCGGGAACGCGTAGATATAGGTGCCGTAGGAGAGATCGCCGATGCGGCGGAAGAAGGCGTCGACCACCTCGGGCGCCCGATAGCCGAGCACGAGCACGACATACGGCAGCGTGAGCTGGCCGACGATCGTCATCGCCCCGGTGTCGAAGCTCAGGACCCACACGACGAGCGCAGCGGCAGCTGCGGCGAACGAGAGCGGCACGCGCTCGCGGTAGAGGAAGAGCAGCGCTCCGACGGCGTAGAAGAGGCCGAAGTGCACGAGCCAGTGCAGCACGGCACCCACCGAATCCGTCGCCACGAGCCCGCTCGCCGTCGGCAGGATGGTCTCCTGGATCACCATCAGCAGGACGATCGCGATGGCGACGAGCTCCCGCCGGCGCGCCAGCAGGCCGGTGATGCCGAAGGCAAGCGTCGCGATGTACGCCGTGACCTCGACCGGCAACGTCCAGAGCGAGCCGTTGACCGGCGAGCCGTAGGGGTTCGTGGTGAACACGCCCGGCAGGCTCGGCCGGGTCGAGAACACGACCGCGCGCTCGAGCGGGTAGCGCCACGTGTCGACCGATGTCAGGTACGTGACGATCGGCTCCACCGTCACGAGCAGGCCGAACCCGAGCACCGTCACGAGCAGCACGACCCAGAGGCCCGGCAGGATGCGCAGAGCGCGGCGCAGGACGAACGAGCGCAGGCGGGGGTCCGAGATCCAGCTCGCGGTCACGAGGAAGCCGCTGATCGCGAAGAAGACCGCGACGGCGATGTCGCCGAACTCGGGCCCGCCGAAGCGCCGGAAGGGCTCCTCGTGCAGCGTCAGGTTGTAGGAGTGGGCGACGATGACGAGCGTCGCCGCGGCCAGGCGCAGCAGGTCCATGCCGCGAGCGCG
>CAZYYP010000322.1:0-3374 GCA_964651695.1 uncultured Gaiellales bacterium | reverse complement strand
CGTGCAGAGGTCACTCGGCCGGCGACGCGGGCGCGGCGGCCGCGGTTGCGGCGCTCGTGCCGAAGTCGAGGAACGAGCCGAGGTAGGCCGCGAGCGCGGCCGTGCCCGTCAGGAGCTCGATCATCGTCGCCGTCCGCGCGCCCTTGCTGGCGGCGATGATGTCGCCCGGCGGGCTCACGAAGCCGGTCGAGACGGCGTAGTAGAAGAAGTCGGAGAAGGTCGGCGTGTGCGGCAGACCGTGGAACGCGCCGGCCGGATGCGCGCGCCAGACGCCGATGTAGATCAGCGTCCAGAAGAGGAAGAACGCCAGCGCGAGCAGCACCAGGCCCACGCGCCGGAGGGCGAGAACGAGTGCGGCGGCGCGCGCGACGCCCGGTCCGAGCAGCGGAACGTCGAGACGCGCGAGCACGCGCTGCGTGCCCATCATGAGTACGAGCAGCGCAGCGACGATCACGCCCCAGCCGACGATCAGCACGATGTCGGCCGCGCCCCGGTCGATCTGGGGCGAGAACATGCCGAGCGCCCAGATCGCCAGGCAGGCGCCGAGCAGGCGCACCGCGCCGGCGCGCACGTGCCCCGGGAGCCGCTCGGCGGCGACCAGCGGGAAGGACGTTGCGCGGCGCATGTCACGCTCTACGCCCCTCTCCGCCCGTATCCTGCCGCGCCATGAGTGTGGCGATCATCGGATCGACGGTGCGGGACGTCGTCTATCTGCCGGGGCGGGCGCCCACGCACAGCACCGGCGGCTCCCCCCTGTTCGCCGCGCGCGCCCTCGCGGCCCTCGGCGTCCGGCCCGGAATCGCCACGCGCTGCGACGACCCGGCGCTCGCCGCGCCGATCGCGGAGCTCGCCTCGCCGTTCTGCCTGTTCATCGACGAGACGGTCGTGCAGAGCGTGCTGCGCTACCGCGAGGACGGCGAGCGCGATCACGAGCTCGCCGACATCGGCGTTGCCTGGACCGCCGACGACATCACGGGCTGGGCGGCGCCCGCGCTCGAGGGCGCCACGTGGGTGCACGCGGGCACACAGCGCGGCGGCGATCTCGGGCCCGAGGTGCTCGCGGCGCTGGCCGACGGCGGACGCTGCGTCGCACTCGACGCGCAGGGCCCGCTGCGGTTGCCGCAGGTCGGTCCGCTCGTGCTCGCCGGGCATCTGGACGCGGAGTTGCTCGAGCACGTGCAGGCGCTCAAGCTCAGCGAGCACGAGGCGCTGGCCGCCTACGGCACGGTCGACGCCGTGGCGATCCGCGCCCGCTGCGAGGTACCGGAGGTGCTCGTGACGTTCGGCGAGTGGGGCGCCGAGATCGCATCAGGCGAGGGCTCGGGCAAGGTCTCGTCCGACGCCGTCACGGGCGTCGACCCGACCGGCGCCGGAGATGCCTTCCTCGCCAGTTACGCGTTCGCGCGCGCGCAGGGGACACCGCCGGTCGAAGCGGGCCGCTCGGCGTGCGAGAGCGTCAGCGCGCTGCTTTCAGCACGCGCTCAGGCGCCGCCGCCAGCACCAGCGTGAACGCGACGATCGCCATCGCGAGCAGGATGCGCCAGGCCGAGCCGTTGCTGGCCGTCCCCGGCGTGATCCAGAACAGCATCGGTGCGAACCACACGAGCCCGAGGCGGTCGCGCGCCGCGGCGATCGGCACGACCAGCAGCACGAGGTAGTGCAGCCACACGACGGGTGAGAGCGCGAGGGCGGCGGCGATCGCAAACGACAGCGCACCGAGCTCGCTCGACGGCCGCCGCGCGAGCACGGCGGCGGCCACGAGCAGCGGCAGACCGGCGAGCAGGGCGACGGCGAGCGCGGCGCCACTCGGCAGACCGAGCGCCAGCGCGAGCGCGTCCGGGCTGTACCCGCGCGGCGACTCGATGCGCGAGAGCTCCTGCAGGAGCCGCGGGTAGCCGGTGAGCCCGGCGAAGCCGATGAGCGCCCACGAGGCCAGCACCGCAAGGCTCGCCACGACCACCGAGACGCACGCCGCGCGCCAGCGGTTGCCTGCGGCGAAGAGGGCGCACAGCGGCCAGAGGAACAGCTTCGCGACGACCGCGCCCGCGACGGTGGCACCGAGGATGGGCGACGAGCGACGCCAGCGCCAGGCCGCGGCGACCGCGAGCGCCAGGAGCGGCGAGAGCGTGCCCAGCGAGACCCCGCCGAGCAGCGGCGGCCAGAGGTACACGAGGCCGTAGCAGCGCCAGTCGCGCACGCCCAGGAGCCGCAGCGCAAGCGCCGGCGCGAGCAGCGAGAGCGCGACGAAGATGCCTTCGGCAAGCGCCTGGGGCAGGAGCGTGAACGGCGCGACGACGACCGCGGCGAGCGGCGGGTAGACGTAGTTGGCGTGCGAGCGGAGGGCGCTCAGCGAGTGCGGATACGGCGAGTCGCCGCGCAGCACCGCTCGACCGGCGGGCAGGAACTCCCGGCGGAAGTCCCACAGGAAGTCGTGCCCGGCCGCGTGCAGCAGCAGCGGCACGAGCACGAGCGGGAGGACGCCGAAGAACAGCACCGTGCTGAACTGCGCGGCCGCCCGCACGAACGGCACCCCCACCCGTTGCTGCGCGAGCTCCATCTCCCGCTCATCGGCGGAAGCGCCGCCCCGCTTGAACCGAGGGCCCTTAGATCAGCCAGCGGCCGAACGACGCTGCGATCTCGTCGGTCAGCGGGCGCGACGTGCCGGTGGCCCAGTCGTAGTGCACGAGCACCGCCTCGGCCTCGGCCGCGAGCCGGCCGTCGCCGCAGACCGTGATGCGCTCCGCCGTGGTGACGCTCGAGCGGCCCACGCGCGTGCAGCGCAGCTCGACCTCGATCTCGCCGTCCTCCTGCGTGACGGGCGAGCGGTAGTCGACGGCGCAGCGCGCGAGCACGAAATTGTTGAGCAGCAGCCCGTTGCCGAGTGCCTCGAGGAACCATTCGTCGCGCGCCTCCTCGAGGTAGGTGAGGTAGACCGCGTTGTTGACGTGCTTGAAGGCGTCCATGTCACGCCAGCGCACTTCGATGCGCTTCGTGAACGGGGAGGGCGGCGAGGGCATGCCACCAGGCTAGCCTGCATTCGTCACGCTGCGCGATCTGGTTAGCTCTCGCACATGAGCCAGATGGCCGTCCTGGAGTACTTCGACTGCGAGAAGCTCGACCCGCTGCTCGGCGACGCGGCGAGCGCGCTGCCGGCCGAGCAGTGCGACCCGTCCGAGGTGGTCGCGATCGTCTCCGGCGGCGGCGTCGAGGTGGACGCCGAGCTGCTCGCCCGCTACCCGCGGGCACGCGTGGCGATCACCGGATCGACCGGCTACGACCACATGGACCTCGACGACCTGCGCGCCGCAGGGGTGGCCGGCTACTGCACGCCCGACTACTGCACGCGCGAGGTCGCCGACTTCGCGCTCGCGTGC
>CAZYYP010000321.1:0-3376 GCA_964651695.1 uncultured Gaiellales bacterium | reverse complement strand
AGGCGGCGCTCGTCGCCTGCGGCATCGGCGAGGGCGACGAGGTGATCGTGCCCGGGATGACCTTCGTCGCGAGCGCGAGCGCGGTGCTCGCGGTCAACGCGACCCCGGTGCTCGTGGATGTCGACCCCGAGACGCTCTGCCTCGACGCCGCTGCCGCCGAGGCCGCGATCACGGAGCGCACGCGCGGGATCATCGCGGTGCACGTGGCCGGCGCCGTCTGCGACCTCGACCTGCTCGTCCCGCTCTGCGAGCGGCGCGGGCTGCACCTGATCGAGGACTGCGCGCACGCGCACGGCTCGCAGTGGCGTGGTCGCGGGGTCGGCAGCTACGGCTCGTTCGGCAGCTTCTCCATGCAGCAGGGCAAGCTGATGACCTCCGGCGAGGGCGGCGCGCTGATCGGCAACGACCAGGCGCTGCTCGAGGCCGCGTGGAACTACGCCGACTGCGGCCGTGAGCGCGGGCGCTGGTTCTACCACCACGCGAGCATCGGCTCGAACCTCCGCATGACGGAGTGGCAGGGCGCCGTCCTGCTGGCTCAGCTCGAGCGCTTCCCCGCGCAGCACGCGGTGCGCAACGCGAACGCCATCGCGCTCGGCGAGGCCCTCGCCGCGGTGCCGGGGCTGCGGGCGCAGAAGCGCGACGAGCGCATGGACAGCCAGGGCAACTACTGCTTCGTCGTCCACTACGACGAGCGCGAGTTCGCCGGCATGCCGCTGCGGCGCTTCGAGGAGGCGCTCTACGCCGACGGCGTGCCGCTCGGCGTCAGCTACCCGTCGCTCACCGATCTCGACCTCTTCCGCAGCGGCAATTTCGCGCCCACGCTGCGCCGTTCTGCCCCGGCGATCGACTACGCGAACCTGCACCTCCCGGTCGCCGAGCACGCCGCCGCGTCGACCGTCTGGATGGAGCACCGCCTCCTGCTGGCCGATCGCGACCGGGTGCTGCGCGTCGCCGAATCCGCCGCCCGCATCCACGAGCACGCGGCCGAGATCATGCAGAAGCTGCCGATCGGCGCCGGCGCGTGACACCGCGCCTCGCGGTGCTCGGGTGCGGCTGGGTCGCCGACATGCACGTGCGCGCGGCCGCAATCTGCGGTGTCGCCGTGACCGGGGTCGCCAACCACCGCATCGAGTCGGCCGAGCGGTTCGCGATCGCGCACGGGATCGAGCGCGTGACGACCGACTGGCGCGAGCTCGTCAACGACGACGATGTCGATGCCGTGGTCGTCTGCACGCCGAACGCGCTCCACGCCCGGCAGTCGATCGCCGCGCTCGAGGCCGGCAAGCACGTGCTCTGCGAGAAGCCGATGGCGACGAGAGTGGCCGACGGCGAGGAGATGCTCGCGACGGCGGCGCGCAACGACCGCCTGTTGCTCGTCCTGCACCCCTGGCGCCACCATCCCGCCGTGATCGCGGTGCGCGCTGCGATCGTCGCCGGCGATGTCGGTCGCATCGTGCGTACGCACGGCTACGGCGTGCACGCCGACTGGGGGCCCGGCGGCTGGTTCACCGATCCGGCGCTCGCCGGTGGCGGAGCCCTGGTCGATATGGGCATCCACGCCATCGATACCGCGCGCTTCCTGCTCGGCGAGCCCGACGCTCTGCGCGTGCGCGCGTCGATCACGACCGCGCACGGCAGCTACGAGGTCGACGACGATGGGCTCGTCCTGATCGAGTGGGAGGGCGGTGCGCGCTCGGTCGTGGAGTCGGGCTGGTGGCAGCCGCACCTCGGTGGCTACGAGGCGGACACCGAGGTCTACGGGAGCTCGGGGTATCGCCGCATCTGGCAGCGCGAGCAACCCCCGGGCTACGTGCACTGCGACGTGACGCTCTTCACCGCCCAGATGCGCGACGCGATCCGTCAGCTCGAGGACTGGCAGCCGGGGACGCCCTCGCCCGTCCACGGGCTCGCGGCGCTGCGCATCTGCGAGCAGGCCTACGAGTCGGCAGGAGTACGCTCCACGCATGCCAGCTGACCCCACGCTCCGCATCGCCGGCGTCGCCGGCAGCCTGCGGCGTGGCTCGTTCAATCGCGGGCTGCTTCGTGCGGCCGTCGAGTCGGCCCCTGCGGGCATGACGATCGAGCCGCTCGAGATACGCGACCTGCCGCTCTACGACGGCGATCTCGACGTCGACGGCGGGCCCGATTCCGTGCGTGCCTTCAAGGCCGGCATCCTCGCGGCGGACGGGCTCTTCATCGCGACGCCCGAGTACAACTACTCGCTGCCCGGCGTGCTCAAGAACGCGCTCGACTGGGCCTCGCGCGCGCCCGAGCGAGCGCTCACGGACAAGCCCGTCGCGATCGTCGGCGCGACACCGGGGCGCTGGGGGACGGTGCGCAGTCAGCTCGCCCTGCGGCAGATGCTGATGTTCCCTTCCTGTCGCGTCCTGCCGGCGCCGCTGCTCACGATCCCCGACGCCCGCGGGCATTTCGACGGGGACGGCAACCTCATCGACACCGTCACCCGGGAGCGACTGGTGGCCGTGCTCGAGGCGTTCGCCGTCTGGATCCGCCAGGTCTCGTAGGCGCCCGGATCGATCCGGTTTCTTGACATCGTACGTTAGCGATATATCGTGAGGGAACGTTAACTATCGAGGAGCACTCTAGAACAATGACGAAGCATCACAGAGCACACAGAGAAGAGAAGTTCAATTTCGTGTTCATGTCCGGCGCAGGCCCCCGCGGGCCCGAGGGCCCGGGCGGGTTCGGTCCCGGCGGCCACGGCCCCGGCGGACACGGACCCGGTGGGCACGGCGGGCGCCGAGGGCGCCGCTACGGACGCGGCCCCGAGGGCGGCTTCCCGGGCTTCCTCGGCCGCGGCCCGCGGGCCGCACGCGGCGATGTCCGCGCGGCGATCCTCGCCCTGCTGGCCGAGCAGCCCATGCACGGCTACCAGATCATGCGTGAGCTGGGTGAGCGCAGCGGAGGCGTCTGGCGCCCGAGCCCGGGCTCCATCTACCCGACGCTCCAGCAGCTCGAGGACGAGGAGCTCGTCCGCCCCGAGACCGGTGACGGCGGCCGGCGCGTCTTCGCGCTGACCGACTCCGGCCGCGAGGCGCAGGCCGCCGCGGCGAGCGGTCCGGCTCCCTGGGAGGAGGTCGGCGACGAGGGCGATACCAGCGCACTCGAGCTCCGCGACCTCGTCCACCAGGTGATGGCCGCCGCACGCCAGGTGCTGCACGCCGGCGAGACCGCGCAGATCGCGCAGGCCAAGGACGTGCTGCGCGACGCGCGCCGCAAGCTCTACCGCATCCTCGCGGAGGACTCTCCCGAGGCCGCGCCGAGCGACACCGACACGAAGTAACCGGGCGGCCGGATGACCGGCCGAGCAAGGCAAACCGAGGGCCAGACCCGACGAGGGTCTGGCCCATCGGCG
>CAZYYP010000320.1:0-3383 GCA_964651695.1 uncultured Gaiellales bacterium | reverse complement strand
GTGTCGCCGGTGCAGTCCTCATCGCCCACGTTCGGAACGAGCGGGACGCTTACCTCGCTCACCGTCAAGGTCGGCTCTCGAGTCAAGCGGGGGCAGGTCATCGCGCGGATCGACGCGACACAGGCGAAGGCGACACTGGCTTCGGACAAGGCGAGTCTGCAGTCGGCCGAATCCGCGCTCGCGACGGCTCGGGCCGGCGGGAACGCCTCGCAGCGCGCCCAGAGCGCTTCGAGCCTGGCGTCCGCGAAGTTGCAGCTCTCCTCGGCCCAGCAGACCCTCGCAAGCGACGAGGCCACGCTCGCGCAGGCGCGCACGCAGCTGCTCGCCGATCAGAAGCTCGGCTGCGTGGCATCGTCGTCGGCATCGGCCAGCAACTCCTCCTCCGCGACGTCAACCCCCACCACGACCTCAACCCCCACCACCACCTCGAGCGGTGGCGGCACGAACGGCAATGCCCGCACAACACAGGCTGTCTCGGCGGCAACTGTCCCGACGGCGGCCACGGGCTCTCCGACCACGACGACGGCGAAGGCCGTGACGCTCGCGGGCACCGTCAATCCGAACGGCGCGGCCACGACGTACGTCTTCGAGTACGGCACGAAGGCGGCGTTCGGGTCCGCCACGCGGAGTATCAGCGCCGGCTCGGGTACCGCCGCCGTCACGGCCGAGGCCACAATCGGAGGCCTGAAGCCCGGAACGACCTACGTCTACCGGTTGGTGGCGAAGAACGCCGAGGGCTCGACGAAGGGTCTGACGCGCTCCTTCACCACGGCGACGACGTCGTGCGCGACGGATCGCGAGTCGATCACGACTGCCGAGCGCGCGGTCGCGCAGCAGAAGCTGACGGTCGCGCAACAGCAGCAGTCGGTCGCATCCGCGCAGGCGAGTGTGACCTCGGCCGTCGACACTGCGACGGTCGCCCAGGACCAAGCACAGGTGACGCAGGCGCGGATAACCGTCGCCACGGCAGCCAAGGCCGTGCGCGCGACCGTCCTGCGCGCGCCGATCAGCGGCACAGTGACCGCGGTCAACGCGAGCGTCGGCGACACGGTCGGCAGCAGCTCCGCGTCGACTCCCTCGAGCGGCTCCAGCTCGACACCTTCCGCCGCGAGCAGCTCGACGAGCTCGTCGGCGTCGTCTTCGGGGGGTGTCGTGACGATCGCGAACCTCGCGAAGCTCGAGGTCGTCGCGGGCTTCGCCGAAGCTGATGCGACCAAGATCAAGGTTGGCCAGAACGCCACGGTGACGCTCTCGGCGCTCCCGAACACCTCGGTCGCCGGCAAGGTGACCGCGGTGTCGCCGACCTCGACAGTCACGAGCAACGTCGTCACGTACGACATCACCGTCCAGCTCGTCAGCCCGCCCGCGAGCGTGCTCAACGGCATGACGGCGGACGTCAGCGTGACGGTGGCGACGAAGACGAACGTGCTGCAGCTGCCCAGCGCCGCGATCAGCACGACCGGGGCAGCCTCGACCGTACGCGTGTTGCGTAACGGCAAGCAGACCACTGCCACGGTCACCACCGGCCTCGTCGGCTCGTCGACGACGGAGATCCTCACCGGTGTCAAGGAGGGCGATGTCATAGTCGAGCCGACGGTCACGGTCTCGTCCTCGTCCTCGTCCTCGTCAACGCCTTCGTTCGGCGGCGGGGCCTTCCCCGGCGGCGGGCCAGGTGGACCATGAGCGGCGTCGCACTCACGACGCGCTCGGAGGAGGCTCCCTCCTCCGCTCCCGCGGCCGTTCCGGTCATCGAACTGCGCGAGATCGTCAAGACGTACGCGATCGGCGACATCGAGGTGCGCGCACTACGAGGCGTGTCGGTGACGGTCGAGCGCGGCGACTTCGTCGCGATCATGGGCGCTTCCGGCTCAGGCAAGTCGACGTTGATGAACATCATCGGCTGTCTCGATGTGCCCGACCGGGGGTGGTACTGGCTCGACGGCGTTGACGTGCGGCAGTTGGACGAGCGTGCGCTCTCGCGCGTGCGCAGCCGCAAGATCGGGTTCGTGTTTCAGAGCTTCAACCTGATCGCGCGTACCTCGGCGTTCGCGAACGTCGAGTTGCCGCTCGCGTATATGGGTGTGGGCTCGCGCGAGCGGCGTGAGCGGGCGGCGGCTGCGCTCGATGCGGTGGGGCTCGGCGATCGCGCTCATCATGTGCCGAGCGAGCTCTCCGGCGGCCAGCAGCAGCGCGCCGCGATCGCCCGTGCGCTGATCACGAACCCCGCGCTGATCCTGGCCGATGAGCCCACGGGCAACCTCGACAGCGTTTCCTCGGCTGAAGTGATGGAGATCTTCGACAGCGTTCACCGCGCCGGAAGGACCGTCGTGATGATCACCCACGAGGAGGACATCGCCGCGCGCGCGCGGCGCGTGATACGGCTGCGGGACGGCCAGATCCTGTCCGACACCGTCAACGAGCAGCACGATCGGGGCACCCCGTGAGGTGGCGTGACAACCTGCGCATCGCCGTCGGAGGGATCGTCGCCAACAAGCTCCGCTCGGCGCTGACGGTCCTCGGCGTGCTGATCGGCGTTGCCGCGGTGGTCATCCTCGTGGCCGTCGGTACTGGTTCCTCGAAGGCCGTTGCCGACCAGCTCAACGCGCTCGGCACCAACACGCTGACGGTGTTCAATACCGGGCGCTTCGGCGGCGGGCGCTCCACGACCGGCACCCAATCGCGCACCGCGTCGCTGACGATCGCCAACGTCAAAGCGCTCGAGGACCCCAACAACGCACCGGACGTACACTCCGTCTCCCCGGTCGCTTCCACCTCGGTGACGGCGACCTACAACGGCGCCAGCACATCGACGACCGTGACCGGCTCCACGCCCTCATACCTGGCCGCAGAGAACTACACCATCGCCGGCGGTCGCGCGATCACCGACAAGGACGTCAAAAATCACGCGCGCGTCATCGACATCGGCCAGACGACCGCGTCCGCGCTCTTCACAAGCGCCCAGAACCCACTCGGCAAGACGATCAAGCTCGGCTCGGCGAGCTTCACGATCGTGGGCGTGCTGGCGTCCAAGGGCTCGAGCGGCATCACCGACTCCGACAGCGTCGTGATCGCGCCCTACACCGCCGTCGAAGACGTCCTCACCGGCTACTCGCAGTCGTTCAGCCAGCTGATCGTGCAGGGCAAGTCCGCCTCCACACTCAACCTCGCGCAATCCGAAGTCGAGAGCATCCTCGCCTCCGCCAACGACACGACTGTCGCCAACCTGCCGTTCCGGGTGCTCAACCAGCAGTCGCTGCTCACCGCCGCGACGAGCACCTCGAAGACCCTCACCGTCCTGCTCGCCGCCGTGGCCGCGATCTCACTGCTCGTCGGCGGCATCGGCGTCATGAACATCATGCTCGTCACCGTGACCGAGCGCACGC
>CAZYYP010000319.1:0-3384 GCA_964651695.1 uncultured Gaiellales bacterium | reverse complement strand
TGATCCGGCGCGCCGAGCAAGATGCGATGAACGTCGTATTGCGCGCCCGCTTCGCCTTGGCCATCGTCGTTGGCATCGGTGAGCGAGGGCGACCCACCGATTGTCGCCACCGAGTCGCTGACCACAACGGAGGAGTGCAGGATGAAGCGTCTCGTCGGACTGATCCTCGCGCTCGCGCTGGCGGGAGGCTCCGCCGCCGCGAGCCAGGCGCACGTCGGCCGTGGGCAGGTCGCAAAGCATGACGGCCTCGAGCTCACGTACAAGAAGTGGACCGCCCCGTTCCCGAACTTTGTGGGCGTCGTTGGCGGCGACATCGTCGGCAAGTTCGGAGGTGCGGTGTACACGGCCACTCCGGATGCCACCGGACGCGTTCAGATCTCGGCGATCTACATTGTCATCGCCCCCGACGCGTCCCAGTCCTTCACGGCGCACGTCGCGGGCGGGTGGGACGCCTCCACGACCGGTAAGGCCGTGCTCGACGGTCGCGTCGTCGACGGATACCTGAAGGGGGCGCACGTGCACGTGAAATTCGACACGGTCACGTGCAGCGAGTCGCCCGACGGCACGTGCTATCAGGGGACGATCAGCGTCCATCGAGGCTCAGGGCACTGAAGCGGGGTATGGGCGCTGCGATCTAGGTCACAGCGCCCATCCACTCGAGCGGCGTCACCGCGATCGCGGTGACGCCGCGGCCGCGGCCGGCATTTCGAAGTATCGGGCCGCTGGTCGCTTCGGGTGCTGCGTGCGGGAAAATGCGCCGATTTCGCCGAGCCGCGCAACGGCCTCGGTGCGCGTATGCGCACCGAGCTTGGCGAAGGCGTTCTCGAGATGCGTGCGTATCGTGGCGGGGGAGACGAACAGCTCCGTTGCGATCTCGCAGTTGGTCCTGCCGTCGCGAAGGTGGCCGAGCACCTCGAGCTCGCGAGCGGTGAGCCCGAGTGCGCGGTGGCGCTGTCTGGTCGCCTCGGCGAGTGCGATCGGACGCATGAGTGCTCGGCGGACAAGCTCGAGGAGGCTTCGCTCGCGCTCGCCGAAGGATCGCCCCGCGTCGTCGGCGACGTCGATCATCAGCGATCTCCGCAGCGGCGAGCCGGGCACTGACAGGTAGATCTTCGCCTGCGGCTCGATGTGCACTTCGCGGCACCACTCGTTGTAGATCCTGGTCCGCCTCCAGGCGCGATCGGTCATCACGTCGCCGATGAGAACGACGCCGCTCTCCGGTGGCGGCCGGCAGCTGAGCGTGAACTCATGGAAATGCGCGATGAAGATCGCTTCCAGTTCCTGGCTGTGGCCGGCGAAGGGACGCGTCTCGACCTCGCACCTGACCTGGTGGTGTGCCGACCCGATCGGCCCCTCGCAGTAGGTCAGCCAGTCCGCTCTGAGCAAGCCGAGGAGAGGGGTCAGCCCGTCGGTTATGAAGGCGCCTCGTCCGGAGTCGTACTCGATTGCGGCGGCGACGTCGATCAGGGTGCGCGCCTCACGCAGCGAGACCGCGTTCATGCCGCCGACTATACCCGGCATGCACCGCCATCTCCGATGAACGACGTGCGCTCTTCGGAGGTGTAGGCGCATGTGTCAGATGCGGGAGCGCGCCGTGGGTGGTCGGATCCAGAGTGAGGCGTGGGATGGCTGGAGGGAGCGGTGGACGGCGTGCACGAGTTCGCTGCTGATCGTGTCAAGGTCGACGGCGTCGCGTAGTTGGGCGGTAAAGGCGGCGACGGTCGTGGCGGCGTCGTAGCGGGCGCGGTTGAAGCGGTGATCGACGAGTTGCTGCACGCGTCGTCGCAGTGGGTTGAAGAGCGCGGCTGCGGCGAGCGTTGATGTCGCTACGGCGACGGGTGAGGAGAACGGCAGCACGCGAGTGGTGAGCGTGACGATGGCTATGAAGACGCCGACCAGCGTCGCGGTGAGGATGGCGTAGGAGAGTGTGCGGCTGAGCAGCCGGTCGATCTCGTACAGGCGGTAGCGCAGCACGGCAACGCCGACAGCGCCCACCATGAACGTCGCGGCAACCACCCCCATCAGCGTGGCGGCAACGGTCGAGACCGACGAAAGCGGCACCGCCCCGGCAACTGCGAGTCCCACCAGTGCTGCTCCGCATCCAAACCACTTCAGCTGCTCGCGTAGATCGCCTGTCGCCCGTCGAAAGCGCCTGACAAGCGACACCGCGGCAGCGACGATCACCACAGCAAGCGCAAGGAAGCACACGAGGCCGACAAAACCCATCAGCGACCCGATCCGACCGCCGACGCCGAGCGGGTTTGCTCGCGGCGGGTTCGAATGGAGGTTGAGATTGCCGGATGCCACCACGGTGGCCATCAAGCCCACGGTTGCGGCGGCCGCGCCGCACATGGCTAGTGGCCGCCACCTGTGCGAGGGCAAGCGACCATCGGGGAACAGCAGCAAGAGCGCGGGCGCGAAGACAAACGGCGGCAGGGCCTCGATCAGGTTCGCCGCCGCCGCGGCCGTCGCCGCTGCGGGAAGCTCGAGCGCCGCCGCCGAGTACGCATCACCGAGGTAGGCGACCGCCTGGCAGACGCCCAGCACCAGCACCAGCCAGCTGATCGGGTTTCGCGGCACCCGCACACACAGCAATAGCCCCACGCTCGCACTGCCGAGTGTCGGCAGAGCCCCCACCAGAACCCACCAAACAGCAGCACCATGCGAGGCCGCCAGCAGGTATGCGCCAACCAGCGAGGAGGCCGTGACTCCCCATGCCAAGAACACCGACCAAAGCCTCACACCCGCCGCCACGCCGTCCATTCTCGCACCGCGAACGTCCCGGGAACGTTACGAGACCCAGCGCCGGCGCAGCTCGAGGCCGGATGAGGAGTCGCGGGCTGGTTTCGCCGGCGCGCCAAGGCGCCTGAGGATGCTATCTGAGACTGCGTGAAACCCCTCGTCAGTCTCGCGGCTCGCCGTCTGGAGGCGGCTGGGGTACCGGCGGCGGCAGCAGCAGGTGACTGTCGACGATCGATGCGGCCACGTCGGCGAGTTTCTGGCCGCACCGCTGAGAGTGGTCGCGCAGCATCCCGAAAGCCGCGTCGGCGTCGATCCCACTGCGACCCATCAGGATCCCCTTGCGGGCAACGGTGCTGGAGGCTGCTGGTGCTGGCGCTGGGTTCGTCTGCCGTCCTGCGTCGTTCCTCGGCTATGTGCGAGCGATGGCGATGACTGCCCGGACGTAGCGGCCGACGCTCGAGGAAGTGGGCTGGCCTGCAGGGAGCTCCGCGGCGAACGCGGTCGTTCCGGGAAGCGTGTGGTTTTGCCACGAGATGGCGCTGCCGGCCAGTGGCGGCATCGCGTGGTAGGGGAGTCCGGAGAGTTGTGCGAAGCGGTGCTCGATGCGGCGGTTGCCGCCGGAGGCCCAGATCATGTCGAGGT
>CAZYYP010000318.1:0-3402 GCA_964651695.1 uncultured Gaiellales bacterium | reverse complement strand
CGAGGAGTCGCATGCCCGCCGACATCGAGACGCTCTCGATCGACACCATCCGCTGTCTCGCCATGGACGCGGTGCAGAAGGCCAACGCCGGTCATCCCGGGACGGCCATGGCGCTCGCGCCCGTCGCCTACGTCCTGTACCGCGAGCGCATGCGGCACGACCCCGCCGACCCGACGTGGGCCAACCGCGACCGCTTCGTGCTCTCGGCCGGTCACGCGTGCGTGCTCCAGTACGCCGCGCTGCACCTCTCGGGCTACGCCCTCACGCTCGACGATCTCAAGCAGTTCCGTCAATGGGAATCGCGCACCCCGGGGCATCCGGAGCTCGTGCACGGGCAGCAGTTGACGCCGGGCGTCGAGATCTCCACCGGCCCGCTCGGGCAGGGCGTCGGCAACGCCGTCGGCATGGCGCTCGCGGAGGCCATGCTCGCCGAGCGCTACAACGACGATGGCGATCCGCTGGTCGATCACCGCACCTACGCGATCTGCTCGGACGGCGACGTCATGGAGGGCGTGTCCGGCGAGGCGAGCTCGCTGGCGGGCTTCCTCGGCCTCGGCAAGCTCTGCCTGATCTACGACGACAACCACATCACGATCGAGGGCTCGACCGGTCTCGCGTTCGGCGAGGACGTCGGGCTCCGCTACGAGGCCTACGGCTTCCACGTGCAGCGCCTCGGCGACGGCTGGTCGACCGACGACCTGCGTGCGGCACTCGACGCCGCGGACGCGGAGGGCGCGCGGCCGTCGCTGATCATCGTGCGCACGCACATCGCGATCGGCGCCCCCCACGCGCACGACACGCCCGAGGCGCACGGCGCGCCGCTGGGCGAGCCGGAGGTCCGGCTCACCAAGGAGGCCTACGGCTGGGATCCGGACCGCACCTTCTACGTCCCCGACGAGGTCAGAGCCCACTTCTCGCAGCTCGAGCGCGGTGCCGCCGATCACGCCGCCTGGGACAAGGTCCACGCGGCGCAGCTCGCCGCGGATCCCGCGCGCGTCCGGGAGTACGACCGCGTGCTCTCGGGCGCCCTGCCGGAGGGCTGGGAGGACGCGCTGCCCGACCTCGCGGGCGACGCCGCCGTGGCCACGCGCGTGAGCTCGGGGGCCTGCATCGCCGCGCTCGCCGCGGCCATCCCCGAGTTCATCGGCGGCTCGGCCGACCTCGCGCCGTCGAACAACTCCACCATCAAGCAGGCGATCGCGATCGCGGGCGCGCCGCTCGCCAACAAGGAGAACGCCCTCGCCGACTCGGTGCTCCCGGGCCGCATGGGCGGGCGCACGCTGCACTTCGGCATCCGCGAGCACGGCATGGGCGCGATCCTCAACGGCCTCACGGTGCACGGCGGATTCCGCGCCTTCGGCGCGACGTTCTTCGTGTTCTCCGACTACATGCGCCCCGCGGTCCGGCTCGCCTGCATCATGGGCCTGCCCGTCACCTACGTCTGGACGCACGACTCGATCGGGCTCGGCGAGGATGGCCCGACCCACCAGCCGATCGAGCACCTCGCCGCGCTCCGCGCCATGCCGAACATGCGCATCATCCGGCCCGCAGACGCGACCGAGACCGTCGAGGCCTGGCGTCTCGCCCTGCAGCGCACCGACGGTCCGGTCGGCATCGCGCTCTCGCGGCAGAAGCTGCCGGTGCTCGATCGCACGACGTTCGCGCCGGCGAGCGGCGTGCGCCGCGGCGGCTACGTGCTCGCCGACAGCGACGGCGCGCCCGACGTGATCCTCATCGGCTCGGGCTCCGAGGTGCACGACCTGATCGCCGCACGCGAGACGCTCGCCGGCGACGGCACCTCTGCCCGCGTCGTCTCGCTCCCGGACTGGAACCTCTTCATGGCACAGGAGCAGGGCTACCGCGACGAGGTGCTCCCGCCGGAGGTGTGGCGGCGCGTCTCGCTCGAGGCGGGCGCGACCTTCGGGTGGTCGGCGCTCGTGGGCGATCGCGGCACCGCGCTCGGCCTCGATCGCTACGGGGCATCGGCTCCGGCCGCGAAGATCGCCGAGGAGCTCGGCATCACGCCCGGGGCCGTCGTCGCAGCGGTGCGCGCTCTGCTCTGACCCTGTCGGCGTGTGCAACGTCACGGATCAGACCCCGGGGTTGCGGTCCGGATGGAGGCTCGGCCTCGGGGGAGGCTCGCGCCCCCAGCCGTAGGGTGCATGCGGGTAGTCGTCGGTGGATTTCTGCAGGCGCGGGTCACAACTCCGGTGAAGTTCGGTCACGCCGCCGAACCCACGTAACGGAGGAGTCACGATGAGGGGACGCAAGCTGGCAGCGCTCGCGGCAATCGCCGCGATCGCGGCCGTTCCGAGCGCGCAGGCGCGCTCGACGACGAGCTCGCCCGGCTGGAAGGTCGTTGCCAGCGGGCTCGACAACCCGCGCGGCATCGCCATCGCCAAGAACGGCGATCTGTGGATCGCCGAAGCCGGCAAGGGCGGTACCGCCCCGTGCTTCCCGGGTGGGGAGGGTGCGACCTCGTGCTTCGGCCTGACGGGCGCGTTCACGGTCGTCCACAAGGGCTCCCAGAAGCGCGTCGTCAGCGGTCTGCCGTCGGTCGCCGATCAGGGCACGGGCGCCAACGCCACCGGCGTCGACGACATCACGGTCAACGGCAGCCACGTCACGGGCCTGATCGGCTCGGGGGGCAATCCCGAACAGCGGGCTGCGGTTCCCGGTGCCGAGCTCACCGGCCACGTCGTCAAGATCGATCCCTGGAAGGGCACGGTCTGGCCCTTCGCCGATCTGGTCCAGTACGAGGCGGACAACAATCCCGACGGAGGGACGAACCCCGCCGACCACTCGCCGCTGATCGACTCCGACGCCTACGGCATCGCGCAGGTCCACGGCGGGTTCGTGGTCGCCGACGCCGCCGGCAACGACGTCCTCGGCGTGTCGTACCGCAGGCACATCTCGACGCTCGCGGTCTTCCCGCCGATGCTGACCGACGCGCCGCCGTTCCTGATGGCGCCCGCGGGCACGAAGATCCCGTACGAGTCGGTGCCCACGAGCGTCGCCGTACGTCCCAAGGATCCGAACATCTACGTCGGGCAGCTCACGGGCTTCCCGTTCCCGGTCGGCGCGGCGAACGTGTTCTGGATCAAGCCGGACGGCACGACAGGCGTGTACGCGTCGGGCTTCACCAACATCGTGGACATCGCGTGGGGCCCGCAGGGCTCGCTCTACGTCCTCGAGATCCGGAGCAACGGCCTGCTCTCCGACGACACGACCGGGGCGCTCATCCGCGTGTGGCCGAACGGCACCAAGACCGTCGTGGCCGGCACCGGCCTCTCCGATCCGACAGCGGTCGCGGTCGCGAGGAACGGCGACGTCTACGTGAGCAACAACGGCACGAGCGCCGGCACGGGCGACGTGCTCAACCTCGGCAAGATCTGAGCCGGC
>CAZYYP010000317.1:0-3433 GCA_964651695.1 uncultured Gaiellales bacterium | reverse complement strand
AGACCTCTTCGGACTGACCGACGATCGCGGGCTCGAACTCGGACGTGTCGAGCGCGGGGTAGTCGCCGGTCTCCTCCTCCTCGCGGCGCGCCTCGGCCTCGCTCTTGAACAGCGCATGGTTGTCGAACGGGTCTGCGACCTCGTATGCCGACAGCGGACGCTGGCCATTGAGATGAGCATTCCGGCGCTTCAGCGCAAGATGCTCTTCGATGACCGCAGCGAACAACGACTTGGATTCAGACATCACACCACCCTCGGTCCTGTAACAGGCCGTACCCCCTCAAGCAGGCATCACTGTACCCCAGTCATCATTGGTTTGACAACCGTACCGCGAGGGGGTCCGCAGATGAACCTTTCGGAAGCTAGTGATAGCTCCCCGGTACTGGGAGCTCATCCCCCTCCTGGGCATCGGCCAGGGAAACGCGGTTCTTGCCGGCCCGCTTGGAGCGGTAGACGGCGTCGTCAGCGGCAGCCGTGAGCTCCACCTGCGTCGCTCCGCTCCCGGGCAGCGCGGCGACGCCGAAGGAGGCCGTGACGCGCACGCTGCGGCCGTCGGGCGTCGGGATCTGACGCTCGGCGATGGCCTGGCGGAGGCGCTCGGCGAGGCGCGCTGCCCCGTCGATCCCGGTGTGCGGGAGGATCACAGCGAACTCCTCGCCGCCCCAGCGCGCAGGCTGGTCGATCTCGCGCGTGCACTGGCGGATCGCACCCGCCGCGGCCTTGAGGACGCCGTCGCCGGCGAGGTGCCCGAAGCGATCGTTGATGAGCTTGAAGTCGTCGAGGTCGAGCACGACGAGGCCCACGGGCGTGCCGAAGCGCTGCGCGCGCTCGACCTCGCGCGCGAGTTGCTCCTCGAACTCGCGGCGGTTCAGCAGCTGGGTCAGCGGGTCGGTCTTGGCCTGCTTCTGGATCAGCCGGTGGAGGCGCGCGTTCTCGATCGCCACGGCGCCCTGGCCGACGAGCGAGCCGACGCGCTCGGCGTCGTCGCGCCCGAACGGGCGATCGGGATCGCCGACCAGCGTGAGCAGGCCGAGCACGCGCTCCTCGGCCACGAGGGGGGCCGCGAGCAGCGGCGCCGGTTCGTCGCCGATCACGGCCTGGCGCGTCTGCAGGGCGCGGCCCTCGATGCCCTCGCCATAGCGCACGGGCGCATCGAGCAGCCCGGCGGCGGCACCGAGCTCGCCGCGGCGCAACTGCTCGACGAGCACGTCGGTGCCCTCGTCGGCCACGAGCAATCGCGCGCCCTGGGCGCGCGCGAGCTGAACGGCCGAGTCGACGACGATCTCGAGCAGTCCGGCCACGTCATGGGTGGCGGCGAGCGCGGCGCCGAAGCGCTGCCCGAACTCCTGGACGCGGCGGCGCTCCGAGTCGAGCTCCTCGATGCGCTCCTCGAGCTGGCTCGACATGTCGTTGAAGACCGCGCCGAACTGCGAGAACTCGTCGGCGCCGCGCACCGGAAGGCGCTGGTCGAAGCGCCCCGAGGCGACCGCGCGGATGCCGTCGGCGAACGTGCGCAGCGTGTGCGTCAGCGAGCGCACGACGAGCGCCGCGCCCGCGCCGATGAGCAGCATCAGCAGCCCGGTCAGGAGCGCGACCCGGAGACGGATCGAGCGCACGTAGGCGTCGTACTGGTGCTGGGGATAGAGGGCGACGACGTTCGTGTCGGAGGCGGCTGCCGGGTCGGAGACCGTGCGCGCGGCGGCCAGGTACCGCTCGCCCTGCACCACCGTGCGGAAGGAGCGGCCCAGGGGGATGGCGCTCGGGAGCGTGGCCTGATCCTCCCGCAACTGGAGGGTGTTCCCGTCCGCCAGACCCAGCTTGACGTCCCCGCCCGACTGCTCGGCCTGGGAGATCAGCGTGACCACGTCCGCGTACGCCGTCACGGTCGCGACGAGTGGCTTGCCGATCATGCGGCTGTCGATCTTGCGCGAGCCGACGGGCGCCTTGTCGGTCAACTGCTTGCCCTTCGCGTCGACGATGGCGATGAAGAGACCGCCCGACGAGGCCAGGGCCGCGAGCTTGCGGACGGTGGGGATGTCCTTGTCGACGAGCGCGGCCTGCAGCTGGCCGCTGCTCGGCAGCGTGGCGAGCGAGTTGCGACCGGATCCGACCACAGCCGCATACTCCGCCCCGAGGGTTCCCACCCCACCGGCCAGCCGCTGGTCGATCGAAGCCCTCCGGCTCTCGATTACGGTGCGTTGAATCATCCACCCTCCCACGAGGAGTGGAAGTACCGTTAGAATTACGAAGAAGATTTGAAGCCGGAGCTTGAAGGCCAAAGCAAATTCCCACTCGTGGGGTACGCCAACCCTCAAGAATCGGGGCTCGCATGCCGAAGAATCGACAACAGACCGAGATTAGGGTCGGTACCGGGCAGGTGCAAGGTAGATGAGGGAGACACAGGGATGAACCGGGCTTGGATTCCCGCAGGGGCGCTGGCGGGCGTCAGCGTGGCCGGCCTTCTCGCGATGGGCCCGCTGACGGACTCGATGAACACGCCCGTGTCGTTCCCGCCTCCCGTGAAGGTCGTCGGGTCGTTCGACTCGGCCAAGCAGTCGAGCTCGAAGCCCGTCAGCCTGGTTCTGAACGTCAAAGGCGCCGTCGGCAAGACCGACACAGCCGCGCTGAATCGCGGCGGCCGGGCGAGCGCCTTCACCACCTCGAGCAGCGAGGGTCAGGTTGCGCTCAAGCTGCACTCGCAGGCCAGCACGCGCACCGCGACCGCCGTCACCCACTCCACCACCACCCAGACGGTGACGCCTCCCGCGAAGCCGAAGAAGGTCGTCAAGCGTCTGCAGTCGATCGGCACGACCGGCCAGACCAACTCGGACTCCGGCTTCGCAAGCGGCGGCACCGGCAAGACGACCACCGGCGAGTCCTCGCCGACGCCCTCCAGCAGCGGGTCCTGAACCCACCGTCAGAGGGTCGCAGGCGCCCGGCCTCCGGGCCGCGCCCGGCTGGTACTATTCCGCTTCTCGGGGCTATAGCTCAGTTGGGAGAGCGCCTGGATCGCACCCAGGAGGTCAGCGGTTCGAGCCCGCTTAGCTCCATCAGAATCCAAGCCGTTTCTGGCTTCTCAGGTGCGACTGAAAGGGCCGGTGGTGCCGTTCTTGGTGCCGCTTTTCCTGAACGCAGCCACGCGAGCAGCCGCTGCGCGGTGGGCTTCGTGATCCGGGTGGGCGTACCTCATCGTCGTGCGCACGTCCGAATGGCCGAGCATCGACTGCACGAAGAGCACGGACTCGCCGGCCGCGACCGCGAGCGTGGCGGCCGTGTGCCGCAGGTCATGGAGGCGGATGTTCGGCAGGCCGGCGTCGCGCAGCGTCTGGGCGTGCCAGCGGTTCCGGACGTTCGTCGGATTCAGCATGCTGCCGGTGCTTGTCGAGAACACGAGGCGCCCCAGCCGTCCGTGTGAGCGCCGCTGCTGCTCGAG
>CAZYYP010000316.1:0-3461 GCA_964651695.1 uncultured Gaiellales bacterium | reverse complement strand
CGTCGCCGACGTTGTCCGCCTGGGCAGGCGTAGCCAAGCCAACGCCGATGCCCACGGCGCATACGGCGAGGACAGAGACGTGGCGGCCAACTCGGCGGGCCCGGTCGAGGACCCACACGTTGCCGCGCGCGAACATCGGCGAGACCCTAGCAACTCGAGCCCACCCCGGCAACCGCCGGAGAACGGATCGGTCATCGTCAGCCATGCAGGATGACCCACTCCCCGAGCCACTCCGGCCAGCCCGCCACGCCGTCGGCGGCGACCGGGTGCACGGCCACCGTGCTGTTGGCGAGCGTCTGCGAGAGTGCGCGCTTGAGGGCGTTGCAGGCCTCGTCCGTGAGCGCGCTGCAGGTCGCGGCGCGCACCGAGAGCAGGCCGCGGGCGGCCGCGAGTTGCGACTGCGCAAGCGGTCCGAGCAGCGCTCCGGCGATCCGGCGCGCGCAGAGCCCGTGCTTCGTGCTCGCGACCAGGCCGAGCACGCGCTCGGTCGCGATCGTGCCCTCGCTGGGCAGAACGGCAACCACGGCTCCGCGCTGGTCGCCGAGCGTCGCCGCATTGCCGAGGGCGAGGTCGATCCGGTTGCGGCGGAAGAGCGAGCGCAGCGTCGCCGCGTCGCCGTAGAAGTGCAGCAGCGGCTCCGCCGGCGCGAGCACCTCGCGGGCCGACGCAAGCTCGTCGTGCGACAGCGAGAAGGCGTCGCCGATCCCCAGGTAGCGCGCCGCGATCGCCAGCTCGAGCGGCGAGTCGGGCAGCGCCGCGCGCGCGGCCCCGTTGCGCGAGAACAGCCCGCGCAGGCTCGCCGGCGGCTGGGCTCCGTAGACCGAGCGACGGGCGAGCAGCAGCTGCGGGCTCCACAGGTAGGGCACGGCGCGCAGCCCGCCGCTCGCATCGCGCACCGCGTCGCGGAGGCTACCCGGCACGTCGCCGAGACCGCTGACCGTGCGCTCGTCGATGACCGCGAGGCTGCCGGACGCGATCAGGGCGCCGGCGTCGGCGCCCGGCAACTCGACCAGGTCGGTGCCCGGCGCCGGCACGGACCCGGGCGCAACCGGCGGGACGACCTGCACGGGGCAGCCCGTGCGCGCCGCGACGCCGCTCAGCACGGCAGCGGGAAACGCCGAGGCGCCGGCAGCCAGCCGCACCGGCTGGCGCGCCTTCTGCCCTGCGAGCGCCGGCTGGGCGGTGGCGGCGACGAGCGCCACCACCGCCGCGAGCAGCGCGGCTGCTGTTCTGCCCCGGAAGGAACCTCCGGGGCAGGACACTAGACCTCGGACAGGCAGCCGTCGAGGATGTCGAGTCCGGCCTGCAGATCCTCGTCCGTGACGACCAGCGGCACGAGGATGCGCACCACGTTGGAGTAGATCCCGGCGCCCATCAGCATGAGCCCGCGCTCGCGGGCGAGCGCGACGACGCTCGCCGCCTCGGCGGCCGCCGGCTCCTTGGTCGCGCGGTCCTTGACCAGCTCGATCCCGATCATCGGGCCCATGCCGCGCACGTCGCCGATCACGGCGTGGCGCTCCTGCATGCCGGCGAGAGCCGCGTTGACGCGCTCGCCGATCTCGCGCGAGCGCGCGAGGAAGGCGGGATCCACGACCTGGCCGAGCGCGACGAGCCCCGCCGCGCACGACAGCGGGTTGCCGCCGAAGGTGCCACCGAGGCCGCCGACGTGTGGCGCGTCCATGAGCTCGGCGCGCCCGGAGACGCCGGCCAGCGGCAGGCCGCCGCCGAGCGACTTGCCCCAGACGACGAGGTCGGGCTCGACGCCCGGCATCTGGTCGACGGCGAGCACGGTGCCGGTCCGGCCCATGCCCGTCTGCACCTCGTCGTCGATGTAGATCATCCCGTACTCGCGCGTGATCTCGATCAGGCCCTCGATGAAGCCGGGGGTGGCCGGCAGGAAGCCGCCCTCACCCTGCACGGGCTCGTAGACGATGGCGGCCACCGACTCCGGGTCGACCTGGCTCTTGAGCAGCTTGCGCACCGACGCGAGCGCCTCGGCCGTGCCGATGCCGCGGTAGGGCCACGGGGCGGCGGCGCGGTAGACCTCGGGCACGAACGGGCCGAAGCCCTTCTTGTACGGCATGACCTTCGAGGTCAGCGTCATGCCCATCATCGTGCGCCCGTGGAAGCCCTGGTCGAAGCAGATCACGGCATCGCGATTGGTCGCGTAGCGGGCGATCTTGACCGCGTTCTCGACGGCCTCGGCGCCCGAGTTCACGAGCAGGGCCTTCTTCGCGAACGTCCCCGGGTGCAGCTCGCAGATGCGGCGGCAGACCTCGATGTACGGCTCGTACATCGCGATCGAGAAGCACTGGTGCATGTAGCGCTCGGCCTGCTCCTGCACGGCGCGCACGACCGCCTCCGGCGTGTGGCCGCCGTTGAGCGTGCCGATGCCGCCGACGAAATCGATGTACTCGCGCCCGTCGACGTCCGTCAGGCGGGCGCCGTGCGCCTTCGCCACGAAGATCGGCGAGGTCGCGACCCCGCGTGCGACGAACTCGTCCTTGCTCGCGGTGAGCCGTGCGGACTCGCTCTGCGTGCTCTGGTCGACTGCCATGCCGTTGACACCTCCGACACGCCGCCCGCGGCTGCGAGAGGCTTTCACGTGATGGGAGGACTGTAGCTCTGCGGCGGGTGCTAGCGTGCTCCGCACGACGAGGAGAGGGCGAAGATGGCGATCGACACGAGCACGGACGCGGAGCTGCAGCAGAAGGCGAAGGACCACCTCTGGCTGCACTTCTCGTCCATGGGCGCATACCGGGACAACGACATCCCGATGATCGAGCGGGGCGAGGGGCCGTACCTCTTCGACTCGCACGGCAAGCGCTACCTGGACATGCTCAGCGGGCTGTTCACGGTGCAGATCGGCTACTCGTACGGCGACGAGCTCGGGCGCGCCGCGCTCGCGCAGATGCAGAAGCTGCCGTACTACACCAACTGGACGTTCGCCCACCCGGCGGCCACGGAGCTCGCGGCCAGGATCGCCGCGCTCGCACCGCCCACCCTCAACCGCGCGTTCTTCGTCTCGGGCGGCTCCGAGGCGGTCGAGTCGGCCTGGAAGCTCGCGCGGCAGTACCACGCGGCCAACGGCCAGCCGATGCGGCGCAAGGTGATCGCGCGCAAGGTCGCCTACCACGGCACCACGATGGGCGCGCTCTCGATCACCGGCATCACGTCGATCCGCACGCCCTTCGAGCCCCTCGTCCCCGGCGTGCGCCACGTCGCGAACACCAACCGCTACCGCTGCAAGTACTGCGCGGAGGCCGGCGAGTGCACGCTCGCGTGCGCCGACGAGGTGGCCGAGACGATCGAGCAGGAGGGCCCCGAGACCGTCGCCATGGTGATCATGGAGCCGGTGCAGAACTCGGGCGGGACGTTCACGCCGCACCCCGGCTACCACCGCCGGGTGCGCGAGATCTGCGACCACTACGGCGTGCTGCAGGTCGCCGACGAGGTCATCT
>CAZYYP010000315.1:0-3464 GCA_964651695.1 uncultured Gaiellales bacterium | reverse complement strand
GCGCGGCTTGAGTGCGAGGCGGCGTGCGTCGCAGGTGAGTCGCTCGGCGGTCTCGCGGCTGAGCGGTCCGGCGCCTTCGAGCTGCGGCGGCTCCTCGGCGCTGAGGTGCACGATCAGCGTGGTCGGGGCAGCTCAAGTATCTCTCGTTACATGCCGATGCGAAAGCATGGCGACAAGTACCCGCAGCGGCCGGGGCGCCATCCCGTGCGGGGTGGGCTTCAGCCGCGCTCGGGAATCCGAGGCCGCCGGTCGTGAGGCCGTGCGCATCGCGCTCGAGACGCACGTGCCGACCGCCGGCGATCTCGTGATTCTCTTCACGACCGTCGAATACGACGTCGAGGCGCTCTACGCTGCGGCCGTCGCGGAGGCGGCACCCGCCCGCGTCGTCGGGTGCACGAGCACGGGCAGCTTCACGCACCAGGAGCAGGTTCCGCACGGGTGCGTGGCCGCTCTCCTACCGGCTGACGAGAGATCCTTCGGGGTCTCCCATGTCGAGTGCGACCACGACGACATCGCCGGCTCCGCGCGGCGTGCAGTCGCCCTGGCTCGCAAACGCGCGGGCGACCGCTATCCCCATTCGGTGTTGCTCCTGCTCACGGATGGGCTGACTCCGGACCAGCGTGAGATCGCGCGCGGCGCCTACGAGGTCACGACGGCAATCGTCCCCTTCGTGGGAGGGGCAGCCGCCGACGATCTGACCTGGGAGCGCACGCTCTCGTTCGGCGACGGCCGGGTCCTGACGAACGGGATCGTGGCGGTCTGGATGAATTCGGCACACCCGATGGGTGTCAGCGTCGATCACGGCTGGCGGCCGGCCGGGAGGCCGATGCTCGTGACCCGCGCCGCCGGGACGGTCGTGCACGAGCTCGATGGCACGCCGGCACTGGCGGCGTACCTCGTGGAGCAGGGCGGTGGGCTCGACCCGGGCGACGCCGAATTCTTTCTCAAGGTTCTCGAGAGCCCCGTCGGGTTGCCCAACGCTCGCGGGCGCTACGACGTCCGCCAGTTGCACGCGTACCTCCCCGATGGTGGTGGGATCAATTTCAACACCGGCGTCTCGGAGCAGAGCATCGTGCAGGTCATGTCCGCCGACGACGATGCGCTGATCGAGGGGGCCCGGCGCGCGGCCGCCGACGCCGTCTCGCATCTCGACGGGAAGGCGCGGCTCGCGCTCGTGTTCTCGTGCGGATCGCGCGTGCCGCTCCTCGGCGACCGGCTCCGCGACGAGGTCGACGCGATCTCGTCGGCGCTGAACGGCGTGCCCGTCTGCGGGTTCTACACGTACGGCGAATTCGCGCGGACGACCGGCTCCAGCGGCGTGCACAACTCGAGCGTCGCGGTTCTGGCGCTCTGATGCACGGAGCCGGCGAGGGCAACGACGAGGCAGCGCTCCGGGCTGACCGCGAGGCCGAGATCGCGTCCCTGCGCGAACGACTCGAGCGCTCCGAGCAGTACATGGCGCAGACGCTGGTGCGCGCAACGCGGCTCGCCCAGGTGATCTCGGTGCTCGGCAACGAGCGGGATCTCGAGACGACCGTCGAGCGCGCCGCGACCGAGGTCGGCGAGCTCTTCTTCGCAGACATGGCGCTGCTCATCCTCGGCGGCGAAGCGGGGTTGACGATCGCCGGGCACTGGGGAGTCGGTACCTCCGACCTGCCGCCCGGGACATTCGCGCTGCCCGCAGTCGAGGAGGCGACGAGGTCGAGTTCGGTGTGCATCGGAGGCGTGGGGGACATACCGCTTCCGGACTGGCTCGCGCCGTATTCACTCCGTCAGGTGGCGTGGGCGCGGCTCCTCGTCGGAGAGCGGTCGCTCGGCCTGATGATGCTCGCCCGTCGCGGCGACGAGCCCTTCGAGGAGTCCGAGGCGAACGAGCTGCGGGCAGTCGCCTACCGCATCGCGCTCGCGATCGAGAATGGCCAGCTGCACACGCGAATGACCGATCAGCTGGCGCAGCTCCACCGTTTGCAGGAGCTGACCGCGGCGCTCGCGGGCACGCTCGAGACCGACGCCGTCGGACAGCGCGTGGCCGATACGCTCGTGGCCGAGGCGTCCGTGTCATCGGCCCTCGTGCTCATCGACCGCGATGGCGAGCGGGTGGTGCTGTCGAGTGCCGGGGCGACGCGCGACTCCGGCATCGCTCGAGTAGGCGAGCGCGCGGGCCATCTCGACGACCGCTGGCAGACGATTCCCCTCGCAGTGGCGGAGCGGACAGTCGGAGCGGTCGCCGTCACGGGATCACCCGCGGTCGACTCCGAGGAGTACCAGTTGCTCCTCCACATCGTGAGCCTCGCGGCGCTCTCCCTCGACAAGGCGCTGCTGCATGAGCAGAGCCGTGAACAGGCGCGGCACGATTCGCTCACGGGACTGCTCGGTCATCGAGTCTTCCACGAGGCGCTGGAAGCAGCGGTCGACGAGGGCCGGCAGTTCAGCCTCGCGCTCTTCGACATCGACGACTTCAAGCTTGTCAACGACCTTCACGGACACCAGAACGGCGACCATGCGCTCCGCCTGGTCGCGGACGCGCTCCGCCGGGGCACGCGCCAGGGTGACAGCGTGTTCCGCATCGGCGGCGAGGAGTTCTGCGCTCTCCTGCCCGGTTGCGCCGAACAGGACGCGTTCGCGGTGGCGGAAACGGTTCGGCACCGGGTTGCCGCGCTCGACTCGATCCTGCCCGACCCGATCACCATCAGCGCCGGTGTCGCCGGCTTTCCCGGGTTCGCGCGCAGGCGCGACGAGTTGCTGGCGGGCGCCGACGCCGCGCTCTACGCCTCCAAGCGCGGCGGGAAGAACCGCACGACGATCGCGGCCGCGCACGCCGTCCGGGTCGACGGGGTCGCCGGACCGTCAGGGCGCGAGGCGGGCCTGGCGCTCGTCCAGAGCAGGGATCCCGAAACCGCCACGCACAGCATGCAGGTCGCGATCCTGGCGGTCGAGGTTGCCCGCGCCATGGGACTCGACGACGCGCGGCTCGACGACCTGAGGATAGCCGCGCGATTCCACGATATCGGCAAGTTGGGCGTGCCGGCCGCGATCCTCGCGAAGCCGGGGCCCCTGGACGACGAGGAGTTCCGCGTCGTCAAGACCCACCCGCTCGTGGGGTCGGAGCTGCTCCGCAGCTGGGGGCTCGAGCGACCCGCGACGATCGTGCTGCAGCACCACGAGCGCCTCGACGGCGCCGGCTACCCGGCGGGCCTCGAGGGTGACCAGATCTGCATCGAGAGCCGCATCATCCACGGCGCCGACGCCTATGTCGCGATGGTGCACGACCGTCCGTTTCGCAAGGCGATGACACGGGAGGCGGCCATCGCGGAGCTCGAGCGACACCGCGGCAGCCAGTTCGACGCGAGCGTCGTCTGCGCGCTGATCGCGGTCGAGCGGGGGCGTCCCGCGGCGCCGGGCGCGGCCGATCGCGGCTCGGCCGGGACGCAGGACGGCTCCTCCCTGGCGGCGTGAACCGGCGC
>CAZYYP010000314.1:0-3471 GCA_964651695.1 uncultured Gaiellales bacterium | reverse complement strand
GCCAGCTCGCGACGGTTCGCGAGCTCCAGGATCTGCGCGACCGCGCAGCCTGACCTTCACCGATCGAAACCACCCCGCCTGGTCGCGACCCCGATCATGCGAGGCGCGAGCGAGGGGCCGGCTGATCAGAGACAGCCGGTCCCTCGATCTGCGTCCAGGTGCGTCCTCCGTGGGGGCTGGCCGCGAGGATCGCGTCGGCGACGCGCTCGGCGTCCGTGACGAAGCGGACGTCGCGCCCGCCGGAACCCTCGCCGAGGGTGAGCGTGCCGTAGCCGAGCAGGCGACCCGCGAACGTGTGGCTCGCGCCGGTGGTGCGGATCGCCCCGAGCGGCATCGTCTCCCAGGCGCGGCGCACCGCACCGCGCGGGCCGACCAGGAAGATGCGCCGCGTCGTCAGTGCGAGCAGCGAGCGATCCCACTGCCAGACGGCGCGCGTGAAGCGGAAGGCGGCGCGCGCCGCCACGGCGATCACGGGCACGTCGAGGGCGATGCGCACGTCGTGCGGAGCCGAGGAGCGCAGGAGCAGGGCGAGGACGACCGCGGCGGCCAGCATGACCCCCAGCGCGCGCACGAGCGCGGGGAGGAGGACGGCCGGGTGCGGGCGGGTGGCCAGGAGCAGACGCTCGCCGGGTTCGAGTTTCATGCGCGCGCGCGACATACGGATGGCGGCTTCGCCGCGCACCCCGCGCGTCCTGCCCCCGGGGGCCGAAATACGAACACTTGTTCCCACCTGCGACCACTGCTAGGCTGACCGGGCGATGCCCGAAAACCGCCTGTTGAACGACGAAATCGTCATCCACGGCGCGCGCGAGCACAACCTCCGCGACGTCACGGTCCGCATGCCCCGAGGGCGTCTGGTCTGCATCACGGGCCTCTCCGGCTCGGGCAAGTCGTCGCTCGCGTTCGACACGCTCTACGCCGAGGGCCAGCGCCGCTACGTCGAGTCGCTCTCGGCCTACGCGCGTCAGTTCCTGGGGCAGATGGACAAGCCCGACGTCGATTCGATCGAGGGACTGTCGCCGGCGATCTCGATCGATCAGAAGACGACGTCGCGCAACCCGCGCTCCACGGTCGGCACGGTCACCGAGGTGCACGACTACCTGCGCCTGCTGTTCGCCCGCATCGGGCGGCCGCATTGCCCGATCTGCGGGCGCCCGATCGCCGGCCAATCGGCCGAGCAGATCGTCGACCAGGTGCTCGTGCTGCCGCCGGGCACGCGCTTCACGGTCGACGCGCCGCTCGTGCGCGGGCGCAAGGGCGAGCACCGCGACGTGCTCGAGAGCCTGCGCGGCGAGGGCTTCACGCGCGTCCGCGTCGACGGCGAGACGTACCTGCTCGACGAGGTGCCGGCGCTCGACAAGAAGTTCAAACACGACATCTCGGCGGTCGTCGACCGGCTCGTCATCAAGGACGACCTGCGGCAGCGGCTGAACGACTCGATCGAGACGGCGCTGCGCATCGGCGACGGCCTCGTCGAGGTGCGCGAGGTCGACGGCCCGGTGCACACCTACTCCGAGAAGTTCGCCTGCCCCGAGCACGGCGTCTCGCTCGCCGAGCTGGCGCCGCGCACGTTCTCGTTCAACTCGCCGCACGGCGCCTGTCCCGCCTGCACGGGCCTCGGCGCGACGCTCGAGGTCGACCCCGAGCTGGTCGTGCCCGACCCGGTGCTGTCGATCCGCGACGGGGCGCTCGCGCCCTGGAACGTCTCGGGCTCGAGCTTCTTCGAGCAGGTGCTCGAGGCGATCGCCGACCGCTGGGAGGTGCCGCTCGACCAGCCCTGGGGCGAGCTCTCCGAGGAGCATCGCGACCTCTACCTGAACGGCACCGGCAGCGAGCGCGTGTACGTCACCTACAAGAACCGCTACGGGCGCAAGCGCTCGTACATGACGGCCTTCGAGGGCGTCGTCGCGAACCTCCAGCGCCGCTACCGCGAGACGCAGTCGCAGCTCCAGAAGGAGCGCATCGAGACGTTCATGTCGATGCGCCCGTGCTCGGCCTGCGGCGGGGCCCGGCTGCGCCCCGAGGCGCTCGCCGTGACCGTGGGCGGCCAGAACATCGACTACATCTCTCGGCGTGCCGTGCACGAGGCGCTCGCGTACTTCCGCGACCTCGAGCTGACCGACACCGAGCGCCTGATCGCCGAGCGCGTGATCCGCGAGATCCGCGAGCGGCTGACGTTCCTCGACGACGTGGGGGTCGGCTATCTCTCGCTCGACCGCGCAGCGCGCACCCTCTCGGGCGGCGAGGCGCAGCGCATCCGGCTCGCGACGCAGATCGGCGCAAGCCTCGTGGGCGTGCTCTACATCCTCGACGAGCCGTCGATCGGCCTCCACCAGCGCGACAACGCGCGGCTGATCGCGACGCTCGAGCGGTTGCGCGACATCGGCAACACGGTCATCGTCGTCGAGCACGACGAGGAGACCATGCGCGCGGCCGACTGGGTCATCGACATGGGGCCGGGCGCCGGCGTGCACGGCGGCTACGTGGTCGCCGAGGGCACGTCCGAGGACATCCAGAACACGCCGGCGTCGCTGACGGGCCAGTACCTCAGCGGGCGGCGCTCGATCCCGGTGCCGCCCCGGCGCGACGGCGAGACGGCCTGGCTCAAGGTGACGGGGGTGACGGCGCACAATCTGCAGGACATCGACGTCGAGATCCCGATCGGTCGCTTCGTCTCGGTCACGGGCGTCTCCGGCTCGGGCAAGTCGACGCTCGTCAACGACGTCGTCTACCGCGCGCTCGCCAACCGCCTCCTGCGCGCGCGGCTCAAGCCCGGCGCGCATCGCTCGATCGAAGGCCTCGAGCAGTTCGACAAGGTCATCGAGATCGACCAGTCGCCGATCGGCCGGACGCCGCGTTCGAACCCCGCGACGTACACGGACCTGTTCTCGCGCGTGCGCGAGCTCTACTCGCTCACGCCCGAGGCCAAGACGCGCGGGTACACCCCGGGCCGCTTCTCGTTCAACGTCAAGGGCGGGCGCTGCGAGGCCTGCGCGGGCGACGGGATGATCCGCATCGAGATGCACTTCCTCCCCGACGTGTACGTTCCGTGCGAGGTCTGCAAGGGCAAGCGCTACAACCGCGAGACGCTCGACATCCGCTACAAGGGCGCGTCGATCGCCGACGTGCTCGCGATGTCGGTCGAGGAGGCGCTCGAGTTCTTCGGCAAGGAGCCCAAGCTGCGCCGCCGTCTGCAGACGCTCCACGATGTGGGGCTCGATTACGTCAAGCTCGGCCAGCCCGCGACGACGCTCTCGGGCGGCGAGGCGCAGCGGGTCAAGCTCGCCGCCGAGCTCTCGAAGGTGGCTACCGGGCGCACGCTCTACATCCTCGATGAGCCCACGACCGGCCTCCACATCCACGACGTGGCGAAGCTCCTCGAAGTGCTGCAGCGGCTCGTCGATGCCGGCAACACCGTGCTCGTGATCGAGCACAACCTCGACGTCATCAAGCAGTCCGACTGGGTCATCG
>CAZYYP010000313.1:0-3475 GCA_964651695.1 uncultured Gaiellales bacterium | reverse complement strand
TGCCGGAGGGCTACGACACGCTGATCGGCGAGCGCGGCGTCAACCTCTCGGGCGGTCAGCGCCAGCGCGTGGCGCTCGCCCGTGCGCTCATCTCGAGCGCTAGGGTGCTCGTGCTCGACGATCCCCTCTCGGCGGTCGACACCGAGACCGAGGAGCACATCGTCGCGCGCCTCCGCCCGGCGCTCGCGGGTCGCACGGTGCTGATCTCGAGCCAGCGCCTCTCGACCGTCTCGCTCGCCGATCGCGCCGTCGTGCTGGACGACGGCGTGATCGTCGAGGATGCGCCCCCGGCACGCCTGCTGCACGCCGGCGGCACCTTCGAGCGGCTGTTCCGGGACGAGGTCCGTGTCGCGTAAACCCCGCGTCGGCCTGACCCGCCTGTCGGTCTACGTCCGCGATCAGCGGGCGCGCATCGGGCTGCTCGCGCTCGCCGCGGCGTTCACCTCGGCCGTGCAGGTCGGTGGCTGGCTGCTCGTGGGCGACGCGATCGACAACGGCATCCGCGCCCGCAACACCTCGCGGCTCGATCTCGACGTCGCGATCTACGTCGGCCTCAACGCGGTGGCCTGGTTGGTCGGCTCGTTCCTGATCCTCGGCCTCGCACGGCTCGGCCAGCTGATCGTCCTGCGCCTGCGCGAGCATCTCTTCGGCCACCTCACGACGCTCTCGCTGCGCTACTTCTCGCACCAGCGCGCGGGCTGGATCATCTCGCGCATCACCAACGACGTGGACGCGCTCTCGGACGTGCTCTCCGAGGGGCTCTCGACGCTCGTCGGCAACGTCCTCACGCTCACCGGGGCGATCATCGCCCTGGCGATCCTGGACTGGCGGCTCGCGCTCGCGACGATGGTGATCCTGCCGCCGACCCTCGTGGTGGCGCGCTGGTTCCAGGTGCGCTCGCACACCGCCTTCGCCGATGTCCGGACGCGCATCTCGGCGCTCACCGCGCAGATCGCCGAATCGCTCGCGGGCATGGCCGTGATCCAGTCCTACAACCGCGAAGGCGCCTTCCGCAAGCAGTTCTCGGAGCTCAACCAGGCCAACCAGCGCTCGAATCAGCACGCCCAGAACCTCTCCTCGATCTTCTTCCCCGCGATCGAGCTCTTCGGCGTCGTCGCGACGGTCGCGGTGCTCGCCCTGGGCTCGCGGCTGTACGAGCACGGCACGCTCACCCTCGGCACGCTGATCGCCTTCATCGGCCTCCTGAGCCTGCTCTTCCAGCCGCTGCAGGAGCTCTCGGAGCTCTACGGGCAGGTTCAGTCGGCGGCCGCCGCGATGGAGAAGATCACGACGGTGCTCGACGTCCAGGCCGACATCGCGAGCCCGGCGGATGCGCGCCGCATCGAGCGCGTCGAGGGGCACGTCGTGCTCGATCACGTGACGTTCGCCTACGGGCGCGATCCCGTGCTGCACGGGATCGACCTCGACATCCCGGCGGGCCACTGCGTCGCGCTGGTGGGCATGTCGGGCGGCGGCAAGTCGACGCTCGCGCGCCTCGTCGGGCGCTTCTACGACCCGCGCGAAGGGGCCGTGCGCGTGGACGGCAACGACCTGCGCGAGATCGATCTCGTGCACTACCGCCGGCAGCTCGGCGTCGTGCTCCAGGACCCGTTCCTGTTCGCGGGCAGCATCGCCGACAACCTGCGCTTCGCCGCGCCCGCGGCGAGCGACGAGCGCGTCGAGGAGACCGCGCGCGCGATCGGCCTCGACCGCGTCGCCGCGCGCTTCTCCAAGGGGCTCGGGCACGTGGTGCGCGAGGGCGGCTCCGGCCTGTCTGCCGGCGAGCGCCAGCTGATCTCGATCGGGCGCGCGCTGCTCGCCGACCCGCGCATCCTGATCCTCGACGAGGCCACGTCGAACATCGACCGCCCCACCGAGGTCCTGATCGAGAAGGCGCTCGACCGGCTGCTCCACGGTCGCACCTCGATCGTGATCGCCCACCGGCTCGCGACCGTGCGCCGCGCCGACGAGATCGTCGTGCTCGACCACGGCCGCATTGCCGAGCGCGGCACCGAGGCCGAGCTGATGGCCGCGCACGGCCAGTTCGCCGCGCTCGCCCGCGAGCTCGCGGCACCCACGGCATCGGTCGTAGACTCGTGAGCGCGGTGGCGTCCGGGTATGTGGGCATCCTCTCGTTCGAACTGCGATTCCCGGGCGAGCGATCACTCAAGGGCAAGCGCAAGCACCTGCTTGCCCTCAAGAGCCACCTGCAGCAGCGCGCGGGTGCGTCGGTGGCCGAGGTCGACCACCACGACGTCTGGCAGCGCGCCCGCCTGACCGTGACGCTCGTCGATCGCGAGGCCGCCGGCCTCGACGAGCGCCTCGACCGCTGCGAGCGGCTCGCCTATGCGTCCGGTGCCGAGATCGGGCCGTTCACGCGCCTCGTCGTGACACCGGAGGACCTCACATGAGCGAGCGCGTACGGCGCGTCAACGAGCTGATGCGCCAGATCCTGGGCGAGGCGCTCGGCGAGATGACCGATCCCGGCCTGGGGTTCGTGACGGTCACGAGCGTCGACTGCTCGCGCGATTTCGAGCACGCGATCGTGTACGTGTCGGTGCTCGGCAACGATCTCAAGCGCAAGCGCTCGATGCAGGCGCTGGAGCGGGCGACCGGGCATCTCCAGGCGCGCGTGGGGCGCGAGGTGACGTTGCGCCGGACACCGCGGCTGCGCTTCGCCTACGACGAGTCGTTCGACAAGGGCGCGCGCATCGAGCAGTTGCTCGCCGAGCACGAGCCGATGCCCGACTACATCCCCGATCCCGACGGCGACGGGGACGCCGCGCCCGGGGGCGATTCCCCCGCCGGGTCGCAGGACGAGGCGTGAGCCGCGGCGAGGTCATCGAGGTGCTCCGCGACGGCGGGCCCGTGTGCATCTGCGCGCACGCATCTCCCGACGGCGACGCCCTCGGCTCCCTGCTCGGCCTCGGGCTCTCGCTCGCGGCGACCGGACGGGACGTCGTGCTGTACCAGGACGGCGACGAGCCGTTCCCGCGCGAGCTCGCGTTCCTGGGCCTTGGGCGCATCGCCCGCCGTCTGCCCGCCGATGCGGCGGAGCGGACGCTGATCGCGCTCGACTGCGGATCGGCGCTGCGCGTCGACCGCGCGGGCGAGGTCGTGGGCAGGTTCGCGCGCGTCGTCAACATCGACCATCACCACGACAACACGCTCTTCGGAGATTTCAACCTCGTCGACGCCGAGGCCTCGTGCACGGCCGAGATCGTCGCGGAGCTGCTCGACGAGGCCGGCATCCCGTTCGCCGAGGGCGCGCCCGTCGCCCTCTACGTCGGTCTCGTGACCGACACGGGCCGCTTCCAGTACGCCAATACCACGCCGCGCGCGCACCGTCTTGCCGCCCGGCTGCTGGCCGAGGGTGTTCAGCCGGCGCTCGTCTTCGCGACGCTCTTCGAGTCGCTGCCACTGGCGCGCCAGCGGCTGCTCGGCCTCGCCCTGGGGCGCGCCCGGGCCGGGGCCG
>CAZYYP010000312.1:0-3502 GCA_964651695.1 uncultured Gaiellales bacterium | reverse complement strand
GCTGCACCCGCTGCGGCTTCGGCTTCATGTTCGAGCTGCTCGACGACTTCTATCCGGGCCCGGACGCCGGCATGCTCGCCTGCGACAAGGATGCGCGCATCCTCGCCGTCGGCAAGGGCGTGTTCGAGCTGACCGGCTTCCAGGAGGGCGAGCTGATCGGCAAGGACCTGCGCGAGGCGCTCGGGCTGCACGACCCGGACGGCAACGATCCCGTGCAGACGGTGCTCGAATGGGGTGTGCGCAAGCTCGACCAGACACTCGAGCTCCGCTCCCGCGCGGGCATCGTCAAGCTCGTGCGCGCCGACCTCTTCCCCGCCTATGACGAGGATGGCGGGCTGCTCGCCTGCATCGCGCCGCATGCCACCGCGGCCACGTTCGACGACTGAGTGTCGCTCGATCGGGCGTGCCGCGCACCCTCTCCCGAGGGCCCTGAGGGCGCGATCCACAGGTAGCAGGAGATTTCGGCGACTCTTCGCCGCCGAAGGCGCCGGATGGGTGATGGCAGGGCGGCCGTCTCCGCGCAGTGTGTGCTGGTGGCCACCGCCCCGCTCTCCTGTCGCGCCATTTTCCGGCTGGCCGCGCTGATGCTCGTCGGTGCGGCCTTCGTCGGGCTGCCGGCGATCGCCCAGGCGGACGACCTGATCCAGCTCAACGGCGACCTCCCCGTGACCCTCGCGGGCAGCTCGAGCTACGGACTCCTCTACCTCGACGGCACCGTGCGCCTCGCGGGCGACACGTCGATCACTGCGACCGACGTCTTCATCGGGCCCGATGCCTCGCTCGAGACGTGCTACGACGTCGCCACCGCGGGCAACAACTGCACGAGCGGCCGCTCACTCACGATCACGGCGTCCGGCGGCGTGGCCATCCAGCCCGCAATCGACCTGCGCGGCGCGGTCGGCACCAACCGCCCGGGCGGCGCGCTCGTGATCAACGCGAGTCGCGTCTCACTCGGCGGCAACGTCGAGACGGCCGGGACGAACGCCCCGTCGGGCGGGATCGTCATCACGTCGTCGGGCCTCGTCGTGACGCAGACCCTCCACGCACCGGGCAACAACATCATCGTCAGCGGCGCGGGCGGGGTCTCGATCGGCGGCGACGTCTGGAGCGCCGGCAGCGACAGCGCGACGAACAACGAGGTCGGGCGCCTGACGAGCGGCGGGCCGGTCAGCATCACCTCGACGAGCGGCGATGTCGCCGTGCTCGGTGCGATCTCGAGCTGGGGCCGCGACGTCGCCGGCGCCGGCTCGGTCGAGGGCGGCGTCGGCGGCTCGGTCACCGTCACCGGCGGCGACGTGCGCATCTCCGGCGGTGTGGACTCGCGCCCCGGCCGTGGCGTCGACATCTCGGCGGGCCGGCCTGGTGCGATCTCACTGACCGCACGCGGCGGTCTCGTCGTCTCGGGCCCCGTCGATGCGTCGGGGGATGTGTCGACAGGCGGCTTCGGATCCACCGGCGCGCCCGTGACCATGTACGCCACCGGCGCCCTCTCGGCGAGCACGGTCAACTCCATGGGCGGCGCGAGCACCAACGCCGGCGCGGGCGCCGGCGGCCCCGTGACGCTGACCTCGGGGGCCGCACTCAGCGCGGGCGCGATCAACACCTCCGGCGCAGGCAGCCCGATGGGGGGCACCCACGGCGGCGCGGTGAGCGTCACCGGCGTCTCCGTCGCGCTCGGCGCGATCACCGCCGACTCGGGTGACGCGAGCTCCGACCCGGCGGCCGGGAACGGCGACAGCGGAGGTGCCGTGACGGTGAAGGCGACGGGCAACGCCGGCGTCGGCGCGGTCTCGACGCGCGGCGGCAGCGGGCGGACGACGGGCGCGGGCGGCGCCGGTGGCAGTGTCGTCATCGTCGGCGACCGTGTGACCACCGGCTCCATCACGACGCTCGCGGAGAACCTCAGCGGCGCCGGCGGCAGCGTCACGCTCCTGGGCCAGAGCGCGCTCCTCGTGGGCGGGGCGATCGACGCCTCCGGCGCGGCCGGCGCGAACGGCAATCCGGGAGGTCCGGGCGGCGGCATGCTGCTGACGACGCATGGGCCGCTCACGCTCGCCGGGCGCCTGCGCTCCGAGGGCGGCGCCGGCTCCAACGGCAGCGCAGCCGGCGGACCGGGCGGCTCGATCGATCTCGTCGTGCAGTCCATCGCATCCTCCACCGGCGTTCTCAGTGGTGGCGGCAATGGCGGCAACCCGATTGCCCAGGGCGGGCTCCGCGGGCACGGCGGCAACGGCGGCCGCGTGCGCGTGTGGTCGCAGGTGCCCTCCCTGATCCTGCTGCAGCTCGTCGACTCGACGGGCGGCACCGGCGACCCGAACGGCACCGACGGCCCGCAGCAGGAGGAATCCGCGCCGAGTGGGCTCGCGATCTCGAAGACCGGCCAGCTCGGGTTTGCGGGGCACTCGCCCGAGGCCGACGGCTACCGCGTCTTCGCGAGCCTGGCCGGCGCACCGGCGAAGTTGCTCCTGACGACGAAGACGAGCGGCATGACGCTCCCGAAAGTCCCGGCCTGCGTCACGGCGGCGTACACGCTTTCCGCGTTCTCGACCGCAGCCGGCTGGCAGAGCGACCCGATCGGCCCGGTCAGCTTCGTGGCGCCGCCGTCGGCCACCCAGGCGTGCACCGACGCCCCGCAGGTCACGCTCGGGATGCAGAAGCTGACGAAGAGGGTCGCGGCGCTGGCGAAGAGGAAGTGGCGCGTCACCGTGCACTTCCTGGGCGACGGCATGGGCACCGCCCACGTCGTGCTGTCGCGCAGGAAGTCGCAGCTCGCGACCGCCGACAAACCGCTCGGCGCCGTCCGCAAGGAGGTCAGCGTGACGATCACGATCCCGAAGAAGCTGCGCAAGGCCGGGAAGTTCACCGTGACCGTGACCGGCAGCGCCCCGGTGGGCAAGGCGCGATCCAAGAGCACGCTCACCCTGGAGGTGAAGAAGTGAACCGCACGACCCGTTCGCTCTGCCTGGCGCTCGGCGCGCTCGTCCTCGGCGCGGCGCCGGCGCTCGCCTGCATCAACGTCGGCGTCTACCAGGACCAGCCCGCGAAGACGCTCTCCTCGCTGCAGAAGAAGGCCGGAAAGAACGTGAAGACGGTCTCGACGTACCTGACCGTCGGTCGTGCGCTCGACCCGAAGCTCGTCATGCTCGCCCGGACACAGGGCGTCAAGCTCCTCATCAGCTGGCTGCCCGACAAGGGCGCCGACAGCGCGACGGCGCCCGGATACCGGCTGAGCGCAATCGCGGCGGGCAAGTTCGACCCGGAGCTGCGCGCGCTCGGCAAGCAGATCAAGGCACTGCCGCACGGAGCGATCGTGCGTCCCATGCCCGACCCGAACACGCCCTGGTACGCATGGTCGGGCACCGCCAATGGCAACCGCCCGGGCGACTACGTGCGCGCCTGGAAGCACGTCCGTAGCGTGCTCGTGAAGACCGCCGGCACAAAGGTCCGGCTGCTCTGGAGCGTGTACGCCCGCAGCGTGCCCGACAACAAGCAGAACGCGCTC
>CAZYYP010000311.1:0-3503 GCA_964651695.1 uncultured Gaiellales bacterium | reverse complement strand
GCAGCGGCGCCGACGGCGACCTGCAGCGCCTCGTCGAGATCGCGAACGACCTGCCCCCGCGCGTGACGAGCGACACGGTCATCCGCCTCCGCAACAAGCTCTTCCGCCGCATCGACGGCACCGTCACCGCCGTCAACCCGTACGCGTTCTCGGGCGCGGGCGGCTTCCGTGAGGGCCCGCTGCCATTCATCCAGGTCACGGGCACCGCCAACTCGCCCCAGGATGCGGTCGACATCACGAACGAGACCGCCACCGCGTTCAAGACGTGGTTCGAGGGCCGGCAGAACACGAACAGGATCAAGCCGAGCGACCGCGTCGTCGTCGAGCAGGTCAACACGGCCAGCAACGCGACGGCCAAGAGCGGCGCCAAGCCGATTCTCGGCATCGCGGCGGCGCTGCTCGTCCTGCTCGGCACCGCCGGCTTCGTGCTCGCACTCGAGCGTCTGATCCCGCGCCGCTCGCGCGGCGCCAAGAGCGCCGGCGCCGTCTCGGTCCCCGCGCTCCAGGAGATCCCGATCCCGATCCCGGCGCGCGAGATCCGCGAGCCGCGTGAGGCCCGTGAGCCGCGCGAGACCGACGTGCCTGCGCCGCTCGATGTCCCGACGATGACGTTCGGGGCGCAGGTCGAGGACGCCGTGACCGGCGAGCCCGCGAAGCCCGCACCACGCCCGCGCAAGCAGCCGGCCAAGAACGGCTCCTCCCCGCGCCGCCGGCGCACCAGCTCCTCCCCGCGCGTCGCGCCCACCGGCGACGACGCCAGCTAGCCAGGGCCCGTGAGCGCCTCCACAGGGCACCTGCGCCCGGGCTCGCCGGGTGAGGCGCGCCGGCGTGCGCTCGCGCTCGCGCTTCCGCTGCTGGGCCTGATCGCGCTGATCGCGACGCTCCCGCTCGGGGGCGGCGCAATCGCCGCCGGGAGCGGGGTCTTCGCGGGCACCTGCGTTCTCGGGCTGCTTCTCGCCCCGCGGCCACCACGGCTCGCGACGGCGACCATGGCGGTGGCCGCCGGGGTACGCGCGCCACTCGCCCGCGCGGCGGAGGCCGTCGAGGCGCCGGCACGCGCGATGTCGCTCGTGTACTTCGTCGCGATCGTCTGGTTCATCCCGATCCGCGTCTACACGCTGCCCGGACCGGGAGTCGCGAAGCTCGAGCCCTACCGGCTCATGGTGCTCCTGCTCGGCATCGCGCTCCTCCTGGGAGCGGCCTCCGGTGCGCGCCGCATCCGCACGTGCGGGGTCGGCTGGCCGCTGTTGCTGCTGTCGGTCTCGGCGATGATCTCGCTCGCAGTCAACTACTCGTCGTTCACGGAGCGCCAGCTCGGGACGGAGTCGATCAAAGCCGCGACCTACCTCCTGACCTTCCCGATCGTGTTCGTGCTCGTCGCCTCGGGCGTGCACTCGCGCGCGGACGTCGAGCGCTGCGTCAAGGCGATCGTCCTCGGCGGGGCCGTCGTCGCGTTCTGCGCGATCGTCGAGACGCGCACCGGCTACAACGTCTTCAACCACATGCGCACGGTGTTCCCGTTCCTGCACGACACCGGATTCCGGGCCACGGAGGTGCGCAACGGCGCGCTCCGCGCCGAGGCCTCGGCGCAGCATCCGATCGCCCTCGGCGTCGCGCTCTCGCTCTGTCTGCCGCTGTCGCTCGCGCTCGCGACGCGCATGAAGGACACGGGCCGCCGCATCCTCTTCGGCGGGGCCGCGCTGATCCTGATGATCGGCATGGTCTCGACGATCTCGCGCACGGCCTTCCTCGCGCTCGCCGTGATGTTCCTGATCGGGATGATGACCGAGCGCAAGCGCCTGATGAAGCTGTGGCCGCTCGCGTTCATCCTGCTGATCGCCGCGCACACCGTGTTGCCGGGAGGAATGGGCCGCCTCTACCACTCGTTCTTCCCGAAGGGCGGCATCACGGCCCAGCAGTCGGTGCGCGCCGGTGGCGTGGGTTCCGGCCGGCTCGCCGACCTCAGCCCCGCACTGAAGCTCGTCCAGGCGCACGCGTTCTTCGGGACCGGCGACCCGCTGCCGCCCCCGCCGGACCTCGTGCAGCAGGCCGCGACGACCGACGATGCGACACCACCCGACCCGATCATCTTCGACGACCAGTACCTGACCTCGATCGTCGGACACGGCCTGGTCGGCCTCGGCGCGGTGCTCTGGCTCGTCGGCGCCCTGGTGTTCACGCTGACCCGGGCGGCGCGGCGCGCACGCGGGACATTGCCCGTGCTGAGCGCCCTCACCGCATCCGTCGCGGGCTTCTCGGCCGCGATGCTCACGTTCGATGCCTTCGCGTTCGTGCAGTGCTCGATCTTCTTCTTCACGATCGCCGCGCTCGGCCTGCGCCTCGCGCACATGCACGAGCTCGACACCGCCGCCTGAACACGGTCGGCCCGCCGCCCGAGACAACTCGGAGCGACGGGCCCGGATGCCGTGGCTCGGGGCTCAGTGCGCGAACGCGACCTCGAGCTCCGGCGCCGACGCGGGCGTCCCGCTGGGCAGGATCAGCGCGGTCACGATCGCGCCGGCGATGAAGATCCCCGTGGCCCAGCCGAAGGCGGTGCCGTAGCCGGAGATCGCGGCCGATGCCCGGGTCGCCGCGCCGCCGGCGTGCGTCGCGAGATAGCTCGTGATGGCCGACGCGAAGAGCGTGTTGAGGAGCGCCGTGCCGACCGCGCCGCCGACCTGCTGCGTGGTGTTGACCATCGCGGAGGCGACGCCGGCGTCGCTCGCGGCGACGCCTGAGGTCGCGGCACTCATCGAGGGGGCGAAGATCAGCCCCATGCCGAGCCCGAGCGGGAGCAGCGCCGGCAGGATGTTGGCGAGGTAGGTCGACTCGACGCCGAGCCGGGTCAGCATGAACATGCCGAGCGCGGCCAGCAGCATGCCGGCCGGCACGAGCGGCCGGGAGCCGAAGCGCGGCGCGAGACGGGCAGTGGCGAGCGTCGCCGTGACCATCAGCGCCGCGACCATCGGCAGGAACGCCAGGCCGGTGCGCACGGGCGAGTAGCCGAGCGTCTGCTGCAGGTAGTAGGTGAGGAACAGGAAGACGCCGAAGATGCCGGCGGCCGAGATGGCGAAGGCCACGAACGACCCGCCGCGGGTGCGGTCGAGCACGACGCGCAGCGGAAGCAGCGGGTGCTCCGCGCGGCGCTGGATCGCGACGAATGCGCCGAGGAGCGCGACCGCGGCGGCGAGGAACGCGACCGTGACCGGGTTGCCCCAGCTCGTGGTCTCCGCATGCGAGAGGCCATAGACGACGGAGAACAGGCCGGCCGATGCGGTGAGCACGCCGGGCACGTCGAAGCGCGGGCGGTCGGGGTGCGGCGCGTGGGCGACGAGCGCGATGGCGCCGGCGGCTGCAGGGATGGCGAAGGCGAGATTGACGTACATCGCGAAGCGCCAGGAGAGGTACTCGGTGAGCACGCCGCCGAGCAACAGGCCGATCGCGCCACCGGCACCGGCGATGGCGCCGAAGATGCCGAACGCCCGCGCGCGGTCCTGACCGGT
>CAZYYP010000310.1:0-3511 GCA_964651695.1 uncultured Gaiellales bacterium | reverse complement strand
CACGGTGTCCTCGATGCGCTTTGCGTAGCCGCCTGCGAGGGTGACGCAGACGGGGATGCCGGCGCGGAGGAGGGACGTCCGGACGAGCCGGTCACGGGTCGCCAGGCCGGCGTGCGTGAGCGCGAGGCGCCCCAGGCGATCGCCCTCGAACGGATCGGCGCCGGCGAGGTAGAAGCAGAGGTCGGCGCGGGCCCTCCTGAGCGCCACGGGAAGCAGTTCGGCGAGCGCGTCGAGATAGACGTCGTCGCCCGCGCCTGGCGGCAGATCGCGCTCGAGGTCGCCGGGGACGCGATCGAAGGGGTAGTTGCCGAGGCCGTTGAGGGCGCAGGTGAAGGCCTCGTCGTCACCCCCGAACGCGGCGTTCGTGCCGTCGCCCTGGTGGACGTCGAGATCGACGACGAGCACGCGGCGCAGGCGGCCACGCTCGCGCAGGGAGCGGGTCGCAACGACGACATCGTTGAAGACGCAGAAGCCGCGGCCGGCGTTCGCGAACGCGTGGTGCGTCCCGCCGCCGAGGTTGGCGCCCGCGCCGTCGGCGAGCGCCGCGTCGGCCGCCTCGAGCGTCGCGCCGACCGAGCGGCGCCCGCGCTCGAACAGCGCGGGCGACCACGGCAGCCCGAGATCGCGCACCTCCTGACGCGTGAGATCCCCCCGCGCCGTGCGGTCCACCCAGCCGGCCGTGTGGGCCAGCACCAGCTCCTCGCGCGTCGCGGCGCGCGCGCCGTGCACCTCGAAGGCCGGGTCGGCGTCGGCCTGCGTGCGAAGGAGCGAGTACTTGCCGAGCGGAAAGCGGTGCCCCTCGGGCAGCGGGTAGGGGAACCCGTCGTGCGCGTAGCAGCGGAGCAGGGGCCTACCCCGGGAGGCACTCGCCGCCGTCGGCGACGAGCGCGTGACCGGTCATGTACGCCGCGTCCTCGGAGAGCAGGAAGCACGCGAGCCGCCCGGCCTCCTCGGGCGAGCCGATGCGTCCCAGCGGGACGAGCCGCGGAACCTCGGCGAGGAAGCTCTCCCGCCCGCCGAAGTTCTCCCACGCAGGCGCGTTGAACGGGGTGTCGATCCAGCCCGGGCAGAGCGCGTTGACGCGGATGCCCTCGCCGCTGTAGTCCCGCGCAACCTGTTTCGCGAGCGCGACGGCCGCCGCCTTGGTCACGGCGTATGGTGCGAGCTTCGGCTCGGAGAGCAGCGCCGAGTTGGACGCCGTGATGCAGATCGCACCGCCGCCCGCCGCGCGCAGGTGCGGCACGGCGGCTCCGCAGACGACCGCGTGGGCGCGCACGTTGATCGCGAACGAGCGGTCGAAGTCCTCGGGGCTCGCGTCCTCGACCGAACCGCCGATCTGCACGCCGACGTTCGACCAGACGTAGTCGAGCCCGCCGAGCGCCTCGGCCGACGCGTCGACGAAACGCCGCAAGGCAGGGGGATCGGTCGCATCCACGGGGAACGCGACCGCACCCAGATCGGCCGCAAGCGCCTCGACCCGGGTGGCGTCGATGTCGCCCAGGGCGAGCCGATCGCCCCGCGCAGCCAGCAGACGAGCGCCCGCATTCCCGATTCCGGTGGCACATCCGAGGATGAGCGTGCGCTTGGCCATGGCGGGATTCTGACGGAGCGGCGCAAAAAGTGCTCAACTCCCGCGCCCAGCAGCCGATACAGGCAACGTGAGCGAAAATTCCTTCACTCCGGCCGCTCCCGCAGCGGGCGATGTGGTCGAGATCGTCGATCGCATCACGGGCATGCGCGTGACCGCCGTCGTCGAGAGCGCCGGCGAGTCGAACACCTACGTGCTGCGCTACGACCGCGGCAGCAGGGTGACCGACGAGGCCCACGTGCGGTGGTTCGACGGCGACACGGCCTGGCAGGCCATCTCGAAGCTGCGGATCCTCGACGACACGAGCGCCGAGTGCGAGCTCGCGCCCTCGCACGAGTGGGAACCCGCACCCGTGCGGCGCTCGCTGCGCGCGCCGGTGGACAACTCGCCGATGCTCGTGAAGATCGTCAGCTCGACGGTGCTCGCGAAGGGTCGACGCGTGCACGCCGTGTGCCTCGACATCTCTGACAGCGGCTGCAGGGCCAGCTGGCCGGGGCGCACACCGCTCGTTGGCGACGCCGTCGACGTGGCGTGGGAAGTGGGCGACTGGCAGGCGGACGACGAGCCGGGCTGGGTGTCGGCGCGCGTCGCCCGCATCGTGGCGCTGCCCTTCGGCGCGCGGCAGGTCGGCTTCACGTTCGAGATCGCCGACTCGGATCAGGCCTCGCGGGTGCGCAGCTGGCACCAGGCCTGGCTGCACGAGCATCGGCAGCGCTTGCTCGACCAGCGCGCAGCCTGACACCCGCCCGCCGAGCGACCCGCTACCTGACGAGGTTGGCGACGCCTGCCTCGACGGCGGCCGTCCAGCGCTTGGTGAGCGTGTGCGACGCGCGCCTCAGATCGTCGGCGGGCAGATCGTCGACGGCGATCGGCTCGCCGAAGATCACCGTCACCTTCGGGAAGCGCGGGGGGAGCAGCCGGATCCTGTCCGTGCCGGCGATCGCGACCGGCACGAGGGCCGCGCCCGCGTCGAGCGCGAGTCGCGCCGCGCCGAGCTGCGGCCGAGCCTTGCCGTGGCGGTTGCGGGTGCCCTCGGGGAACACGAGCAGCATGGCCCCCTCGTGCAGCAGTCGCATGGCCGTGTCGTAGGCCTCCATGTCCTGCACGCCGCGGCGCACCGGGAAGCCGCCGCCCATCGCGATGGCGCGGCCGATCAGCGGGACGAAGAACAGCTCGTACTTGGCCATCGCCCGGAAGCGCCGCTTGTTCAGCGATACGCCGACCGCGAGGGTGTCCAGATACGAGCGGTGCATCGGCGCGAGCACCACGCCGCCGTGCAGCGGGATGTTGTCGAGCCCGTCGACGCGCAGCCGGAAGATCGTGTGCAGGAACAGCGCGCTCGTGCCACGCACGAGGTCGTAGAACCAGGGACGGTAGCTCGGGAGCGAGAGCGGCTTCTCGGGCCGCTCCGCCTCAGCCGGCGTAGACACCGTCCTCGAGCGTGTCGGGGTCGGGCCAGGGACTCGCCTCGGCGCGCCGGACGGCCTCGGCGATGGTCGTCTCGACCTCGCGCTCGAGTGCTCCGAGCTCGTCGTCGGAGAGCTGCCCGTGCTCGCGCATCCAGGCCTCGAAGCGCCGCACGGGATCCTTGGCCGCCCAGTGCTCGAACAGCTCGGCCGGGACATAGGCCGCGTCGTCGTGCACCGCGTGCCCCTCCATGCGCAGGGTCATGAGCTCGAGCAGCGCAGGCCCGCCGCCGGCGCGCGCGCGCTCGATGGCCGTGCGGGCCTCGCGGTACACGGCCAGCACATCGGTGCCGTCGACGACGACGCCCTCGAAGCCGTAGGCCGGTCCACGCGACGCAAGGGACGGCGCCGCGAAGTTGAGGTGCGTGGGCGTCGAGTACGCGAACTGGTTGTTGTCGACGACGAACACCATCGGCAGGCGGCGCACCCCGGCGAAGTTCATCGACTCGTGCGTCGT
>CAZYYP010000309.1:0-3526 GCA_964651695.1 uncultured Gaiellales bacterium | reverse complement strand
CGCGGCTGCGCCCGGCGGTGCGCTCGGCGTCGGGCCGCTCGCGCTCGAGCGCACGCTCTTCCTCGACTTCGGCGTGGCCCCGCCGCGACGGTTCGTCAGAACGTCAGGATCGAGCGGATCCCGTCCTGGTGGTGCATGAGGTCGAACGCGCGGTTGACGTCGGCGAGCGGCATGCGGTGGCTGAGCATGCTGTCGACGTCGAGCTTCCCGTCCATCCACAGCTGCACGAGACCGGGCACCTGGCTGCGGCCCTTGACGCCGCCGAAGGACGATCCGGTCACGCGCCGCCCGGTGATCAGGAAGCGCGGCACGATCTCGAGCGTCTCGCCCTTGCCCGCGACGCCGATCATCGTGGCGAGGCCCCACGCCTCGCGCGCCGACTCGACGGCCTGGCGCATGACCTGCACGAGGCCGGTGGCCTCGAACGTGTAGTCGCAGCCGAAGCCGCCGGTCATCTCCTTGAGCGCGTCGACCACGCCCGGCCCGGCGAGCATGGTGTGCGTCGCCCCGTGGTGGCGCGCCATCGCGAGGCGCTCCTCCGAGAGGTCGATCGCGACGATCGTCTCGGCCCCGCGCAGGCGGCAGCCGGCGATCGCGCCGAGGCCCACGAGCCCGCAGCCGAAGACGGCGGCGGTCGAGCCGGGCGCGACCTCCGCCGTGTAGAAGGCGGCGCCGAGACCGGTCGAGAGTCCGCAGGCGAAGATGCTCGCGCCCTCGGGCGGCACGTCGGGGCCGACCTTGGCGAGTGCGATCTCGGGCATCACCGTCGCCTCGGCGAACGTCGAGGTGCCCATGAAGTGCCGGAGCTGCTCGCCGTCGCGCGAAAGCCGCGCGGTGCCGTCGGGCAGGTAGCCGAGGCCCTGCTGCTCGCGGATCGCGAGGCAGCGGTTCGTGCGCCCGCTGAGGCAGTGCAGGCACTTCCCGCACTCGGGCGCGAAGAGCGTGATCACGCGGTCGCCGCGGCGGACGCTCGTGACGCCCTCGCCGATGTCCTCCACGACGCCCGCGCCCTCGTGCCCGAGCACGCACGGCGAGTAGCCGGTCGGATCGGCGCCGCTCGCGGTGTAGAGGTCGGTGTGGCAGACGCCGCAGGCCTCGACGCGCACCAGCACCTCACCCGCCTTCGGCCCTGCGAGCTCGACGTCCTGGACGACGAGCGGCTGGCCGAACTCCTCGAGCACCGCGGCGCGGATCTTCATCCCTCTCCCTCCAGGTACGGGTTCGCGGCGAGCCTACAGCGCGAGCGTCGAGGGCCCGACGCGCTCGCGATCGTGCTCGTAGGCGTCGATCGCGTCGATCCGCTGCATCGTCAGCCCGATGTCGTCGTAGCCGTTGAGCAGGCGATAGCGCACGTCCTCGTCGATGCTGAACGCGACCTCGCGGCCCGACGGCAGGGTCACCATCTGGCGCTCGAGGTCGACCGTGGCGGTCGCCGGCGCGGCGTCGATCAGCTCGCGCACGTCGGCCTCGGGCAGCTCGACGGTGAGGAGCCCGTTCTTGCCGCAGTTGGAGCGGAAGATGTCGGCGAACGAGGGAGCGATGATGGCGCGGAAGCCGCGGCCGGCGAGTGCCCAGGCGGCATGCTCGCGCGATGAACCGCACCCGAAGTTGGCGCCTGCGACGAGGATCGGCGCGCGCTCGAAGTCCGAGCGGTTGAGCGGAAAATCATCGTCCTTGGCCCAGTCCCAGAACAGGAACTGCCCGTAGCCCGTCTTCTCGATGCGCTTCAGGAACTGCTTCGGGATGATCTGGTCGGTGTCGACGTTGGCGCGGTCGAGCGCGGCGACCGGCCCCGTCACGACATCGAAATGCTCCATCAGGCGAGCTCCCTCACGTCGACCAGGCAGCCCGTGATCGCAGCGGCGGCCGCCATCTCCGGACTCATCAGGTGCGTCCGCGCGAGCCGCCCCTGGCGGCCCTCGAAGTTGCGGTTGGAGGTCGAGGCGACGCGCTCCTCGGGCCCGGCGATGTCGGGGTTCATGCCCAGGCACATGGAGCACCCCGCGTTGCGCCACTCGAAGCCCGCGTCGGCGAACACCCGGTCGAGACCCTCGGCCTCGGCCTCGGCCTTGACCCGCATGGATCCCGGCACGACCAGCGCCGTGACCCTGTCTGCCACGCGCTTGCCGCGCACGACCGCAGCCGCCGCCCGCAGATCGCCGAGGCGGCCGTTGGTGCAGGAGCCGATGAAGACGCGGTCGACCGGCGTGCCCGCCAGCGCCGCTCCGGCGGTCAGGCCCATGTAGTCGAGCGCGCGCTGCTCGTCGTCGTCGGCAGGCGCCGGGACGACGCCGGTGATCGGCGCCGTCTGGCCGGGATTCGTGCCCCACGTCAGCTGCGGTGCGAGCGCCGAGGCGTCGATCACGATCTCGCGGTCGAACGTCGCATCCGCGTCGGTCGAGTAGTGCGACCAGCGCTCGATGGCCTCCTCGATCACGCCCTGCACGCCCGGCCGGCCCTCGAGGAAGCGGTACGTCGTCTCGTCGGGGGCGATCAGGCCGGCGCGCGCGCCCCACTCGATCGACATGTTGGACACCGTCATCCGGCCCTCCATCGAGAGCGCGCGGATGGCCTCGCCGTCGTACTCGACGACATGCCCCGTGGCGCCCGCGGCGGTCTCCTGCGCGATCAGGCCGAGGATCATGTCCTTCGCGCCCACGCCGACCCCGGGCCGGCCCGCGAACGTCACACGCATGCTGTGCGCACGCTTCTGGGGGACCGTCTGCGTGGCCAGCACGTGCTCGACCTCGCTCGTCCCGATGCCGAAGGCGAGCGCGCCGAACGCCCCGTGGGTCGAGGTGTGCGAGTCGCCGCAGACGATCGTCATGCCCGGTTGCGTGATGCCGAGCTCGGGCCCGATCACGTGGACGATGCCCTGACGGCGGTGCCCGAGGCCGTAGTACGGGATCCCGAACTCCTCGACGTTGCGCGCGAGGGCGTCGAGTTGCTGACGGGCGACCTCGTCTTCGATCGGGCGCGAGAGCTCCCACGTCGGCACGTTGTGATCGGCCGTCGCGATCGTCCGGTCGGGGCGCCGGACTCTGCGCCCGCTGAGCCGGAGACCCTCGAACGCCTGCGGGCTCGTGACCTCGTGGACGAGGTGGAGGTCGACGTAGAGGAGGTCGTCGCCGATCGCGTGGTCGTCCCAGATCTTGGCGTATGCCGTGCGAGCGGTCACGTCGGTAGTCTGGCACGGAGATGCTGCTCGACGGGAAGGTTGCATACGTCTCCGGCGCGTCCGGGGCGATCGGCGCCGCGATCGTTCGCCGGCTCTGCGCGCAGGGCGCGCGCGTCGTCGCCGGCGATGTCGCGCCCGCGAACGCCGAGACGCTGTGCACCGAGCTGCGCGCCGCGGGCCATGACGCCCGCGCGGTGCGCCATGACGTGACCTCCCGCGAGGAGACCGAGACCGTTCTTGCCGCAGTCCTGGACGCGCACGGGCGCGTCGACATCGCCTGCGCCAACGCCGGCATCGGCTGCAACGTCCCGGTGCTGGAACTCGACAGCGCCACCTGGGAGCGCGTGC
>CAZYYP010000308.1:0-3531 GCA_964651695.1 uncultured Gaiellales bacterium | reverse complement strand
GCGCCCGCGCCGGCGCCTGCCGCGGAGGCCGGTTCGTGAGCGACTACGCGGCATCGGCCGCGGAGGTCAAGGCGCTGCGCGAGGCCACCGGCGCCGGGATCATGGAGTGCAAGAACGTGCTGCGCGAGGCGAACGGCGACCAGGCCGCGGCCGTCAAGCTGCTGCGCGAGCGCGGCATCGCGAAGACGGGCAAGCGCGCCGACCGCACGACCACGGAGGGCCTGATCGAGGCCTACGTGCACGGCGGGCGCATCGGCGTGCTCGTCGAGATCGGCTGCGAGACCGACTTCGTGGCCGGCACCGAGGAGTTCAAGTCGTTCGCACACGAGGTCGCGCTGCAGATCTCGGCGAGCGCCGACGCGCGCTGGATCAGCCGCGAGGACGTGCCGGCCGACCTGATCGAGGGCGAGCTCGAGATCTACCGCGCCCAGGCCGCCGACAGGCCCGAGAACGTGCGCGACAAGATCGCGCAGGGGAAGCTCGACAAGTGGCTGTCCTCGGTCTGCCTGCTCGAGCAGCCCTACGTGCGCGACGGCGACCGCTCGATCGACGACCTGCGCACGGAGATCGCGGCCAAGACGGGCGAGAACGTGCAGATCAAGCGCTTCACCCGCTACGAGCGCGGCGCTTGAGCGGCGGCGGCTTGCGTCCGGCATCCCGATCGCGTTCGATACGCCCGAGGTGAGCGAACCCGCTCCAACCGTGGAGGGCCGCGGGCCCTTCCACCGCGTCCTGATCAAGCTCTCGGGCGAGGCGCTGCTCGGCGATCGCCCCTACGGGCAGGATCCCGAAACGGTCACGCGCATCGCGCACGAGCTGGCAGCGGTGCGCGCGAGCGGCGTGCAGGTTGCCGTGGTCGTGGGCGCCGGCAACATCTGGCGGGGGCTCCAGGAGAGCGCGCACGGGATGGACCGCGCGACCGCCGACTACTGCGGCATGCTCGCGACGGTGCTCAACGCGGTCGCGTTGCAGGACGCGCTCGAGCGGGCGGGCACCCCGACGCGCGTGCTCTCGGCGCTCGCGGTCGACGAGGTCGCCGAGCCCTACATCCGCCGGCGCGCGATGCGCCACCTCGAGAAGAACCGCATCGTGATCTTCGCGGCCGGCACCGGCAACCCGTTCTTCACGACCGACACGGGCGCGGCGCTCCGTGCCTGCGAGATCGGCGCCCAGGCGCTGATGATGGCCAAGAACGGGGTCGACGGCGTCTACGACGCAGATCCGGCGACGACGCCGGCCGCGCGCTTCCTGCCCGAGGTGTCGCACCGCGAAGCGCTCGAGCGCCAGCTCAGGGTCATGGACGCCACGGCGCTCTCGCTCTGCATGGACAACGACATGCCCATCTACGTCTTCAGCATCGACGACGCCGCCAACATCGGCCGGGTGGTGCGCGGCGAGAGCATCGGTACGGTTGTGAGCACGGGCCGGCGCGTGGCTCCCCTGCCGCCCGAGGACATTTCGTCGGAAGGAGCTCGAGATGACGGTTGACGAGTTGGTCGACGACGCCAAGACGCGTATGGACAAGAGCGTGGAGGCGATGCGCCACGAACTCACGGGCGTGCGCACGGGACGTGCCTCCGCCGCGCTGCTGGACCGCATCCAGGTCGAGTACTACGGCACGCGGACGCCGCTCAACCAGCTCGCGCAGATCAGCGTGCCGGACGCGCGCATGCTCATGATCACGCCCTACGACAAGACCGCGATCAAGGAGATCGAGCGCGCCGTGATGGAGTCCGATCTCGGGCTCAACCCGGCCAACGACGGTTCGGTCGTGCGCCTGCCGATCCCGCAGCTGACCGAGGACCGGCGCAAGGACCTCGTCAAGGTGGCCCGCCACATCGGCGAGGAGGGCCGCATCGCCGTGCGCAATGTGCGGCGTGACGCGCTGCACCACCTCAAGGAGCTCGATCGCGCCGGCGAGGCGCAGGCCGACGAGGTGCACCGCGCCGAGGAGCGCGTGCAGAAGCTGACCGACGAGCACGTGAAGCGCATCGACGACGTCCTGAAGGCCAAGGAAGCCGAGATCCTCGAGGTCTGACCCGGCGGCTGCGCCGGCCCCGGTCCGCGCCTAGGGAGGGTCGAGGCCCCACACGATGCCCGGAGTCCTGGAACGCCTGCGGTTGCTCAAGCGAGCGTCGCGGCCCGTCGAGCCCGCCCTGCCCGAGATCGCGCGCTCGGTCGCGATCATCATGGACGGCAACGCCCGCTGGGCCCGCTCGCGCGGCCTGCCGGTGCTCGCGGGCCACAGCGCGGGCACGCGCGCGCTGCGGCGGACGGTCGAGGCCTGCCTCGACCTCGGCGTCGACTCGCTCGCGGTGTTCGCGTTCTCGACCGAGAACTGGAACCGCCCCGACGACGAGGTGCGCGGCCTGCTCGACCTGCTCGCCGAGACGATCCGGCGCGAGTTTCCCGACATGGGCCGGATGGGCGTGCGCGTGCGCTTCGTGGGGCGCCGCGATCGCTGCTCGCCCTCGATCCTGACGCTGATCGAGGACACCGAGCGCGATACCGCGGCCAACGGCGCCCTGACGCTCTGGATCTGCTTCGACTACGGCGGCCGCGCCGAGCTCGTGGAGGCGGCGCGCAGGCTCGTGCACGACGGCGTCGCGGCCGAGGACATCGACGAGGCGGCGTTCGTCGCGCGCCTCAGCGCGCCCGACATGCCCGAGCCCGACCTCGTGATCCGCACCTCGGGCGAGCAGCGGCTCTCGAACTTCCTGCTCTGGCAGACCGCCTACAGCGAGTACGTGTTCACGCCCACGCTCTGGCCCGACTTCGGCGAGGCGCCCCTGCGCGCCGCCCTGGCCGAGTACGCCGGGCGCCGCCGTCGCTTCGGAGCGCGATGAGCGACCTCCTCGGACGCGTGCTCGTCGCCGCGCTGCTCGCGCCGGTCGCGCTCGCCTGCGTCTACATCGGCGGGATCGCGATGCTGCTGCTCGCGTTGCTCGCCTGCGGCCTTGCGCTCGACGAGCTCTTCCGCATGGCGCGCAAGCTGCGCCCGATCGCGCTGACCGGATTCGGAGCCGGGCTCGCGATGGTGCTCGCGACCTGGGGCGGCGGCATCGGCTGGTCGCTGGCGGCGCTCGCGGCCAGCATCCCGATCACGTTCGTGGTCGTCGCCGGGGTCGCATCGCGCGAGTCGGCGCTGGGCTCGGTCTCCGTGACGACGTTCGGCGCGCTGTACGTCGGCGGCGGCATGGCGAGCCTGGTCGCGCTGCGCGGCCTCGACGGCCCGAGCGACCGCTTCGGCTGGAACCTCGTGCTCGCCGTGCTGCTCGGCACGTGGGCCTCCGACATCTTCGCGTACTTCGGCGGCCGCCTCCTGGGGCGCCACCGGCTCGCGCCTGCGATCTCGCCCAAGAAGACGGTGGAGGGGTTCGTGATCGGTCTCGCGGCGGGCGTCTTCGTGACCTGGGTGACGCTCTACCGCCAGGGCTTCACGAATCCGCAGGCGCTGCTCGTGGGCGCCGGCGTGGCGCTCGCGGCGCCGCTCGGCGACCTCTTCGAGTCGTTCCTCAAGCGCGACCTCGG
>CAZYYP010000307.1:2192-3539 GCA_964651695.1 uncultured Gaiellales bacterium | reverse complement strand
TCAACGACGAGAGAAGAGCATGGCTGTCAAGCTCCATCGCTGCCCCGTAATGTGGCCCAAGACCGACAAGCATCCCTGCTGGAACGTCCAGATGGCGCTCGACGACGCCGGCGTCGAGTACGAGATCGTAAAGGAGCCGTGGCTGCCCAGGAGCCGCCGCACCGCACTGCTCGAGCACTCGGGACAGACCGCACTGCCCGTGATCGAGCTCGCCGACGGCAGCTGGTATCGCGAGCAGTCCGCCGACATGGCGAAGGCCATTCGCGCCGGCAAGTTCGGAGATGCCCCCGGCAGCTGAAGGCCGGCTCGGCGTATCATCGCCGGCGACCCCGGGGAGGCTCGCATGGCGGATGAATTCGACGACGTAGTGGTCGGCCGTGGGAGCGCGGGCGCCGTCGACCACCTGTCGGGCACGTGCCGGACGGTCGGCGTGAAGGCCGCATACCTCGTGCGCGCCGGCTGAGGTGGAGAGCGCCGCGAGCGTGCAGGCCGCCATCGAGTGCGAGCTGCGCCTGCTCGATCCCGCGGTGCGCGCGTCGCGCGAGCGGCTCGAGCAGCTCCTCGAACCCGGCTTCACCGAGATCGGGTCCTCCGGCGCCCGGTGGGATCGCGAGTCGATCGTCGCTGCCCTCACGGGCGGCGCCGGCTCGGCCTCCGATGCCGTGCGCGTGAGCGCTATGACGGGCACGTTGCTCGCGCCGGGCCTCGTCCATCTGACATTCACGACCGACGGCCCGGGAGGGCGCGTGCACCGCAGCTCGCTCGTGCGGCGATCCGACGCGGGCTGGCGCATGTACTTCCACCAGGGGACACCGGCCCCCGCCGCGTGAGCGCCACGCGCCTGCCTCCGCGCTCCCTGCCGGTGCGGCGGGCACCGCTCCCCGCCGCCGGGGCCGCGCAGGTCGTAGATGGAGTCGCGCGGTGGGAGGGAGTGCGCGTCGAGGGCACTCCTGCCGAGGTTGCCGCGGTCCGGGGCCTGGCGTTCTTCGACTGCGACCTCGCGGGCCTCTCGCTTGCAGGCGCCCGCGTCGCGCTGCGGCTGATCGACTGCACGGCGACGGCGCTCGATTTCGCGAACGCGCAGTTCGACTCGCTCGAGATCTCGTCCGCGACGCTGAGCGAGAGCCGTTTCGTGGGAGCGCAACTGGGCGGCTCGCTGCGCGATGTCACGCTGACCAATTGCCAACTCGACCTGGCGTCCCTGCGGATGGGAAAGCTCGCGCGAGTCGAGTTCCGCGGCTGCTCGCTCGTCGAGGCCGAGGCCTACGCGGCGACCTTCGAGTCGGTACTCCTCACCGGCTGCAACCTGACCGGCGCCGACCTGACCGCCGCAACGTTCGCCCGCAG
>CAZYYP010000307.1:0-2092 GCA_964651695.1 uncultured Gaiellales bacterium | reverse complement strand
AGGTCACGAGCAGGTGGGCGTGGTTTGGGAGGAAGCACCACGCGTGGCAGCGGAGCTCGAAACGGGCGATGGTGCGCTCCAGCAAGAACAGCGAGTGCTCGAAGTCGGCGTCGTCGACCGCGATCGCCGAACGAGCGACGCCTCGAACGAAGACGTGGTGCATCGCGCCTGGGTAGTCGATTCTCAAGGGTCTGGCCATGCGTTGAAGCTCTCACGTCCGGACCACACGCCGGACGCCGCAGTGCGCCGGGTCTGTGCCAACCAGCGGGAACTCGGGGTCAGGCCTGGGAACTCGGGGTCAGACCCGCCAATAGCGGGTCAGACCCCGATTCTTGAGACTCCGGTTGACAGGTGACTAAATAGTCACATATGGTTCTTGGCATGGACGCCGTGTTCAGCGCTTTGGCGGATCCCACCCGCCGGGAGGTCTTGGATGCCCTGTTTGTCGAGGATGGGCAGACGACGGGGGCGCTGGTGGCCCGGTTTTCGATGACCCGGTTCGGCGTCATGAAGCACCTCAAGGTGCTCGAGGAGGCCGGACTCGTCGTTCCCCGGCGGCGGGGGCGCGAGAAGTTGCATTTCCTGAACCCCGTTCCGATTCGTCTCGTCCACGACCGGTGGGTGAGCAAGTACGCCGAGCCGTGGACCGCGGCGCTCAGCGACCTCAAGCAGCGACTGGAGACCGACATGGAGAAGGTGTTCGAGATCTACATCCGCACCACGCCGGAGCGCCTCTGGGAGGCGATCACCGATACCGAGATCCGTAGCAAGTACACGTTCGGGGCACGGATCGTCTCGGACTTCACGCCAGGCTCGCACTACGCGATGAGCCACCCGGGCGGGCTGCTCGGTGAGGGGGAGAACCTCGAGGTCGACCCGCCGCGCCGCCTCGTGCAGAGCATGGTCGCGCTCTGGGACGACGACGTGAAGAGCGAGGGAACCTCGCGAATCACGTGGGAGATCGAGCCGGTCGGCGACGACTCCTGCCGGCTGGTCGTCACGCACGATCAGCTGCGCGAAGGCGCCAACGAGCAGATCTACGGCGGCTGGCCGATGATCCTCTCGGGCCTCAAGACCTGGCTCGAGACGGGCGAGCTGCTGACGACGCCGGGATCGCTGCGCTACGCCTGACCGGCAGGTTCACCACAACGTGACCCACGAGTGCCGCCGGCCGCACTAGCCTTCGGTCCGTGCAGCGCCCGCTCGTGCTGGCACACCGCGGCGCGTCGCGCGCGGCTGCCGAGAACACCCCAGAGGCATTCCAGCTCGCGCTCAGGCTGGGCGCCGACGGCGTGGAGCTGGACACCCGCCGCGCGGGCCGGGGCGACCTGGTCGTCTACCACGACCCGGAGCTCGCAGGGACGCCGATCCGGCGGATCGCCGAGCCGCCCCTCCCGGCCCTCGCGACGGCGCTCGACGCGAGCGCCGGCGGCCTCGTGAATGTCGAGCTCAAGACCGATGGCGACCACCCGGCCGGCGTCGCGGCCGCGTTCTGCGGGCTGCTCCTGCGGCGCGGAGGGCGGGACCGGGTGCTGGCCTCGTCGTTCGACCCCATCGCATTGCGCACGGTGCGCGCACTGCGGCCGAACATTCCGACGGCACTCGTGATCGGCATCGACAGCGACGTGGGCGCGGCCCTGCGCGAAGCGGCGATCGCGCGGCACCGCGCGCTCCACCCGTCGGCCGAGCTCGTCGACCGGCTCCTCGTCGAGCACGCACGCAGCCTCGGGCTCGCGCTCCACGTCTGGACCGTCAACGACGCGGACGAGGTCGCGCGCCTCGCGCGCCTCGGCGTCGACGGCGTGATCACCGACGTGCCCGACCTCGCGCTCGCCGCGCTCTGAGTCAGAGAACGCCGGAGATCCGACCCCGCGCGGGCGCCTGCCCGACGCGCGTCAGCCGGCGAACTGGAGCACGGGCACCCCGCGCACGCCCGGCTTGCAGCGGAACAGCGCGCCGCCCGAGGGATCCGCGCCGGGCGTCAGGCCGAGGCGCGACGTCGTGATGAAGAGCTCGTCGAGATCATCGCCGCCGAACGCACACGCGGTAACCCGGCCGCACGGCAGGGGCACGACCGCGTCGAGCTCGCCGG
>CAZYYP010000306.1:0-3547 GCA_964651695.1 uncultured Gaiellales bacterium | reverse complement strand
CCCTTGAAGAGCGGGATGCCGCTGCGGCGTCCGAGCACGACCTTGCCGTCGCCCGGGAGCGGCGTCACCGCGTACAGCCGGCGGCCGTTGCGCGTTCGCAGCTCGGCGCTGCCGGTGCACGGCTTGGAGCAGGACTTCGGCACGTCGAACTGGACCTGGATGCGGAACCCCTTGCCGCCCGCGCCGGTCTGCAGCTCGACGACGCGTGGCCCCGGAGCCGGCGTGGCGATGCTCGCAGGCACGACGTCCGACCAGAACTGTGGCGATCCGTTCGTGTTCCAGTTCGCCACGACGACCAGCGAGTCGTTCTGGATTGCGATCCCGCTCATGAGGCCGGGGACGTCCGTGTTGCCCTTGGCCGGGATACCGAGATCCTGCACGGTCCCGCCCGCACCGCGCGCGTCGCCGAGGACGGCGTGGTAGGTCGGCACATGGTCGTCGTACCACACGACCCAGAGCTTGCCGTCGTGGGTGTAAGCCGCACCGACTCCGTTGCCGACGCGCTCGCCGGCGCCGTTGATCGTCGTGGGCGCGGGGTCACCCGGCCACCACGTCCTGATACGCGCCAGGTTCGAGCCATCCGGCTCGAGGCCGTGGTAGACGAGCCTGCAGCTCGCACCGCAGGCGAGCGCGAACGGCATCCAGGCCGCTGCCGGCTGAATCGACGGCGCGCCGATGGAGGCGCCCGTCGCCGGATCGATCTGGACGACGGCGAGCCCGAGCGGCGCGATGCTGTTGTACCACGCGAGCCAGTACCGCCCCGAGGCGTCATGGCCGAGCGTCGGGTAGCTGGCCTGGACGCCGCCGCCCCCGCCGAACACGCCCGAGAGACTGGTGCCCGGCGTGCCGCCGAGCCCGGTCGCACCGCGATACACGACGAGACTTCCGCCGTAGTTGTTGACGAACATCGGCGTCTGGCCGTCCTGGGCGGCGATCGCCGTGACGGCCGAGGCGCACGTGCCGCATTCCGTCAGGCCGGTGTTGACGAGCGGGCCCCACGTGCCATCCGCGTTCCGCTGGGTGAAATCGGTCCCGTCGATCGGACCGGGCGTTGGCGCGCCGCCCGTGATCATGGCCTGGTAGCCACCCGGCGAGGTCGAGCCCGCCAGCACGACTGGGCCAATCCCCGCCCAGCCCGAGACGAGCGGGATGCGCTTGTCCGAGGCCGCGAGCGCGGTCCCGTCGGTCAGTGGCGTGAAGGCCGAGGCCTCGGCCGACCACTGGTTGAGGCCACCGTTGATCGGCCAGGTGCCGAGCACCTGGGTGCCGGTGAACGCCAGAGAGGGCGTCGCGAGTCCGTCGGCGCCGGGACTCGAGACCGTCCCCCAGCCGGTCGCAGCAGGCGAGGCGGCGGGGCCGAGCGCCGCCGCCGCGACGAGCGCGCCGAGCACAGCGAATCGCCCGGCGCCGCGCACGCGCCACCTCCGCCGAAGAATCGCGTCCCAGGCCATCACGTGGACCCCCTCTGGAAGTTGTCCCCGCCCCTTGGCGCTGCGACGATACGCCTCGTGCGGCGGCCGTGCAAATCAGTCGTGCTGACCTCCCAGGCGTGTGCAGATCTCGAGAACGGGCAGCGTGTTCCGACCGCGTACGAACGGCGCCCGACGGTGGCGGCGAACGACAAGGAGCGAGATCGTGAAGGTACATGCTGCTGATCTATGGGGAGCATCGGCGAGCGTCATGCGTATGTTCAGCGGTATGTTCAGACTCCGTGCCGGAGGCTCACACGCAGCCGCTAGTTCCGGTCGAATCGCCCGCGCGACGTCAGCGGCGTCTTGCGCGCCACTTCGGGGAGGTACTCGTCCAGGAACACGCGAGCGACGAGCTCCTGCCGCGAGGCGACGCCGAGCTTCTCGTAGAGGCTCTTGACGTGGTCCTCGACGGTGTGCGGGGAGAGGACGAGCGTCTCGGCCAGCTCTGCTCGCGACAGGCCGCGGGCGAGGAGGGTGGCGACCTCGCGCTCGCGAGCAGTCGCGCCGAACGCTTCAAGGCGGACGGTCGCTGAGCGGGCGCCGCCGGCCCGCTCGAGGACGATGGCGATGCGGCCGTCGCCGGGAGGCCCTGGCAGCGACGCGTGCAGCGTGATCCATCCGTCGCTGCTGGGAACCGTAACGGCGTTCAATCCACCCTGACCGGCCTCGGGCGCGCCGCGTACGAACGAGGCGAGCGCGAGCACGGGCGTGGCCATCGCATCGTCGGCGTAGGTGGCTCGCTCGGGCCGCAGCGACGCGAGCAGCTCGCGCGCCGGGGGTGTGATGAGCTCGACCTCGTCCTGTGGACCAAGGACGACGAGCCCGGGCGCCTCGACGCCCGTCCCGCGGCGTGCTGCGTCGAAGCGCAGCGAGGCACGGATCCCCCGGGCGATCGCGCCCGCGGCGGCCGCGAGCGCGTCGACGTCACGCTGCTCGAACGGTCCGCTTGCAGCGCGGCGGGCGATGTGGACCGCGCCCCAGACGCGGCCGCGCATGACGAAGGCGGCGCGCAGCTCGTGGGGAATATCGGCCGGGAGGAGCAGGTCGCGGTAGCGAGCGCTGCGCTGCGGGTCGCCGCGCGTGACGTGGTCCAGGATCCCGACGGGCACGCGCTGCGCCGCCAGCCCGGCGAAGGTGTTGACGTCCTCGACCAGATACTCGCTGCGCACCAGCAACTCCCCTGCTGCCTGGGTCTCGTCTGGGGCGAAGACACCACGCTCGATCAGCTCGTCGGGCGAGTCGCTCGTCATCAGGCGTGTGTGCGGGTCCAGCGTGTGCCAACAGCTGGCGTCGTTGTCGATGACGTTGCGAAGCCGGGGGGCGAGCTCGGCGAAGAACTCCTTCCGCGGCAGTCCCCGGGCGCTGAGCAGATCGACCTCATCGATCAGGCGCTCGGGCGACCATGCCATGCGGGCAAGTGTCTCACAACGCGACAAAAACCCCCACGCGCGCGGGGATGGCGATCATGCGTGGCGGCGGTCACGCTGCACGCATGGCGTCGATCGACAAAGGAGACACCGCGATGAGCGCGTCGCACGATACCCTCGCACCCGTCGTCCACGGGCCTGGCGAGGGCGAGCACCTCTGGTTCTTCGGTGGCCTCACGACGATCAAGGCCGACGGCGCCGCGACTGGCGGCCGCGTAATGGTCACGGAGCAACTCGTGCCTCGCGGCAGCGGCTCGCCGCTGCACGTCCACCACAACGAGGACGAGTGGTTCTACGTCCTCGAGGGCGAGCTCACGATCTGGGTCGACGGCAAGACGATCGCGGCGAGCGCCGGCTCGTTCGTGTTCGGCCCGTGCGACGTCCCTCACACGTTCGTCGTCAGCTCCGAGCAGGCGCGCTTCCTGCTGGTGACGGAACCGGCGGGATTTGAGGGCTTCGTCCGCGCGCTCGCCGCCCCGGCGACCGCACCGGAGATCCCGCCCGCCCCGACGGCGCCGCCGGACATGGGGCCCGTGCTCCGGGCCGCCGCCGACTACGGGCTCGAGATCCTCGGCCCCCCCGGCATCCCGGCCTGACGCCGCATCAACCGAAACGTCAGATGGGGACGGAGCATGAGCACGGAGACGA
>CAZYYP010000305.1:0-3573 GCA_964651695.1 uncultured Gaiellales bacterium | reverse complement strand
GTGATCTGCTCGGCGTGCACGACACGTAGTGTGCCTGCCGTGGAGGCGGAGCGCACGGTGCATCTGCGCAGCGGGGCGGTGAGGGTGCAGTTGCGGCACTCGACCCGGGCCCGGCGGATGCGGCTCGTCCTCGTACCGGGGAACGGGCCGGAGCTCGTCGTCCCGGCCGGCGCGCGGGCCGGCGCGATCGACAGTGCGCTGAGGACGCTGACCCCGTGGCTCGAGCGCGCGCTCGCCCGCCAGCGCCCGGGCGCCCTCGGGCTCGCGCGGCCGGGAGTGGCGTGGCACGGCGGCGAGCCGGTCGATCTGCGCATCGTGCACGGCACACGCCCGAGCGCCGGCTGGAGCGCGGGCGCGCTCGAGGTGCGCGCGCCCGGCGAGGAGGCCGCGGCCGGAGCGCTCGAGCGCTGGTACCGCGAGGCGGCGCGCGACGCGCTCGCGGCGTCGATCGAGCACCAGGCGCCGCAGGTCGGCGTCGAGCCGAAGGCGCTCGCGGTGCGCGATCAGAAGACGCGCTGGGGATCCTGCTCGTCGCGCGGGACGCTCTCGTTCTCGTGGCGGCTGCTGCTCGCACCGGCCTGGGTGCTCGACGACGTGGTCTGCCACGAGCTCTGCCACCTGCGCGTCGCCAACCACTCGCCCGCCTTCTGGTCGCTCTTCGCGCGCCACCGGCCGGCCGCGGACTCACGCCCGTGGCTGCGCGCGCACGGCGGAGAGCTTGCGACCTATCGGCCGGCCGATAGCATCGTCCCGGCATGAACATGACCGACTACGAGGACGCGCGGCGGACGTTCCGGCTGCACGTCCCGGACGACTACGAATTCACGCGCGACGTGGTCGAGCACTGGGCCGCGCAGCACCCCGGCAAGCTCGCGCTCGTCGCGGTCGACGCGCGCGGCGAGCACCGCAGGGAGGTCGGCTTCGGCGAGCTCGCGATGGCGTCGAGGCGCGTCGCCAACGCACTCGAGGCGCTCGGGGTGACCGCCGGCGAGCGCGCCTTCGTGATGCTGCCGCGCATCCCCGAGTGGTACGAGCTGCTGCTCGGCATGTTCCGCTTCGGCGTGATCCCGATGCCCGCCACGACGCTCTGCACCGCGCGCGACATCGCGCAGCGCATCGACCGCGCCGGCGCCACGATCGCGGTCGTCGACGACGAGGCCGCCGCCAAGCTCGCCGGCGTACGAGATCAGTGCCCGACGCTCCGCCACGTCATCGTCGTCGGCACGCCCGTCGAGGCCGGCTGCGAGCGCTACGAGGACCTCATGGCGCGCGCGAGCGACGCCGAGCCCACCGGCCGCGTGACGAGCGCCCAGGATCCCCTGCTCCTGTACTTCACCTCGGGCACGGTGGCGGCGCCGAAGATGGTGCTGCACACCCACGCGTCGATGGGCGCGGGGCACGAGATCACCGCGCGCTTCTGGCAGGACCTGACGCCCGCCGACCTGCACTGGACGTTCTCGGACACCGGCTGGGCGAAGGCGGCGTGGGGCAAGCTCTTCGGCCAGTGGCGCATGGGAGCGGCGGTCTTCCTCTGGGATCAGCGCGGCAAACTCGACCCGGAGCGGTGCCTGCGCGTGCTCGAGGGCTCGGGAGTGACGACGTTCTGCGCGCCGCCGACGCTCTTCCGCGCGTTCGTGCAACTCGACCTCGGCGCGTTCGATCTCGCGCGCGTGCGCCACACGGTCTCGGCCGGCGAACCGCTCAACCCCGAGGTCATCCGCGCCTGGCGCGAGGCCACCGGGACGACGATCTACGACGGCTACGGGCAGACCGAGACGGTCAACATCGTGGCGAACTTCCCCTGCCTCGAGGTGCGCCCGGGCTCGATGGGCAAGCCGACCCCCGGCAACGACGTGGACGTCGTCTCGGACGACGGCGTTCGTCTCGCGCCGGGCGAGGAGGGCAACATCGCGCTCGCGACGGCGCCCGAGCGGCCCGTCGGCCTGATGCAGGGGTACTGGCACGACGACGACGCCAACGCCGAGGTGTTCCACGACGGCTGGTACTTCACGGGCGACCGCGCGTACAAGGACGAGGACGGCTACTTCTGGTTCGTCAGCCGCTCCGACGACGTGATCATCTCGGCCTCGTACCGGATCGGCCCCTTCGAGGTGGAGTCGGCGCTCGTCGAGCACCCGGCCGTGGCCGAATCCGCCGTCGTCGGCAAGCCCGACCCGGAGCGCACGAGCATCGTCAAGGCGTTCGTCGTGCTCGCGCCCGGCTACGAGGCGTCCGCTGCGCTCGCGAGCGAGCTGCAGGATCACGTCAAGACGGTGACCGCGCCCTACAAGTACCCGCGCGAGGTCGAGTTCGTGACCTCCCTGCCGAAGACGATCTCGGGCAAGATCCGGCGCAGCGAGCTGCGCGGGCGCCCGTGACGCAGCTCCCGCCGTTTGCGATCGAGCGCTACTTCGCGGTGCACGAGTTCGCCGTGCCGTACCTGCTCTGCGCGTCCGACGTGGAGCCGCTCTCGATGCGCGAGCTGCTCGCGTACGCCGACGACGAGACGCGCGAGCTGTGGGACGGCCTCGTGCTCGGCTACACCGAGACGCTCGGCGCGCCGCTCCTGCGGAGTCAGATCGCCGGGCTCTACGACACGGCCTCCGCCGACGACGTGATCGCCGTCGTGGGCGCGAGCGAGGCGCTCTTCATCCTCTTCTCGGCGCTCATCCGCCCGGGCGATCACGTCGTGGCGCTGTGGCCGGCCTACCAGTCGCTCTACGACCTGGCCCGTGCCCAGGGCGCCGAGGTCGAGCTCGTCGAGCTCCGTCCCGAGGAGGGCTGGGCACTCGATCTCGACCGCATCGCCGCCGCGCTGCGGCCCAGCACGCGCGCGGTCGTCGTCAACCTGCCGCACAACCCGACCGGGATGCACACGAGCGAGGCCGAGTTCGCTGCACTCGTCGAGCTCGTGGAGGGCCACGGCGCCACGCTCGTGTGCGACGAGGTGTACCGCGGGCTCGAGCACGACCCGGCGCAGCGCCTGCCCGCGGCCGTCGACCGCTCGCCGCGTGCGGTCAGCGTGGGCGTGCTCTCGAAGACCTACGCGCTCGCCGGCCTGCGCGTCGGCTGGCTCGCGACGCGCGATCGCGACCTGCTCGACGCCGTGACGCAGGTGCGCGACTACACCTCGCTCTGCAGCCCGGCGCCGTCGGAGGTACTCGGCGTCATCGCGTTGCGCGCCGCCGAAGCGCTGGCCGAGCGCAGTCGGGAGATCATCGCCGCCAACCTCCCGTACGTCGACGCGCTGATGGCCGAGCACGCCGGGAAGCTCGACTGGGTGCGCCCTTCGGCGGGCTCGATCGGCTTCCCGCGCTACCGGGGGAGCGAGGGCATCGACGCCTTCAACGAGGAGCTCGTGCGCGAGCAGGGCGTGCTGCTCCTGCCCGGCCGGGTGTACGGCTACGGCGACGGGCGCTTCCGTCTCGGCTTCGGCCGCCGCAACCTGCCCGAGGCCGTGCAGCGCCTCGACCGGCAGCTGCGCGCGTGACCGCATACCCCTCGGGCCCTACGCGACGGCGTCGGGGCCGAGCAAGCGCCGCGCGGCGCCCTCGGCGCGCCGCCACGCGGGGT
>CAZYYP010000304.1:0-3581 GCA_964651695.1 uncultured Gaiellales bacterium | reverse complement strand
TCGCGACGTTCCTGCACGACCGGCTGTCGGCCGGCGACATCCCGTACTGGGCGCCAGGCGCGTTCTCGGGCCAGCCGTTCCTGGCAGATGCGCAGTCGGGAGTCACCTATCCGCCGATGCTGATCGCCTCGTGGCTACTCAGCCCGGTCGCCGCGCTGCGGGCCGTGGCGACGTTCCACTACCTGATCGCCGCGCTCGGCACCTACGCGCTCGCGCGGCAACTGAAGGCGAGTCGCACAGGTTCGGCGTTCGGAGCGATCGCGTTCGCGGCTTCCGGACATCTGGTTGCGCGCTCGGATGCGCTCGGGTTGCTGGGCGGGGCGGCGTGGCTGGCGCCGGCGCTCGCGCTCGCGGAGGCCACGGCTTCCGCGCGGCCTTCGCGCCGCGGGTTCGCGATTGCCGGGCTTGCCGTCGTGCTCGCGATGCATCTGGCGAGCGGGTCGCAGCAACTCGCAGCGCTTTCGCTTGTCGCGTCCGTGATCTGGCTCATCGCGCGCGCGGGCTCGCGCGGGGCACGCGATGCGGCCGTTGCCCTTGTGCTCGCGTTCGGGCTCGCGGCCGTTGCGCTGCTGCCGCGGCTCGAGCTCCTGCGCTTTGCGACCGCCTCGGGCTACGTCGACCCCGACGGCATCGGCTCGCTGCTGTTCGGCGACCGGCGCGGGATCGTGGGGCGCTTCGGCGTCTCGCGCTCCGAGATCGGCACGCTCTACATCGGAGCGGCTACCCCGGCGCTTGCGCTCATCGGCTGGTGGCGTGGCCGGCACGAGAGCGGGCACGTGCGGTTGCTCGCATGGCTCGTCGCGTTCTCGATCCTGTGGGCCACGGGCTTGATCGGCTGGCTGACGGGTCCGCTGCCGCTCGTGCGGACCGTGGCCGGCCACGAGCCGGCGCGCGGCATCGTGCTCGCGCTGCTGTGCGCCTGCGTGCTCGCGGCGTTCGCGCTGCCGGAGGCGAAGCGCTGGCCGAGTGCGGTCGGTGTCGCGCTGCTCGGACTGCTCGTCGGCGTGCTTGCGGGCGGAACGGACGGATTCGCGTTGGCGTATCTGATCCCCCTCGTTGGTGTGAGCGTCGTGCTCGCGCTGCGTCGCTTTCCGCTCGCGCCGCTTGCGCTGCTCGCCGTGCTGGGCGGCGACCTGGCGTGGCAGAGAATGCACCAGGATCACCCGCTGCGCTGGCTGACTGCATCGCAGATCACGCCCAAGCCGTCCGGGAGCGCGGCGTTCCTGCTCGCGCGGCAGCGCACGGAGGGGCCGTTCCGCATCGCCACGGCGGCGCCCGAGCCCGTGCTCGTGCACCAGCTCGGGTCGCATCGCTCGGCTGGTGCACGGGCGTTGCTGCTCGACCAGGAGGCGCTGCGGGTTGGACTCGAGGATGTCTCGGGCTACAACCCCGTTCACCTCAAGCGCTACAACCGATTGATGCTCGCCTCCAACGGCGGGCATGCGGTCGATCGGCACTTCGAGTTCGCGCTTCGCTACGCCACGCCGCAGTTACGGTCCCTGGCGGTGCGGTACTACGTGTCGCCGCCTGGCCATGCGCCAAAGGGACTGCCGGTTGTCTACCGCGACCGCCTGAGCGTCGTGACCCGCGATGACAAGGCGCTGCCGTTTGCGCGGACGCTGCGGAGCGCGGGCTCGCCGATTGCTGCACGGGTCGTTTCGAGGGAGCCCGACCGAATCGTCATCGCGCCGCGAGCACCTGGGCGACTCGTCGTTGCCGACCTCGTCTACCCCGGATGGAAGGTGAGCATCGATGGGCATGGCGCTCCGGCTCTAGCCGCTGGAGATCTTCGGGCCGTTCAGGTGCCGGCGGGGGCCAAGCTCGTCACGTGGACGTTCACGCCGCCGGGAGTCCGGCTCGGGGCCGGCGTCTCGTTGGCCGGACTCTTGGCGCTGATTGGTGTCGGCTTCGTGCCGTGGCAGCGGGCGCGTCGCGGGCGCACCGCCCGAGCGTCCGCTTAAGCGACGACTGCGAGGCTCGACCGCACCGCGATCGCGCGCGCGACCTCCTGAGCGAGATCCTCGAACGCGGCGTGCTGCCAGTAGGTGAACGCGACCGCGCTTTCGTCAGACGAATGACCCGGCGCGTGTTCGCCGGCAACGATGAACCGGAGCGAGCCGTTGCTGAACGGTGTCGCTGCCTTCAACTGAATCGCAATCACGGAGTCAATCGGAATGCGCGTCTCGGTCGCGCCCACCGTCGCCCGCCAGCCCACCGACCCCGTGTGCTGAATCGTCAGGGCACCGGAGTTGAGGTGCACCGTGCCCCGCTTGCCTCTTGCGGTCATCGCCGACCCCCCAGCCGTCGTTGCGCGCGTTCCCCACTGAACCCATAGACAATCGTATCACGACGGGCTACTTGTGAGTAATCCAACATACCAACCGAGGCAGACGACGGTCAACCGGCTACCCAGCCACTGGGACATCGCGCGAACGAAGAGCTTCAGATCCTCCCGGAAGCTGCCGATGAATGCGCCGTGGCTGATACGTTCGCTTCCGTTGTCGACGAGCACGCCGTCGATCCGCACACCGCCGCCGCTGCGCTCGCACGTCATACGCAGCGCGCGCGAGATGCTGCACTCGGTGCCGTTTTGGCGCTCGCCCTCGGTCTTGCCCTCGCCCTGCTGGGCTACGAGCAGATCGCACTGCCGGCGTGCGCCGCGGCGCTGACGGGGTTCTTCCTCGCGGTCGTGGCGCGCGGCGAGCGCGGCGCGCTCGTGGCGCGGCTCGTCGGGCAGCGCTCGGCGTACCAGATCCCCGAGGTCGCGCGGGCGGCCGAGCGCATGCTGAGCTCGCAGCGCCGTCACGAGCTTGCGCGCGCGCTGACGCGGCTCGTGCTCGTCGCCGAGGGCCTGGAGCCCGCCACGATGGGACTCGACGGCATCCCCGAGCGCATTCTCCCGTTCTCCGACGACCTGCTCGGGCTCGCCTTCCTGATCGCCTCCGACGGCGTCAAGGTGCATCCCGCGAGCCTCGCGCTGCTCGACCGCCTGCTCGGCTCGACTGCGCGCAGCCCGCTCTACAGCCGCGCGATACCCGAACAGCACCTGCGCATCGCGATCCAGCGCATCCGCGCCTCGATCGACGCCTGATCGCGGCGGGCGCGAGCGCTGCTGCGCCCGCGCCCGCCGCTGCGTGATCAGTCGCCCGCGGGCACGAGCGCCGCGTCGCCGGTCAACTCCGGCGGCAGCTCGGCGCCGGGCACAATCTGGGCCCGGGTCTTCGCGCCCGCGACGTAGAACAGGCAGCCGACGGCGAAGGTCGCGGCGATCGCCCCGAATGCGATCGAGGTGTACCCCGCGCGCGAGAGGCCGTAGGACTCGCTCAGGTCCTTGTTGTTCAGGAACTGGCCGTCGCCGAGGCCGGGGAACAGGCCGACGATCGACGCGAACACGGCCCAGAGCGTGCAGATCACGCCGCAGAACCACACGCCGGCCATCCCGAACGGGATCTTGAACGGGCGGTGCACGTCGCCGTGCGTCTTGCGCAGCTTGATCAGCGTCGGGAAGATCAGGACGTACGAGATGGTCGTGAACAGCAGCACGACGCCGATCATCGCGGCGAAGATCGTGGCCGCGCTGC
>CAZYYP010000303.1:0-3584 GCA_964651695.1 uncultured Gaiellales bacterium | reverse complement strand
GCGGCGATCGCCGCCTCGCCGAGACCGATCGTGATGAGCGTGATCTTGCCCTCGTAGTGGGCGACGTCGCCGGCTGCGAACACGTTCGGCAGCGCCGTCTCGAACGACGTCGGGTCGACGCGCACCTGCTTCTTGCCCACGACCTCGAGACCCCAGCTCCCGATCGGGCCGAGGTGCGAGACGAACCCGAGCTGGAGGATCAGGGCCTCGCAGTCGACGTCGACGAGCTCGCCACTCGCGGTGTCCTCGATCGTCACGCGCTCGAGCACATCGGCCCCGTGCAGGGCCCGCACCTCGCAGGGCGTATGCAGGACCGCGGCGCCCTGCTCGACCAGCTGCCGCACGGCGGTCTGCGACGACTCGAGGCCGCGGAAGCGGTCGCGCCGGTGCACGACGCGAACCGGGCCCCTGACGGTGTCCTGCAGGTTGATCGTCCAGTCGAGCGCGGAGTCGCCTCCGCCGACGATCACGCAGCGCTTGCCGGCGAAGTCCGCCTTGCGCTTGACGAAGTAGTGCAATCCCCGGCCACGCCACTCCTCGAGGCCCTCGATCGGCAGCGTGCGCGGCTCGAACGCCCCGTGCCCGGCCGTGATGATGACGGTGCGCGTGAGGTAGGGACCGCCCTTGTCCGTCGTGATCGACCAGAGCTCCTCGCCGTCGCCCGCGACCCGCTCGAGCGTCTCGACGGCTTCGCCGAGCAGCGCCTCGGCGCCGTACTGCAGACCCTGCTCGACCATCCGGTCGACGTACTCCTGGCCATTGACCTTCGGGAAGCCGGCGATGTCGAAGATGTGCTTCTCGGGATAGACCGCGGCGACCTGGCCACCGAGCTGCTCGAGGCTCTCGATGATCCGGCAGCTCGCCTCGCGGTGGCCGGCGTAGTACGCGGCTGCGAGGCCCGCGGGCCCGGCGCCGATGATCGTGACGTCGACCACGGGGTGCTCACTCATCGCGGGCAGGCTAGTGGATTCGGCGATCGGCACCCGCCCGTATCGCGCGGTCGGTGAGTGCGGGCATCATTCCCCCGTACGCCCACGGGAGGAGGCGCACCGCTGCATACCCCCGAGCCACTCATCATCGCGGTCGCGGTGCTCCTCGTGGGCTCGATCGCAGCGAGCTTCGTGGATCGCCTGGGAGCGCCGACGCTCCTGGTGTTCCTCGGGCTCGGCATGCTGCTGGGCGAGGACGGGCCGGGCGGGATCCACTTCGACGATGCGACGCTCGCGCGCGATGCGGGCACGGTCGCGCTCATGATCATCCTGATCGAGGGCGGCCTGCTGGCCGAGCGCTCGGAGGTGCGCAGGGCGCTCGCGCCCGCCGGGCTGCTCGCGACGCTCGGCGTGCTCGTAACGGCGGGCATCGTGGCCGTCTCCGCCCACGCGGTCGTGGACCTGAACTGGACGCTCTCGCTCCTGCTCGGTGCCGCCGTGTCCTCGACGGATGCCGCGGCCGTGTTCGCCTCGCTGCGCGGCACCGACGTGCACCGCCGGCTGTCGTCGATTCTCGAGGCCGAGAGCGGGCTCAACGACCCGTTCGCCGCGCTGCTCGTGATCGGGCTCGTCGAGTGGAGCACGTCGAGCCACTTCGGCACCGCAGACGGGCTCGTCCTGCTCGCGAAGCAGGCCGGCATCGGCGTCGCCGGCGGTCTCGCGGTGGGCATGATCGGCGTCTGGCTGCTGCGCCGCCTGCCGCTCCCATCTGCGGGCCTTGCGCCGGTCATCACGGTCGCGGTGGCACTCGCGGGCGCCGTGGGCGTATCGGCGCTGAACGGCTCCGGCCTCCTCGCCGCGTATCTCATCGGCCTCGTCATCGGCGATGCGCGGATCCCGCACGCCGCTGTCGTGCGCGGCTTCCTGCAGGGCGCGGCGTGGCTTGCGCAGATCGGCCTCTTCGTCCTGCTCGGCCTGCTCGTCACCCCGTCGCGGATGCTGGACGAGGGTCCCGCCCCGATCCTCGTCGCGGTCGCGCTCGTACTGATCGCGCGGCCCGTGGCGGTCTTCCTCTGCACCGCGATCTTCGGCCTCTCGCTGCGCGAGCAGGGATTCCTCGCCTGGGCCGGGCTGCGCGGCGGGGTGCCGATCGTGCTCGCGACCTTTCCGATCGCCGCCGGGGTACCGGGCGGCCAGCGCGTCTTCGACGCCGTCTTCTTCGTCGTCGTGCTCTCCGTCTCCGCGCAGGGCCTGACGATGCGCTGGGCCGCGCGCACGCTCGACCTGATCGAGGAGAACCCCGTGCCCCGCCTCGCCGAGATGGATTCGGCCACGCTCTCGACGCTGCACTCCGAGCTCGTCGACTTGCGCGCCACGAGCCTCGGGATCGGCACCGGCACGCTCGTGCGCGACGCCGAGCTGCCGGGAGCGGCGATCATCGTCGCGATCCGCCGGGGCGAGCAGATCGTGCGCCCGCGCGGGTCGAGCGCGCTCGACTCCGACGACCATCTCTACCTGCTGGTCGCGCGGGAGCGGCTCCGCGACGTCCAGGAGGCGCTCGACGGCGTCGAGAGCGCCGCCGGCGCCGACGCGCCGCACTCGGGCGTGCACGCCCCGCATTCGGGCTGATCCCGCGCCAGGCATGATGCGCGGCATGAACGCGCGGATCACCCGGATCAACCCGGAGCGGCTCCACCCGACTCCGGGCTATCACCACGTCACCGTCGTCGAGGCCGGCCGGATGGCCTACCTGGCCGGCCAGTGCCCGCTCGGACCAGCGGGGGCGCTGGTCGGCGAGGGCGACCTCGAGGCCCAGATCGACCAGGTCGTCGCGAATGCGCGCATCGCGCTGACCGCCGCCGGCGCCGGACCGGAGGATGTCGTCCGCTCCGTGATCTACGTCGTCTCCGACGAGGGACCCGCACTGGCGCGGGCGTGGACCCGCTTCAACGACTCTCCGCTGGCCGCCGCCTTCGCAACCGCCAGCACGCTGCTCGGCGTTGCCCGCCTCGGCTTCACCGGTCAGCTCGTGGAGCTCGATCTCACCGCGGCACTGCCCGGCTAGCGACGCAGAGCCGTCAGGCCGAGCAGGTGTTGCAGCTGCCGGCAGGCGCGTCGACGGCGTCGCCCTCGGCCTTGAAGCTCGATCCACACCCGCAGGACGCGACCGCGTTCGGGTTGTTGACCGTGAAGCCCTGGCCCATGAGACCGTCGACGAAGTCGACCTCGGCCCCGCTCAGGTACGGGAGGCTGAAACGGTCGACGACGATCTTGACGCCATGCTGGTCGACGACCTCGTCGCCCGGCTGGGGCTCACCGTCGAAGCCGAGCGCGTACTGCAGACCCGAGCAGCCACCGCCTTGCACGGCCACCCGGAGCGCGAGCGCCTCGGGATCCTCGCTCATGAGTGCCAGCACATGCTCTGCGGCGCGTTCGGTGAGCGTGACCATATCCCCATGGTACCACCCGCGGGGGTTCCGGAGAACGGGACTTTGTGACAACCGTACTGAACCCCGTGAAACCGCATCCCAAAGCGGAATCGCGGCACTCCCACCGTACCGGCCAGAGGGAGCTTGTGTGCTATCGTCGCCAGCGTGCTCGGCCACTGGGCGGCCATCCTCGTCTTCATGGGTTTCTCGGCCATGATCGCCGGGA
>CAZYYP010000302.1:0-3611 GCA_964651695.1 uncultured Gaiellales bacterium | reverse complement strand
GACGCGCCGGGCGAGGCGCTCGTGATCTGGACGACGACGCCGTGGACGCTGCCCGCGAACGTCGCGGCGACCGTCAATCCCGATGCCGAGTATGTCTGGGTCGAGGTCGACGGCGAGCGGCACGCGGTCGCCAAGGCGCGGTGCGAGGCGGTCTTCGGTCCCGACGCGCGCATCGTGGGCACGGTTCGCGGCTCCGAGCTGGTCGGCCGGCCGTACACGACGGGCTTCGACGATCTGCCCGCTCAGGCCGAGGTCGCGCATCGCGTCGTCGCCGATCCGGGCGTCGTGCTCGACGAGGGCACCGGCATCGTCCACATCGCGCCCGGCTGCGGCGCCGAGGACTACGAGGTCGGCCGGCGCGAGGAGCTGCCGGTGCTCGCGCCCGTGAACGAGGCCGGGGTCTTCGTCGAGGGCTACGGCGAGCTCGTCGGCCACAACGCCCACGAGGTGCCCGACCTCGTCGTGCAGCACCTCGAGCGCGGCGGCTGGCTCGTGCGCCAGGAGCCCCACGAGCACCGCTACCCGCACTGCTGGCGCTGCGGCGTGAAGCTGATCTTCCGCGTCGTCGACGAGTGGTTCATCCGCTGCGACGAGATCCGCCAGCCGATGATCGACGCCAACAACACGGTCGAGTGGACGCCGTCGCACCTCGGCAAGCGCATGGAGGACTGGCTCCGCAACATGGGCGACTGGTGCATCTCGCGGAAGCGCTACTGGGGTCTGCCGCTGCCGTTCTGGTTCTGCCCCGACGGGCATCTCAACGTCGTCGCGTCGGAGGACGAGCTGCGCGAGCGCGCGACCTCCGGGCTCGAGGGGCTGCAGGAGCTGCACCGGCCCTGGATCGACCCGGTGACGATCGCCTGCGCCGAGTGCGGCGCGCATGCCGTGCGCGTGCCCGAGGTCGGCGATGCGTGGCTCGACGCCGGCATCGTGCCGTTCTCGACCCTCGGCTACGGCCGCGAGACATACCAGCCCGAGGGCTACGCCCGCGGCGCCGGCGTCGGCCTCACCAAGGCGGATCTGCCCGATCAGGCCTACTGGGAGACGTGGTTCCCGGCCGACTGGGTCTCGGAGATGCGCGAGCAGATCCGGCTGTGGTTCTACTCGCAGCTGTTCATGTCGGTCGCGCTCGTGGGCAAGGCACCGTACCGGCGCGTGCTCGGCTACGAGAAGCTGCACGACGAGCACGGCCGGGCGATGCACAAGTCGTGGGGCAACGCGATCTGGTTCGACGACGCGATCGACAAGATCGGCGCCGACGTCAGCCGCTGGATGTTCGCCGGCCAGGACACGAGCCAGAACATGAACTTCGGCTACGGGCCGGCCAACGAGGTGGCCGGGCGCATGCTGACGCTCTGGAACACGTACCGCTTCCTCGTGCTCAACGCGAATCCGGAGGGCTTCCGCCCGGTCTGGGACGAGGCCGACCGCGGGCCCGAGAGCGACAACCCGCTCGACCGCTGGGTGATCGCACGCGCGAGCGAGCTCGCGCGCGACTGCCGCGCCGCGCTCGACGCCTACGACACGCCCGCTCTGACGAGGGCCGTCGAGGCGTTCTGGGACGACCTCTCGAACTGGTACGTGCGGCGCTCGCGCCCGCGCTTCTGGGCGGGCGATCGCACCGCGTTCGCGACCCTGCACCACGCGCTCGTGCAGTGCCTGCGCGTCATGGCCCCGGTCACGCCGTTCATGACCGAGGAGATGTGGGACAACCTCGTCGCCCGCGGGTGCGGCCCCGACGCGCCGGCCTCGGTGCACCTCGCGGGCTTCCCCGAGCCCGACGAGGCACGCATCGCCCGTGGCCTGCTCGGGCCGATGGCCGACGTGCGCACGGTCTGCGAGCTCGGCAATCGCGCGCGCGCCGAGGCCAAGCTGCGCACCCGCCAGCCGCTCGCCTCGGCCGTCGTGGCGTGCGCCGACGCCGGCCGCCTGCAGGCACTGCTCGCGCTCGCCGACGAGATCGCGAGCGAGCTCAACGTCAAGGCCGTCACCACGACCACCGACCTCGAGAGCCTGGTCGAGCAGCAGGTCGTGCCCAACTTCCGCGCGCTCGGCCCCCGCCTGGGCGCAAAGGTGCAGGAGGTGCGCTCCGCGCTCGCCTCAGGCGACTACGAGCTGGGCGCCGACGGCGTCGCGAGAGTCGTCGGCGAGCAGCTCGCACCCGGCGAGTACGAGCTCCGCTCGCACGCCCGCGAGGGCTACGAGGCGCAGACCGACGGCACGCTCGTGGTCGCGATCGACACGCGCGTGACCGAGGAGCTCGCGCTCGAGGGCACCGCGCGCGATGTCGTGCGCTTCCTCCAGAACGTCCGCAAGGAGCTCGGCTTCGACGTCAGCGACCGCATCGCCGTCGGCTTCGCCGCCGACGACCGCGGCACCGCGGTCCTGGATGCGCACGCCGACTGGATCGCCGGCCAGGTGCTCGCCGTGCGCCTCGAGCCGAATGGCGGCGGCGATCACCGCTTCGCCTCGGGCGGCGCCGAGATCGCGTTCGCCGTCGAGCGCGCGTGAGCGCGCCCCCGCTCGCCGTGGTCTTCGACTGCGACGGGCTGCTGATCGACTCCGAGGTGCGCTGGGCGGCGGCCGAGCGGCGTGTCGTCGAGGGGCGCGGCGGCGCCTGGCTGCCCGAGCTGCGCGAGCAGATGGTCGGCGGCTCGGGCGATCACACGGCGCGTTGCATCGCCGAGTGGCTCGGACTCCCCGAGACGGCCGCGCCGGACATCCTGCGCGAGGTCTACACGGGCTACCTCGCCGTGCTCGCGGAGCTCGGCGTGGAGCCGATGCAGGGTGCCCACAGCGTCGTCTCCGCGATCGCCGGCCGCCTGCCGATCGCCGTCGCATCCAATACGCGTGAGGAGACCGTGCGCGCGACGCTCGCGGCGAGCGGACTCCCCGCCGTCTTCGACCTCGTCGTCACGCCAGGGGACGGACGCCGGCCGAAGCCCGCCCCCGACGTCTACCTCGCGGCGTGCGAGGCGCTGGGCGTGGCACCGGGCGATGCGGTCGCGTTCGAGGACTCCCCGCCGGGCGCGGCTGCGGCGCGCGCGGCGGGCATGTTCGTGATCGCCGTGCCCTCGGACGGGATCCACACGCTGGAGGCCGATCTCGTGCTCGGCTCGCTGCTCGACCTCGACCTGGCGGTCCTCGGCCTGTGACCGGGCCGCGCGTCGTCTGCGCGCCCGACAAGCTGCGCGGCGCCCTCGACGCCTTCGAGGCGGCCGACGCGCTCGCCGCAGGCGTGCGCCGGGCCGGGGGAGAGGCGATCGCGTGCGCGCTCGCCGACGGCGGCGAGGGGACGCTCACCGTCGTCTGCGCCGCCGGCGCGGCCGAGCGTGTCGAGGTTCCCGCGCACGACGCGCTCGGCCGCCCCCTGGTCGCCGCGATCGGCGACTGCGGCGGTGGCACCTTCCTGGTCGAGGCCGCCGAGGCCGTCGGCCTCGCGCTGCTCGCGCCCCGTGAGCGCGACCCGCGCCGCGCCGGCTCGGGCGGCCTCGCCGACCTGCTGCGCGCCGCGCTCGAGCGCGGCGCACAGCAGGTGCTCGTCGCGCTCGGCGGGTCGGCGACCGTCGACGGCGGCCTCGGGCTGCTCGCGGGGCTGGGGGCGAAGGTGC
>CAZYYP010000301.1:0-3684 GCA_964651695.1 uncultured Gaiellales bacterium | reverse complement strand
GTGCACCGCTCCGACGGCTCGGGCACGACCGGCGTGTTCACCGACTTCCTGACCAAGACGAGCCCCGACTGGGTCTCCAAGCTCGGCGGCGCGACGACGTCGCAGGGCAAGACGGTCGCCTGGCCCGTCGGGATCGGCGGCAAGGGCAGCGACGGCGTCTCGGCGCTGGTCGGCCAGACCGAGGGCGCGATCGGCTACGTCGAGCTGTCGTACGCGATCAGCGCGAAGCTCCCGTACGCCTACATCAAGAACCGCTCGGGCGCCTACATCCCGCCCTGCACCGCGACGCTCGCGGCGGCTGCGCTGAAGACCTCGTTCCCGTCCGACCTGCGCACCAGCCTGACCTGGAAGCCGGCCCCGAACGCCTACCCGATCACGGCGACGACGTTCGCGCTCGTCTACCAGAACCAGACCGACGCGGGCAAGGCCAAGGCGCTGGTCAACTTCCTCTCCTGGGTGCTCACGACCGGGCAGAACTTCCCGGCCTCGATCAACTACGCACCCGAGGGCAAGATCCTTCAGCAGAAGGCGCTGTCGCAACTGAATAAGATCACCGTCGGTGGCAAGGCCCTCGTGAAGATCCCGATCTCCTTCAAGTAGTGAGCGCCGCCTCTCACAGGGCGGGGGTTCGCAAGGCGCAGACGCTGCAACAGCAGCGTCTGCGCCTCGGCGACTCCGCGTTCCGCGGAATCGTCGCCGGTGCGTCCGCGATCGTGCTGCTCGCCTTCGTGGCGACGGTGTTCTTCCTCGTGCGCGAGGCGTGGCCCGCGCTCAGCCACTACGGGCTCCTGAGCTTCGTCGAGTCCTCGCGCTGGACGCCGTCCACGGCGGTTGCCACGACCTCGCACCCGAATCCCTACGGCGTCCTGCAGTTCGTCTACGGCACCGTGCTGACCTCGGTCATCGCGATGCTGCTCGCCGTTCCCGTCGCCGTCGGCCTCGCGCTCTACATCACCGACGTCGCACCGCAGCGCCTGCGCAGGCCGCTCGCCTACGTGGTCGACCTCTTCGCCGCCGTGCCGAGCGTCGTCTACGGGTTCTGGGGCATCTTCGCCCTGCTGCCCGTGCTGCACCCGATCGCCGATCACCTCACGAGCTGGCTCGGGGGCGTTCCGGTCGTCGGGGCCGTGTTCGCCGGCCCGTTCTTCGGGCCGTCCTATTTCGCCGCGGGCATCGTGCTCGCGATCATGGTGCTCCCGATCGTCACGGCGATCTGCCGCGAGGTCTTCGCGGTCGCGCCCGTGGCCGAGAAGGAAGCCGCGCTCGCGCTCGGCGCGACGCGCTGGGAGATGCTCCGCATGTCGGTGCTCAAGCGCTCGACGGCCGGCATCTTCGGGGCCAGCCTGCTCGGCCTTGGCCGTGCCTTCGGCGAGACGATCGCCGTCACGATGCTGATCGGCAACAGCGTGCTCTCGATCACGACCAGCATCTTCGGCCAGGGCGCCACCATGCCGAGCGTGATCGCGAATGAGTTCACCGAGGCGACCGAGCCGTTCCACCTCCAGTCGCTGTTCGTGGTGGGGACGCTGCTCTTGATCATCACGCTGATCGTGAACCTGCTCGGCAAGCTCGTCGTGTCCCGCATCAGCGAGACGATCGCGTAGGCATGGCGACCTCCGTCGAATCGCTCGAAGGCGCCTCGCTCGCCCCGATGCTGCGCCGGCGTCACCGCAAGAACCGCGGGATGACCTGGCTGCTGACCGCCCTCATGGCGGGCATCGCGGCCCTGCTGATCTGGATCCTCACCTACGTCGCCCTCAAGGGCGTCAAGGCGATCAACTGGGGCTTCATCACCGACACGCCCCCGGGCAACCCGGACGCCGCCGGCGGCGGCTTCTACAACGGCATCATCGGGACGTTCGAGATCGTCGGCATCGCGACGCTGATCGCCCTGCCGCTCGGCATCGGCTGCGCGGTCTACCTCAACCAGTACGCGCACGGACGCGTGGCCGCGGTGCTGCGTCTCGTCACCGACGTGATGCTCGGCATCCCGACGATCGTCACCGGTGCCTTCGTCTACGCACTCTGGGTCGTCGAGTTCGGCTTCTCCGGGTTCGCGGGCGCGCTCGCGCTCGCGCTCGTGATGGTGCCGCTGATCGTGCGCGCCACCGAGGAGATGCTGCGTCTCGTGCCGCGCGACCTCAAGGAGGCCAGCCTGGCGCTCGGGGTCACGCAATCGCGCACGATCGTCTCGGTCATCCTCCCGACGGCGCGGGCCGGCATCATCACCGGCGTCATGCTCGCGATCGCGCGGGCCATGGGCGAGACCGCCCCGCTGCTGCTCACCGCGCTCGGCAACGATCTCTTCGTCGAGACCAACCCGGGCCACCGCATGTCGACGCTCTCGCTGCAGATCTTCGGCAGCGCCACCGGCGGCTTCGTCAACGCGCAGAACCGCGCGTGGGCGGGAGCGCTCCTGCTGATCGCGATCGTCCTCCTCCTGACAATCATGGCCAGGCTCATCGCGCGTCGTTCCGCGGTGCGCCGATGACCCCTCCGGAAAGGCCCCCCGTGCTCGACATTCCGAGCGAGAGCGCTACCGCCCTGAACGGCGCGGCCGCCGACGGCCCCGCGGATGCCGGCGAGCACGACCGCTCCGGCTTGGCGCGCCGTATGGATGTCATCCACCTCAACGCGGGTTTCGGCACCCGTACGATCATCGAGGACATCAACCTCAAGGTCGAGCCGAAGTCGGTCACGGCGCTGATCGGGCCGTCGGGATGCGGCAAGTCGACGCTCCTGCGCTGTCTGAACGCGATGCACGGCACCGCCAAGGGCGCGTTCGCGACCGGCGAGATCCTGCTCGACGGCGTCGACATCAACGCGCGCGGCGTCGATCCCGTGCTCGTGCGCCGGCGCGTCGGCATGGTCTTCCAGCGGCCCAACCCCTTCCCCACGATGTCGATCTACGACAACGTCGCGGCAGGCCTGCGACTGACCTCGGGCAACCGCCACGGGCGCCACTACTTCGACGAGGTCGTCGAGCGCGCGCTGCGCCAGGCCGACCTCTGGGCCGAGGTCAAGGATCGCCTCCACAGCCAGGGCGGCGCGCTCTCGGGCGGTCAGCAGCAGCGCCTCTGCATCGCGCGCACGCTCGCGGTCGAGCCCGAGGTGATCCTCATGGACGAGCCGTGCTCGGCGCTCGACCCGATCTCGACCGCGAAGATCGAGGAGAGCATCCATGCGTTGCGCGAGGAATATACGATCGTGATCGTGACGCACAACATGCAGCAGGCCGCCCGCGTCTCGCAGACCACGGCCTTCATGACGATCCTCGAGGCCGGACAGCCCGGGTCGCTCGTCGAGACGGGCCCGACCAGCTCGATCTTCGATGCGCCGACCAACGAGGTCACGGGCGACTACGTCTCCGGCCGGTTCGGCTAGCGCGCGCGTGACGCAGGTTCAGCCGGGATTCCTGGAGCAGCGGCTGGTCGAGATCTCCGATCTCGTCCGGCACGGTCTGCGCGAGGCGCTGAGCGCGCTCGAGCTGAGCGACTTCGCGATCGCACAGCACGTGATCGAGGCCGACGACGAGGTCGACACGCGCTGCCTCGCGCTCGACCGCGACGCCGAGATCCTGCTCGTCGGGCAGGTCGTGCCGGGGCGCGACATCGCGCTCGTGCTGGCCTCGACGCGCATCGCCCGCAACCTCGAGCGCATGGCCGACCAGTGCGTGACGATCGC
>CAZYYP010000300.1:0-3745 GCA_964651695.1 uncultured Gaiellales bacterium | reverse complement strand
GTCGTGCTCGTGCGCTGGGAGACGACGCCCGACGACATCCACGGCCTGATCCAGGCCCAGGGCGTCGTGACCTCGCACGGCGGCATGACCTCGCACGCCGCCGTCGTGGCGCGCGGCATGGGCAAGCCGTGCGTGGCCGGCGTCGAGAGCGCGCAGATCGACGAGGCCGCGAAGACCCTCACGGTCGGCGACACCGTCGTGCGCGAGGGCGACGTGATCACGATCGACGGCGCGGCGGGCACGCTCATGCTGGGCGCGCTGCCGCTGGTCGCGGCCGAGCTCGGCGAGGACTTCGACGCGATCGCGACCTGGGCCGACGAGCGCCGCCGGCTGCGCGTGCGCGCCAACGCGGACACGCCCGAGGACGCGCGCCGCGCCCGGGAACTCGGAGCGGAGGGCATCGGCCTGTGCCGCACCGAGCACATGTTCATGGCCGCCGAGCGCCTGCCCGTCGTGCGCGAGATGATCCTCGCCACCGAGGACGGGCGCCGCGAGGAGGCGCTCGCCAAGCTGCTGCCGATGCAGCAGTCCGACTTCGAGGCGATCTTCGCGGCGATGGCGGGCCTGCCCGTGACCGTGCGGCTCCTCGATCCGCCGCTGCACGAGTTCCTGCCCGACCGGACGGCGCTCGCGGTGGAGCTCGCACTCGCGGCGCCCGGCCCGGAGCGCGACCGCCTCGAGCGTCTCGCCGACCGCGTGCGCGGTCTCTCGGAGCAGAACCCGATGCTCGGGACGCGCGGGTGCCGCCTCGCGCTGCTGCACCCCGGTATCTACGCGATGCAGGTGCGTGCGATCGTGCGGGGCGCGCTTGCGGCCGCCGCGCGCGGCGCGGCGGCGCAGATCGAGATCATGATCCCGCTCGTCGCCTACGCCGAGGAGCTGCGGCGCATGCGCGCGCTCGTGGACGAGGTCATCGCGGCCGAGCTCGAGCAGGCCGGGAAGGAGCTCGAGATCTCGATCGGGACGATGATCGAGCTCCCGCGGGCGGCGCTGCGCGCGGGCGAGATCGCCGAGTACGCCGACTTCTTCTCGTTCGGCACCAACGACCTCACGCAGACGACGCTCGGCTTCTCGCGCGACGACGCCGAATCGGCGTTCCTCGCGACCTACCTCGAGGCCGGCGTCGTCGACCGCAACCCGTTCGCGAGCATCGACGTCGACGGCGTCGGCGAGCTCGTGCGCATCGGCGTCGAGCGCGGCAGTGCGGCGCGGCCGGGGATCAAGCTCGGCATCTGCGGCGAGCACGGTGGCGATCCCGCCTCGGTGGCGTTCTTCCACGGGGTCGGGCTCGACTACGTCTCGTGCTCGCCGTTCCGCGTGCCGATCGCCCGCCTCGCGGCGGCGCGCGCGGCGCTCGGTGCCGGCGCGTGAGCGATCCTGCGATCGATGCGGCGCTGACCCCGGGGGAGGCGCTCGAGCCGTGCGGCGTTGCGATCGTGGTCGACACCATCCGCGCGACCACGACGGCGCTCTATGCGCTCCGCCAGGGCTACGCCGAGGTCATCTGCTGCGGCAGCGTCGAGGACGCCCGCGCCGCGGCGGCCGAGATCGGCGCCGCGGCGATCCTCGCCGGCGAGCGCGAGTGCGTGCGCATCGAGGGATTCCACCTCGGCAACTCGCCGCGCGAGTTCGACGCGGGCCAGCCGCTCGGCGACGTGCTCGTGCTCACCACGACCAACGGCACGCGCGCCGTGCTCCAGGCGCAGTCCGAGGCGACCGTCGTGCTCGTCGGCGCGCTCGCGAACCTCTCGGCCACCGCCGCCTACGCCGCGCGCGCAACCCGTGCCGAGCGCGGGCGCGTGGCCGTGCGCTGCGCCGGCGTGCGGGGTTCGGTCGCGCTCGATGACACCTACACCGCCGGGCGGCTCGTGGACGCGCTCACGGCCTATCTGCCGGAGTGGCCTGTCGGCGACGCGGCCGCGCTGGCGCGCACGAGCGCGGCGGCATTCACGTCGGCCTACGGCGCCCTCAGCGCGTCGCAGAGCGCCCGCGATCTCGTGCGCGCGAACCTCACCGAGGACGTACGCGTCTGCGCGCAGGTCGACGCCGTCGACTTCGTCGCGATCGCCGAGCCGCTCGCCGGCGGCCGCGCGCGCGTCACCGTCCTCGGCTGACGGTGGTTCGGCGACGCACCAACCCCGGAGCGGGAGACCGGGGTCAGACCCTCACTTCCCGCTGTGGAGCGGGAGATCGGGGTCAGACCCGGGAATCGCGGGTCAGACCCTCATTTCCCGCCGCAGGCTTTCGCGACCGGGCTCCCGGCGCGCATTCAGGCGTCGGGCGTCGGTGCGGGCTCGTCGTGGGCGTGCACCTTCTGGTGCTCGTAGCGCCGCCAGAACGCCAGGCCGACGACCGCGGCGATCACGACGGCGATGACGCCGCCGATGCCCACGGCCTTCTCGATCACGTGCAGGGAGTGGCCGAAGAAGTAGCCGAGGCCGATCATCGTGGCGCACCAGGTGATGCCGCCGGCCGCGTTCCAGAGGAAGAACCGGCGCCAGGGCATGTGCACCATGCCCGCGATCCAGGCGCCGAAGATCCGCAGGCCGAAGATCCAGCGGGCGAGGAACACGGTCTTGCCGCCGTGCTCCAGGAAGAACTTCTCGCCCCATGCCAGCGAGCTCTCGATCTTGCCGATGTGGGCGAGGCGCGCGACGACGCGGCGCCCGCCGAAGCGCCCGATGCAGTAGCCGATGTTGTCACCGATGATCGCCGCAGCCGAGCCGACCGCGATCGCGATCCACGGATCGATGCGCCCGGTAGAGGAGGCCACGCCGGAGAGCAGCAGGATCGTCTCGCCCGGCAGCGGCAGGCCGGCCGTCTCGAGCATCACGGGCACGAAGATGACGAAGTAGCCGTAGCGCCCGAAGAGGTCGAGCAAGCGGTTGAGCGAGAAGCTCGGCTCGTAGTGGACGTAGGCCCAGATGGCGACCGCGATCACCACCACGACGACGGCGGCGATCACGTACAAGCGGCGGCGGCTGCGCTTCGCGGGCGGCGCGTCCGCCGCGGTATGGCTCACCCCATCACCCGCAAGTCACCGTAGCATGGTGGTGCATGCGCCACGACCTCGAAATCGTCCGCTCCGGCATGCCGTCGGTGCGCCGCGCCGTCTATCTCAACGCCGGCACGTTCGGCCCCATGCCCACGCGCGCCGCCGATGCGATCCGCGCGCGGGTCGACGAGGTGGAGACGCGCGGTCGCCTCGGATCGGCCGGGTACGCCGAGTTCCTGCGCATCCGCGAGGAGGCGCGGGCGGCGCTCGCGGAAAGCGTGTCGAGCGATCCCGCTCGCGTCGCGCTCACGCACTCGACGTCGGGCGGCATCAACCTCGTGCTCGGCGGCCTGGCGTTCGCCGAGGGCGACGAGATCATCACGACCGACAACGAGCACGCCGGGCTGCTCGAGCCGCTCGGCGCGCTGCAGCGCCGCTACGGCGTCGCGGTGCGCTTCGCCGAGGTGCTGGCCGGCGGGGATGCACTCGCCGCGATCTCCGCGCTGATCGGCCCGCGCACGCGCCTCGTCGCGCTCTCGCACGTGCTCTGGGCCAACGGCCGCATCCTGCCGCTGCGCCAGATCTCCGAGGCCGCCCACGCGGCCGGCGTGCCGGTGCTCGTCGACGGCGCGCAGAGCGCAGGGGCGATCGACGTGGATCCCGCGGCCCTCGGCGTGGACGCCTACGCCGGACCTGGCCAGAAGTGGCTGTGCGGCCCGAACGGCGTCGGCTTCCTGTGGGTGGCGGAGG
>CAZYYP010000299.1:0-3762 GCA_964651695.1 uncultured Gaiellales bacterium | reverse complement strand
GGCGACGGCTACCGGCTGCTCGCGCACTCCGTCGATCACCGCGGCCCCGCCGTCGCCTGGGAGCTGAGCGAGGACGAGCGTCCCGGGCAGTTCGACGTCGGCGAGGCGCGCCGGCTCGGCGTGCCCGAGGGCCCGGCGTTCGGCGAGCTGCAGCGCGGCGGGTCGGTGACGGCAGCCGACGGCACGCTGATCACGCCCGGGGCGGTGGTCGGGCCTGCGCGGCGCGGGCGCACGATCGTCTTCAGCGGCGACACGCGCCCGTGCGCCGGTGTGCGGCGGGCGGCGCTCGGCGCCGACCTGCTCGTGCACGAGGCGAGCTTCGTATCGGAAGACCGGATGCGCGCCAAGGAGACGCGCCACTCGACCGCTGCGGAGGCGGCCGAGCTCGCCGAAGCGAGCGGAGTGAAGCTGCTCGCGCTCACGCACCTCGGCGCGCGCGCGGCGCCGCGCGCGGTCAAGGACGAGGCGCGCAGCGTATTCGCGGCCACGGTGGTGCCCCGCGATTTCGATAGCATCGAGCTTCCGCTGCCGGAGCGGGGTGCGCCCGAGCTGCGGCGCGGGGGTGTCGACGCCGAAGGGGAGAGGTCGCTATGAGCCGCGGACTGGTGACGATCGCTGTTGCGGGCGACGGGGCAGAGGCCGATTCGATCGTGCGGACACTGGCGCAGGCCGGCATTGCCGCACGGCTCGAGGGCGCGGAGGGCGAACTCGGCGGGGCGCCCCACGACGGGCCATGCCGCGTGCTCGTCGATTCGGATCTCGTCACGGCGGCGCAGGAGGCGCTGCTCGACGAGGATGAGGCCGACGACGACCTCTGAGTCCGACGAGGGCACGCCGACCGCGATCTTCGATCGCATGGCGGCGCGCTACGACGATCTGCGCGCGCGCGAGGAGCAGCTCGGCGAGCAGTTCGCGTTCACGGTCGAGGCCGGGCTCGGAGCTGCCACGCGGCTGCTCGACGTGGGCTGCGGTACCGGATCGCTCGTCGAGGCCGCGGTCGAGCGCCTCGGCGTCAAGGCCTGGGGCGTCGACGCCTCGGAGCCGATGCTCGCGAAGGCCCGCGAGCGACACGTGCGCGGCGCTGCCTTCAAGCTCGGGCAGGCCGACGACCTGCCGTTCCGCACGGGCTGGTTCGACGCCGTGACGATGCGCCTCGTCGTGCACGCGCTCGGCGATCGCCGGCCGCGGGCGCTGACCGAGGCCCGGCGCGTGCTCGCGCCCGGTGGCCGCCTGTTCATCTGGACCTTCGAGCCGGACCACTTCACGGGCCACCACTTGCGGACGTACCTGCCCGACCTCCCCGCCGTCGATCTCGCGCGCTTTCCGCCGGCGGACGTGCTCACGCGCGAGCTGGCCGAGGCCGGGTTCGGGGAGGTGAGCCTGCGCTGGTTCCAGCAGACGGGGTCGGTCTCGCGCGGGCGGGCGGCCGAGCAGTTGCGCGCGCGGCATCTCTCGACGATCCATCTGCTGCCTGCCGAGCAGGTGGCCGCCGCGGTCGAGCGCCTCGACCTCGAGGCCGCCGCCGCCGAGCCGCCGCTCGCCACGGTGCTGCGCTGGCAGCTAGTGATCGCGCGGGCGTGACCAGAGCCACGTGCGGCGTTTCGGGCGACGCAGGCTCGTTCCGAGTGCGTCGCGGAAGCGCTCGATGGTCTCGTCGGGCAGCGACGTCGCGAGTTGGATGGAGCTGTCGCCCGCATCGTGTGCCCAAAGCAGGACATCGTCGCCGCGGTAGACGGCCAGATGACTGGCGACCTCGAAGCGCACGTGGTCCTCGGCGATCGTGCGGAGCTCTCGCAGGTTGCCGTCCGAGAGCGGAAGGTGGAACGTTTCGCCGGGTGTGTTCGAGTTGGGGACGAGCTCGCGGGGATCAGAGGCTGCATGCCTGCGCAGAAACCCCCTGACCGCAGGCGCGGTCGCGTAACCCTCGAGACAGAGAATTGCGTCGCTCGGCATCGCCTCGTCGATCGCGCGCAGCAGGATGTGGAAGTCCGTCGCGTAGCCGAGGTCGATCGCATCCTTGTCACGCAGGTCGAGTGGCTCGTGTTCGCCCGCCATCGCGCGGAAGCCTAATCTCCCGAGCCATGGAGACCCGCTCGCTCGCCGCCGCCGAGGCATTCACGACGAAGGACGGCTCGACGATCCGCGAGCTCTTCGGCCTGCCCACGGGCGGCACCGAACACCAGAGCCTGGCCGAAGCGCGGCTGCCGCCCGGCGGCAGCACCCAGCGCCATTACCACCGTCGGTCGGAGGAGATCTACTTCCTGCTCGAGGGCCGCGCGGAGATGGAACTCGAAGGCGAGCGCCGCGAGCTCGGCCCGGGCGAAGCAGTCGCGATCCCGCCGGGCGCGTGGCACGAGATCAAGACCCTCGGCAACGCGGAGGTGCGCTTCCTGTGCTGCTGCGCGCCGCCGTACACGCACGAGGACACGTACTTCGCGTAGCCGGCAAGAGCGCTCGCCGAGCGTCGCGCGTCAGGAGGGCGGCGCGTGGGGCTGGTTGGCGGTGATCGCGCGCCCGGCCTGATCCGTGAACGCCGGGTGGTCGCCGTTGCCGCTGGTGCGGATGTGCTGGTCGTGGAGGAGCTTGTGGTGGCGGGGGCAGAGCAGGATCAGGTTCACAAGCTCCGTCGGGCCGCCCTGCGCGACCGGAACGATGTGGTGGGCCTCGAGTTCGCGCGCGGCCGTGCAGCCCGGGTACTGGCAGTGGCCTGAGCGCTTGAGCAGCGCTCGCTGCTGCGGATAGGAGGCGCAGCGTCCGACGCGCGAGTGCACGAGGTCGCGGCCGCTCGGCTTGATCTCGAGCCGGCGTGCGTCGCAGGTCAGCCGCTCGGCGGTCTCGGGGCTGATCGGCCCGGCGCCTTCGAGCAGCGGCGGCTCGTCAGGGCTGAGGTGCACGATCAGCGTGGTCGGGCTGCGCCTGAGGCCACTGCCGTCTCCGTCGCTACGGCCGGCGAGTGTCACGAGCGCATCCGCGGTGTACTGCTGCCACTCGAGCACGGGTCCGGCCTTCTTGTCCGCGGCGCGTTGGGGCTTGGCAATGGCCCAGATCGCCTGCTCGAACGCGACGCCTTGCTCCAGTGGCAAGCGGCCGCTGAAGGCGAGCTCGCGGCCGCCGTTCGTCCACTTCAAGCGCAGCTCGCGGCGCTTGTAGAGCGCCTGATCATCCACCGCCTTGGGCGGCACGATCCTGCGCGCCGCGAGCGCGACCTGGCTCGGCGCCTTGCCGACCGCGACGCGCGCGATCTCGGCGTCGCTCTCCGGCGTCGCGATCGGCGCGGCGGCTGCGACCTGGTCGAGCGTCAGCTCGCCGGTGCTCAACGCCATGTCGAGGGCGGGCAGCTCGCGCAGTGCCTCGGCGGTCTCGGTGATGCGAAGCGCGGTGCGGTAGTCGCTGCTGGTGATCTGAGCGAGCCATTGGGTGACCGACGAGCAGCCTGCTGCCTTCCAGTACCCCCGCTCGTCCGCCCGGCGGGAGATCTCCGTGAGCCGCTGGTCAAGCCGCGCCCGCTGCTCGCGGATCGACAGCACCTCACGCTCAGCCGCCTCACACTCACGCTCATACGCCCAATCGACCGTCCCTGTCGCTGTACCGAACATCTGTTCGTAGAGTACCAGGCCGACGCGTCGCGGGCGTGCCGAAATTGTGCCGATATGCGGGGACTTCAACCCCCACCAACGACAACGCGGAGCACCACGATCGCCCACCCGACCACCCTCCAGTCGACGTACGAAACGCCACGAGAGCGCCTCCGTCGCGCGGAGC
>CAZYYP010000298.1:0-3774 GCA_964651695.1 uncultured Gaiellales bacterium | reverse complement strand
CCGACGCGCTCTACGACGAGCTCCCGAAGGCCGTCGACCTGTGGCTCGCGAACCTGCAGCTCGGACCGTTGCTGGAGCTCGCCTGGCGGCCCGATCTGCCGCCGCGCCTGATCGTCTCGGGCCTGCTCGAGGGCGAGGTGCTCGAGTTTCCCGGCTACCGCATCGCCGAGCGGCGGACGCTCGGAGGGTGGGAGGGATTGCTGTTCGTGCGGGCGGCGGCGGCGTGAGCTTCTCGGTCGAGTTCCTGGGCTGCAAGATCTCGCAGACCGACATCCAGGGCGTACGCGAGCGCCTGCTCGCCGGCGGGCTGGAGCAGTCCGAGAGCGGCGCCGTGCACGTCGTCAACACCTGCTGCGTGACGAACGAGGCTGTCGCGAAGAGCCGCAAGGCCGTGCGTTCCGCGCTGCGCCGCGGCGCCGAGCACGTCTACGTCACCGGCTGCGCGACACGGCTCGGGCCGGCGACGTTCGGGAGCGCCGACAGCCGCGTCACGGTCGTGCGCGAGCCGAGCGAGGCGGCGGCGGAGCGGATCGCGAACGAGCTCGGCGCCACGGCCTGCGTCGGGCCGGCGCCGCGGCTCGAGCGTACCCGGGCGTTCGTCAAGGTGCAGGACGGCTGCACGTTCGGATGCTCGTTCTGCGTGATTCCGCGCGTGCGCGGCGCGAGCCGGTCACGGCCCCTGCAGCTCGTGCTGGACGAGGCGCGCAAGCGCGTGGCCCAGGGCCACCGCGAGCTCGTCGTGACCGGCGTGAACCTCGGCCTCTACCGCGATCCCGAGTCGGGCGCCAAGCTGCCCGACGTGCTGCTCGGCCTGGCCGAGGTGGAGGGCATCGCACGCGTCCGGCTCTCATCGATCGAGGTCAACCATCTCACCGGGTCGCTCTGCGAGGCGCTTGCGCACCCGCGCGTCTGCCCGCACCTGCACGTGCCGCTGCAGTCGGGCGACGACGCCGTGCTGAGCGCGATGCGGCGCCGCTACGACGTCGCCACCTACGCGCGCCGCGTCGAGCGCGCCCGCGCAGCCGTGCCGCGCCTCAACCTCACGGGCGATGTGATCGTGGGCTTCCCCGCCGAGGACGGCGCGGCCTTCGCCCGCACGCTCGCGACGGTCGAGGAGCTCGCGTTCTCGCGCCTGCACGTCTTTCCGTACTCGCCCCGTCCCGGGACGGACACGGCCACGACCGATCCCGTTCCCGCCGAGGTCAAGCGCCGCCGCGCCGAACGGCTGCGGGCGCTCTCCGACCGCCTCGGCCGGGCCCGCCGCGAGGCGCTCGTCGGGTGCCGCGACCACGTGCTCGTCGAGCGCGTGGACGCCCAGGGGCGCCTCCACGGCTACGGTGCCGACTACACCCCGTACGCCGTGCGCCCGCACGCCGGCGTCGGGGCCGGCGACCTCGTCGAGGTCGTGCTGGAGGAGCCGGGGGAGCTGGCCGCAGTGGGGAGGGTGTTGTGATCGATCGGATCGACAAGGACGTCAAGAGCGCGATGAAGTCGGGTGACGCGCAGCGCCGCGACGCGCTGCGCCTCGTGCTCTCGTCCCTGCGCGACGCCGAGAAGGACGCCCGGCGCCCGCTCACGGACGACGAGGCGCAGACGGTGCTGCGCCGCGAGCTCAAGCGGCGCCGCGAGGCCGCGCAGGCGTTCCACGACGCCGGGCACGCCGATCGCGCCGCGGCCGAGGTGAGCGAGGCGGCGCTGATCGAGGGCTACCTCCCGGCGCAGCTCTCCGACGACGACATGGAAGTGATCGTCGAGAGCGCGATCGCGAAGCTCGGTGCCAAGAGCCTCAAGGACATGGGCCAGGTCATGCGCGAGGCGATGGCGCTGGCGGCCGGCCGGGCCGACGGCAAGCGCGTGCAGGAGCGCGTGCGCGCCCGCCTCTCCGAGTAGAGATCCGCCCGCCGGCCCGGGTACCATGCGGGTGTGGCCACCCTCACGTTTCCCATCGACAATGCGCTCGCACAGGAGCTGGGCGCCGATCGCGATCGCCTGCTCGAGGCCGTCGCGGAGCGCACCGGCGCGCGCATCTCGCTGCGCGGCAACGAGGTCATCGCCGAAGGCAGTGACGCGTCCGTGGCACAGGTGCGTCTGCTGCTGGAGGAGCTCGCCGGACTCGTCGAGCAGGGGCTGCCCGTCGGGCAGCAGACGGTCGACGCGGTCGTCGGCGTGCTCGATGCGCAGGGTCGCTCGGTGGACGTCCTGCACGACGTCGTGTGGCGGCACCGCGGCAAGAAGATCGCTCCCAAGACGCTCAACCAGAAGCGCTACGTCGATGCGATCCGCACCTCGACGGTGACGTTCGGGGTCGGGCCCGCCGGTACCGGTAAGACCTACCTGGCGATGGCGCTCGCGGTCTCGGCGCTCGACGACCGCTCGGTGGCGCGCATCATCCTCACGCGCCCCGCGGTGGAGGCCGGCGAGCGGCTCGGCTTCCTGCCCGGCGACATGCTCGCGAAGGTCGACCCGTATCTGCGTCCGCTCTTCGACGCGCTCTACGACATGCTCGACGCGGACCGGCTGGCGGCCTACATGGAGAAGGGCATCATCGAGGTGGCGCCGCTCGCGTTCATGCGCGGCCGCACGCTCAACGACTCGTTCATCGTGCTCGACGAGGCCCAGAACACGACGCCCGAGCAGATGCAGATGTTTCTCACGCGCCTCGGCTTCGGCTCGAAGATCGTGGTCACGGGCGATCCCACGCAGAACGACCTCGCGCGCGGCGAGCGCTCCGGGCTCGCCGACGTCTCCGAGGTGCTGCCGGGGATCCCCGGCATCGAGTTCGTCAACTTCGGCTCCGAGGACGTCGTGCGCCACAAGCTCGTGCAGCGCATCGTGTCCGCCTACAAGGAGCGCTCCGAGCAGCGCGATCGAGCGGCGAGGTGAGTGCAGCGGCCCTCGACCTCACCGTCGAGGGCGCCGAGGAGCACGGGCTCGACCCCGCCGCACTCGAGCGGCTGGCGGCCGCCGTGCTGGCGGCCGAGGGCGTGGACGGGGCGTGCGCGCTCGGCATCGCGTTCGTCGGCGAGGCGGACATGCAGGCGCTCAACGCCGAGCACCGCGCGCTCGACGAGGTCACCGACGTGCTGGCGTTCCCGCTCGACGGCCGCGACGAGCTTCCCCCGGGTCTCGAGCGCCAGCTCGGCGACGTCGTGATCTGCCACGCGCAGGCCGCGCGCCAGGCGGCGGAGGCCGGCCTCGAGCCGGCGGCCGAGGTGCGCGTGCTCGTGCTGCACGGGCTCCTGCATCTGCTCGGGTACGACCACGAGGCCGACGAGGGCGAGATGCTCGCCCGGCAGGACGAGCTGAGCGAGCTGCTGCCGCTCCTGTGACGGTCGCGGCACCGTGCGGCACGGACGCGTCACATGCCGCGTGGGTAGCGTGGCCGGGTGCAGTCCGTACCGCGCCCGCCCGCGTCCGTGCCGCTCGGCGGGAGCCTGAGGGCATCGCGAGCTGCCCAGCTGGCGGCCCCGTCCGGGCCGCTGGCCGCGGTCGACCTTGCCGACGGGCGCCCGCTCGTGGCCGAGCTGCGCGGAGATGCGTGGGTGGAGGTGGAGGCCGACGAGGCGACGCTCGTGGCGCCCGCGCCGCTGCCCGGGATCGTGACCGTCCCGCCGGTGCGGCGCAGGCGCCGCGCCGGGACGGCGCTGGCGCTGGCCGCGGCGCTCGGGGCGGTGGGCGTCGCGCTCGCGACCGGGCTCTCGGGCGCGCCGGCTCCCGCAGTCGCAGGGCCGGTTGCGCCGGTGCCCGCGCCGCGCCTCCCCGCACACGCGCTCC
>CAZYYP010000297.1:0-3808 GCA_964651695.1 uncultured Gaiellales bacterium | reverse complement strand
ACGGGCGTCTCCGACGTCTACTCGATCGGCGCGGACGGCCGGAAGCTCACGCGCGTCACCGCCAACCTCGGCGTCCTCGGAGCGAGTGCGAGGCGCTGACTAGGCGATCGCGGCGAGCGCGTCGCCGAGGATCGCGACGACCTCGTCGAGCTCGTCGTCGGAGATCGTGAGCGGCGGCGCCAGCATCACGGCCTCGATCGTGGTCGCGCCGTTCGGCGTCGGGCACGCGTAGATCATCAGGCCGCGCTCACGGCACGCGGCCACGAGCCGCGACGCGGCTCCGGGAGACGGCGCGAGGGTCTGGCGATCCTGCACGAGCTCGAGACCCTGCAGGAGTCCCAGCCCGCGCACGTCGCCGACGTGCGGCGAGGCGGAGGCGAGAAGCTCGAGGCGCGCGCGCAAGCGCTCGCCCTTGCGCCGCGACTCGGCCACGAGATCCTCGTCGCGGATGACGCGGATCGCCTCGGCGGCGACGGCGCAGCCGAGCGGGTAGCCCGAGAACGTGTGGCCATACGGGAAGCCCTCCGGCGACTGCTCGAACAGCTCCGCCACGGGACCGCTCACGAGGACGCCGGAGAACGGGACGATGCCGCTCGTCACGCCCTTCGCGAACGTGATGATGTCGGGTGTCGCGGCCGGCCAGTGGCAGGCGGCGAACCACTCCCCCGTGCGCCCGAAGGCCGTGATCGTCTCGTCGAACACGAGCAGCAGATCGTGCCGGTCGCAGACGCGCCGCAGCTCCGCGATGTAGCCCTCCGGCGGCGCGATGGCTGCTCCGGACGCGCCGGTCACCGGCTCGATGACCACGGCCGCGACGTTCTGCGCCCCGCGGCGCGCGATCGCATCCTCGAGCTCCCCGATCGCCCACGCCGTCTCCTCGGCGGGCGCGCGGCGCGTGCGGATGTCGGCGTTCGGCACGGGCGCGACGGGGTACTTGCCGAGGATCGGCTCGTAGAACGCGCGCCACTTCGAGCCCGAGAGCGAGAGCGCGCCGAGCGTCGAGCCGTGGAACGACGGCCAGCGCGAGATCAGGTCGGTCTTGCCCGGCTTTCCGCGCAGCTGCCAGTAGCGCAAGGCGAGCTGGATCGCCGACTCCACCGACTCCGAGCCCGACGAGTTGAAGAAGCACCACGTGTCGGCGAGCGGCGAGATGCTCCGCAGCTCCTCGGCCAGCTCCAGCATCGGCCCGTTGCGGAACGAGAACCGGTAGGTGAACGACAGCTCCGCGACCTGCCGCTGCACGACCGCGACGAGGCGGGGGTGGCAGTGCCCGAGCGACATGACCATCGCGCCGCCGCAGGCATCCAGGTAGATGCGGCCGTCCTCGTCGATGATGCGGGCCCCGCTCGCGCTCGCGGCCACCGCGAGGGGCGACCCGGGCGACGCGGTCAGCGAGAAGTCGGCGCGGCGGCCCATGGGATCGGACGGTACAGGGACGTCACGCGGGGGAGCGCACCGCACGGTGCGCCCCCCGCGCCCGTACGAGCTATCCGGTGACGCCTGCCGTGCGCTTGAGCTTGCCCTTGACGCCGTGGCGCGCCGGGACGTTGATGGTCGCGTGCGCCTTCGCGCTGCCGGCATTGCTCGAGGCGGCCGTCGCGTTGTTGGTCAGCGAGCCGACCGGGGCGTCGGCGTCGACCCTCGCCGTCAGCGAGAGGGTGAGAGAGCCGCTGAGGTCACCGACCGTCCAGCACGCCCTGCCGTTCTCGAGCGTCGCGGTTCCCAGCGAGGCATACGTCATGTGCGCGGGCAGCTTGTCGCAGACGACGACGTCGTGTGCGGTGCCGCCCTTGGACGTGACGACCAGCGAGTACTTGACCGTGGCGCCCGCGGCGACCGTGGCCGCCCCTGCCTTCTTGCGCAGGGAGAGCACCGGAGCCGGCGCAGTCTCGACCACCGGGACCGACGCGACCGGGGTGACCGGCGGCGTGACCACCGTCGGCACGACCGGGGGCGTGACGGGCGGAGTCACAGGCGGGGTGACCGGCGGCGTCACCGGCGGCGGCGGCGTGACCGGCGGCGGCGGCGGTGCGGGGCAGTTGAGCGTGACGGTCGGAATCGTGTCGCCACTCCAAACTGCACCAGCGGTATTCACGCCAAAGAGATGCCAGGTGTCCGTGGTCACGGTGTGCGCTTGAACCGTCACCAGCCTGGTGGCGCCGTTCACCGTTTCGGTGACGACCTTCGTCCGGCCGAAGTCGGCGTTGTAGGTGAACACGATGCCGGTGCTGTCGCACTTGACCGACCCCGTGTTCGCCGACGCGATGCCAGGTAGCACCGCGGAGATCGCCACGGCAGCGACCAGCGCGGCGGCGAGGCGAATGGTGACCATCAGAGAGTTCCCCCAGAGAAGACGACATGCCGCGGGCTTACGGCTCGTTCCACATCCGTACATACCCCGTACTCGGCAATGTACATACCCATTCTGAGTGAATCTTATGCTTCCTGCCCCGATTTCTTCAGATCGCGTTTCGCTGGAGGGGCAGGGTGAGGCAGGTGGGGCCACCCGACCCCTTGATCGCGACGTCGGAGCCCTCGACCTCCTGCACGCGGCAGCCGGCCGCGCGGAGCTTCTCGGCCGTGCGGGGATTGCCGGCCAGCATCACGACGTCTCGCGGCCCGAGCGCGAGCACGTTCGGGGCCAGCGAGTCCCACTCGCGCTCGTCGATCTCGATCAGCTCGACGCCCCGCTCGCGGAGGAGCTCGTAGAGGTGGACGGGCATGAGCGGAAGCGAGACGACTGCGAGGTCGCGGTCGAGCATCGAGATCACGCTCAGGGTGTGCAGGCAGTAGTCGGCGCCGCGGTCGAACGGCAGGTCGACGACGTGCACGGTCTCGGCAAAGGGCTCGATCGCCCGCTTGATCGCCGCGGCGCCGGCCTCGTTGGTGCGAAAGCCGCGACCGATCACGAGCGTGCGCGAGTCGAGCCAGAGGAGGTCGCCGCCGTCGGCCAGCGCCGGTGCCTCGAGGCGCGCCAGGACGGGGATGCCGTTGGCCTCGAACCACTCGCCCATCGCCGGGGCCTCGGGTTGGCGGATCGGCTTTCCGGAGCGCAGGAGGATCGCGCCCCCATCGCACACGAGGGCGGGGTCGTAGGTGTAGATCGAGTCCGGGCCGGACTCGCGATCCAGGCGCTCCACCTGGGCCCCCGAATCCTCGAGCACCGTGACCAGCGCGTCGTGCTGGGATTGGGCGCGCGCGAGATCGATCGGCTCGGCGTAGAACGCGCCTTCGGTTTCGTGCGCGGCGCCGTAGCGCTCGCCCGGGCGGTTGACGAGCACGCGCAGGAGGCGCCCCGCCATGCCCTGTGCTCCGTAGGTCATGCCGCGCTGTCTACCAGACGCCCGCTAGCGTCCGCCGCATGCCCGACGTGACGATCTTCCACAATCCGCACTGCCACGCCTCACTCAACGCGCTCACGATCGCCGACGAACTCGGCGTGAGCTACGACCTCGTCCTCTACATGAAGGAGAGACCCGACCGCGCGACGCTCGAATCCATCGCGGACCGCCTCGAGGACCCGGTCGCCGACCTCGTGCGCAAGGACTCGGTCTTCAAGAAGCTCGGGCTCGACGCCGCCGACTACGTCGAGCGCGAGCCCGTGATCGAGCTGCTCGCCCGGCGCCCCGCGCTGCTGCAGCGGCCCATCGTCGTGCGCGGGGATCGCGCCATCGTGGGCCGCCCCAAGGAGCGCATCCGCCAGTTGTTGTCGTAAGCGCCCCGGTCGGCGCTACGGTTTCGCCACCGCAACGCCGAGGAGTCGCATGCCCGCCGACATCGAGACGCTCTCGATCGACACCATCCGCTG
>CAZYYP010000296.1:0-3816 GCA_964651695.1 uncultured Gaiellales bacterium | reverse complement strand
GCTACGGCGTGGGCGCCGAGGTGCTGCACGGCATCGACCTCAGCGTCGCGGCGGGGCAGACGGTGGCGCTCGTTGGGCACACGGGCGCCGGCAAGTCGACGCTCGTCAAGCTGCTCGCCCGCTTCTACGACCCGACGTCGGGCTCGATCCGCATCGACGGTCACGACCTGCGCGACGTGCAGGTTCGCTCCCTGCGCCACCAGCTCGGCATCGTGCCGCAGGAGGGCTTCCTCTTCGCCGCCTCGATCCGCGACAACATCGCCTTCGGCCGGCCCGACGCGAGCTTCGAGGACGTGCGCGCGGCGGCGACCGCGGTCGGCGCGGACGGCTTCATCGAGGCGCTGCCGGAGGGCTACGAGACGCAGGTCGCCGAGCGCGGCGCGGCGCTCTCGATCGGCCAGCGGCAGCTGATCGCGTTCGCCCGCGCGCTGCTCGCCGATCCGCGCCTGCTGATCCTCGACGAGGCGACATCCAGCGTCGACATCGCGAGCGAGGCCGTGATCGAGGAAGCGCTCGCGCGCCTGCTGGCGGGGCGCACCGCCTTCGTCGTCGCCCACCGCCTCTCGACCATCCGCCGCGCCGATCTCATCGTCGTGCTCGAGCACGGACGTGTGATCGAGCAGGGCACGCACGACGAGCTCATGGCCCTGCGCGGCCGCTACTGCTCGCTCTACGACGACTGGGCCGAACCCGCGGCGTGAACCCCGCTGAGGGTCCCTCTCGCGAGGCGTCCTCTATACTCCGGGGCGTCTGTGCGGGATCGTCTAAGGGTAGGACGGCGGGTTCTGGCCCCGTTAATCTAGGTTCGAATCCTAGTCCCGCAGCCTCATGAACCCCCTTGAATCCCGCGCCTCCAGCCGGCCCCTCGTCGAGCCTCTCGACGACTGGGTGCTGGTCCAGCCGACGATGGAGGAGGAGGCGGTCGGCCGCATCGTCCTTCCCGCGAACATGACCGAGGGGCGTCTCGAGCGCTCGATCGTGCTCGGAGTCGGATCCGAAGTCGGCGATCTGCACCCCGGCGACGTCGTGCTCGCGGTCTCGACCAAGACGGTGGAGCTGCGCGACGGCTCCAAGCTCGTGCGGCGACAGCACGTCGTCGCGCGCGTTCGCGAGTAGCCCCGCTCCGGCGGAGCGCCGCGGCGGTCGGTGCCGCAGGCTCACACGTCGATGCGCGATCCCATGATCACCGTGCGGTCGCGCGGAAGGTGGAAGTACTCGGCGGCGTCGGCGGTGATCTGCGACGTGGCCACGAAGAGGCGCTTCCGCCACTGGCTCATGCCCGGCGCGTCGCTGCGGTGGAGCTCGATCGTGGAGAGGAAGTACGACACCTCGTCGCGGTCGAGCGGGCTCTCGATGTCGGCGTCCTGGATCAGCTTCAGGACGTCGGGCACATTGGGCTCGTCCATGTAGCCGAAGCGTGCGGCGACGTGCAGGATCCCGTCGTCGTCGTGGCCGAGCGCATCGATCAGGAGCCGCTCCGCCGGCGGCACGTGCGGCACGAGCAGCGTCTCGACCGAGAGGATCACGACGTGTTCGTGGAGGATCCGGTTGTGCTCCACGTTGGCGCGCATCGCGAGCGGCGCCGTGAGCTTCCCGCGATTCAGGAAGACCGCCGTGCCCGGCACGCGGAGCAGCGGGGGCGCGAGTGCGTGGAGCTCGTCGACGAATGACCTCAGCGAGCCCTCGTCGTGCTCGCGCCGGCGCGTCACGAGCTCCCGCCCGCGCTGCCACGTCGTCAGCACCGTGAACGTCGCGAGGGCGATCAGCAGCGGCAGCCAGGCGCCGTGCACGAGCTTCGTCAGGTTGGCGGCAAGGAACAGCAGGTCGACGGAGAGCAGGCCGCCGGCGCCGATGACCACGATCCAGAGCGGCTTGCGCCAGTGGTGGCGCACGACGTAGAAGAACAGGAGCGTGGTGATCGTGATCGTACCGGTCACCGCCATGCCGAACGCGAACGCGAGCGCGGCCGAGGACTTGAAGGTGACGACGAGCGCGAGCACGCAGATCAGGAGCGTCCAGTTGATCCACGGCACGTAGATCTGCCCGACGGTCTCGGCGGACGTGTGCGCGATGCGCAGGCGCGGGAGATAGCCGAGCTGAGCAGCCTGCTGGGTGACCGAGAAGGCGCCCGTGATGACCGCCTGCGAGGCGATCACGGTGGCCGCAGCGGCCAGGATCACCATCGGCACCCGCCCCCACTCCGGTACGAGCAGGAAGAACGGGCTGCCGATGCTGCCACGCGGATCCCCGAGGATGAGCGCGCCCTGCCCGAGGTAGCTGAGGATGCACGCGGGGAACACCAGGGCGAGCCACACCCGCACGATCGGCCTGCGCCCGAAGTGGCCCATGTCCGCGTACAGCGCCTCGGCTCCCGTGACGGCGAGCACGACGGCGGCCAGCGAGAAGAACGCGATCGAGAAGTGTCCGAACAGGAACTCGAAGGCGTAGGTCGGCGACAGCGCCTTGAGGATCTCGGGGTGCTCGGCGATGCCGCGAACGCCGCACGCGCCGATCGCGAGGAACCAGATCGCCATCACCGGGCCGAACAGCCGCCCGACGGCTCCGGTGCCGAGCCGCTGCACGGCGAAGAGGCCGACGATGATGGCCGCGGTGATCGGGATGATCAGATGCTGGAGCGACGGCGCGGCGACCTTGACGCCCTCGATCGCCGAGAGCACGGAGATCGCCGGCGTGATCATGCTGTCGCCGAAGAAGAGCGAGGCTCCGAAGACGCCGAGCGCGGCGAGCACGATCTTCGTGCGGCGGCCGCCGGCCACGCCGTGGCCCCGGATGAGCGTGATGAGGGCGAGGATGCCGCCCTCGCCGTCATTGTCGGCGCGCATCACGAGCAGCACGTACGTGACCGTGACGACGAGCGTCACCGACCAGAAGATCAGCGAGATGACGCCGAAGACGCTCGCGACGGAGGCGGCCACCGGGTGCGGATCGCCCGGGTTGAAGACGGTCTGGACCGTGTAGAGCGGACTCGTCCCGATGTCGCCGAAGACGACCCCGAGCGCGCCGATGGCAAGGGCACCGCGAGCGGTCGCCCGCCGGTTCGCGCCGGGTGCCTCGTCGCGCCCGCGCATGGCGCTCCCTACCGGGCGTCGATCGCCGCGAAGAGCCGGTCGAGCTCCTCGGGAGAGCCCACGCTGATCCGCACCGAGGCCGGGTCGCCGAAGGGGCCGAGCGGTCGCACGATCACGCCCTCGCGTTCCAGACGCGCGGCGAAGGCGGCCCCGTCCCCCACGTCGACGCAGAGGAAGTTCGCGACGCCCTCGAGCGGCGAGAGCCCGCGCTCGCGCAATCCCGCGGCGAGGCGCTCGCGTCCCACGCGCGTCTCGGCGCGGCGCCGGGCGACCTCGTCGCCGGCACCGAGGCTCGCGAGCGCCGCATCGAGCGCCGCCTGGGTCACGTCGAAGGCGTTCTTGACCGTGAGGCAGGCGGCGGCGACATCCGGGGGACACAGCCCGTAGCCGACGCGGAACCCGGCCAGGCCGTAGATCTTCGAGAACGTGCGCAGCACGACGCAGCGGCGCCCGCGCGCGAGGTGCTCGCGCGCGCCGTCGGGGTACTCGGGATCGTCGACGTACTCGAAGTACGCCTCGTCGAGCACGGGCAGCACGTGCGCGGGCAGGCCGTCGAGGAACCGCTCGAGGGCCGCGCGCGTGACCATGCCGCCGGTCGGGTTGTTGGGGTTGGTGACGTAGACGAGCTTCGTGTGCTCGCCGACGCATCCCGCGAGCGCCTCGAGGTCGTAACTCGAGCCCGCGAGCGGGGCGCGCACCGCCAGCGCGCCCATCTTGGCGGCGTTGA
>CAZYYP010000295.1:0-3822 GCA_964651695.1 uncultured Gaiellales bacterium | reverse complement strand
CGAGGATGTCCTTGGGTATCCCGATGAAGAAGTTGCGCAACAGGAAGATCGCGAAGGGCAGCCCGAACGCCGTGTGGAAGAGGATCAGTCCGAACACGGTGTCGAAGAGATGGAGATGGTTGTAGAGCGAGAAGATCGGGATCAGGGCCACCTGCAAGGGCACGACGAGCATGCCGATGACGATGATGAAGGCCCAGTCGCGTCCCGGGAAGTCCAGCCACGCGAAGGCGTAGCCGGCCAGGGAGGCGATGATGATCGGCAGGATCGTACCGCCGATCGCGATCTGCATCGTGACCCACAGCGACGACGGGATGCTCGTGTGGTGGATCAGGTTGGAGTAGTTGTTCCAGGTCGCGACGTGGGGATGCGACAGCACCTTCCACCAGCCGAAGCTGGCGAAATCGTTGGCGCTCATCAGCGACGTCAGGAAGAGGCCGATCGTCGGGACGAGCCAGCACACCGCGATGACCATCAGCAGCAGGTTCAGCGGCGCCTTCCCGAGGAAGCGCAGGATGCGCGCGGCGACGGTCTCACTGGGGTCGGGCACGACGATGACGTCGTCGCCGGCTACGGTCGCCATCAGACCTCCCTCCGGAAGCGGCGGATGTTGAGCGCGAGGACGGGGATCACGAGCAGGAACAGGAACACGGCGATCGCCGAGCCGAGCCCGAAGTCGTTGACGCCGCCGAATGACGTGCGCCACATCGCCAGGGCGATGACGTTGGCATTCGCCTGCACCGACGAGGGCGCCACGGACAGCACGATGTCGAAGACCTTGAGCACGTTTATCAGCATCGTGATGAAGACGACGCTCAGCACGGGCGCCAGGAGTGGCACGGTCACGCGGCGGAAGACCTGCCACTCCGTCGAGCCGTCCGTGCGCGCGGCCTCGAGTACGTCGCGTGGGATCGCAGCCAGGCCGGCGCCGATCACGACCATGGCGAAGCCCGCCCAGACCCAGATGTAGGCGATCATGATGGCGGGGTTGATGAGCTTCGAGCCGAGCCACGAGACGCCGCCGTAGGGCTTCCGGAACGTCGCCGAGCCGATCTCCGTCTTGTACGTGCCCGCCTTCAGGCCGGTGAACGCGAAGTCGCCGTCACCGGACGTCTTGGTCGAGCCGATCGTCTTGCCTGACGCATCGCGCAGGATCACGGTCACGCTGGGCAGTCCGACCTCGCCCTTCTCGAGCTTGCCCGGAACGCCGCCGCCCGGCTTGAAGTCCCGCCAGACGGCGCCCGTGATCGCACCCGCCCTGGCAACCGGCTGCCTGGCCTGAACCGATCCGGCCGGCACCTGGTCGGGTGGGATGCCGGTCAGGGGCAGCAACGCGATCGATCCGGGACGGACGGAGGTCTTGAGCACGATGCCCGTCGCGGGCGTGCCCGTGAGCTTGGTGCCCGACGGCAAGGCGTCCGAGAGCGGTCCCGGCGGTGAGACGTAGTCCTGAAATGCGCCGGCGACGGCATTGAGCGCGCCGCGCGACGGTTCCTGCTGGTACATGATCCGCCAGATCACGCCCGCCGCGAAGAGCGACACGGCCATGGGCATGAAGACCGCGATCTTGAACGCCACCGCCCAGCGGATGCGCTCGGTCAGAACGGCGAACACGAGCCCGATCGCCGTCACGAGCGCCGGCACGACGGCGACCCAGATCGCGTTGTTCTTGATCGCGGTGCGCGTCGTGTCGGTCGAGAACAGCGACGTGTAGTTGTCGAACCAGATGAAGTTGTTGCCCGAGCGGTCGTAGAAGCTGCGCCAGATGGTGTAGAGCAGCGGGTACAGGACCCAGACCGCGAGCAGGATCACGGCCGGCGCGAGGAACATGGCCGTGACGAGATACGCTCGCCCGCGCCCTGGCTCGCCGCCATCGGGCGGAGCCCCCGCGTACGGGGGCTCCGCGCTGATGCTCGGACTGCTCACGCCACTACTTCTTGTACGCCGCCGCGGCGGCCGTCTCGAGCTTCGAAGCGGTGCCGTTGATGTCCTTGGGATTCTTGAAGAAGTCCTGCAGGATCTTCCACTCGCCCTGCCCCGCCGTGCCGCCGAAGGCCGCCGGTGCGAGATCGGACATGTCGAATCGGAACGTCTTCGCCTGCGCGAGCGCGGTGGCGGTCGCGCGCGTCAGCGCGTCCGGATAGGCGCTCGCGGGGACGCCCTTGTTGGGCGAGGAGAAGCCGCCCAGCTTGGCCCAGATCGTGGCTGCCGCAGGGCTTGCGAGGTACGTGATGAGCGCACGCGCCGCCGGGCTGTCCTTGAACATCACGACGGTGTCGCCGCCGCCGACGACCGCGGGCGCAGATCCGTTGATGGACGGGAACGGGAACTCGTTGTAACCCGTGATCGGCTTGGCCTTGACCGTCGCGGCGGTGGGCACGAAATCGCCCTCCATCGTCATGGCCGCCTTGGCCGGCGTGCTGAAGACGTTGTTCACCGAGTCCGCGAGCAGGGCCTGCAGGGCTCCGGTCGTCCCGCCGTAGATGTTGCCCGTGTCGCCGTAGACCTGAGCCATCGTCTTGAGCGCCGTCTTGACCGACGGATCGGTCCACTTGATCGTGTGCGCGGACAGCTGGTCGTACTTGGCCGGGCCCGCCGTGCGCAGGTAGACGTTCTCGAACAGATCGGTCAGGGGCCAGCCGTCACCGGCGTCGATCGAGAACGCGGGCGTCCCGGACGCGCGCAGCGTCTTGGCGTCGGCAAGCAGTTGCGTCCACGTCTTCGGCGCCTTGACCCCGGCATTCTTGAAGGCCGCGACCGAATACCAGATCGTCGACTTGTTGGCGCCCTTGAAGACCATCCCGTAGAGGTGGCCCGAGTACGTGCCGAGCGTGATCCAGGAGGCCGTGTAGTTCTTGGCCATGACGGCCTTCGCGAAGTCGATGGGCTTGATCGCCTTGCGCCCGGCGAACTGCTTCACGAGACCGGGCTGGCTGATCGAGGCGAGATCGGGCGGATTGCCGCCCGCGACCGCGGTCGAGAGCACCGTCGGCACGTTGTCGCCGGCGGAGGTGTACTTGACCTTGACGCCCGGGAACTTCTTCTCGAACGCGTTCAGCACGGCCTGGAAGTTCTTCTGCTCGGCGCCGCTCCAGACGCCGACCCACGACAGATTGCCGCTGACGGCGTAGGAGTGATTCGAGGAGGCGCTCGCCGTCGTCGCCAGCGCCGTCAGCGAGGCGATGGCCGCGCCGATGACGAGCACGGAAATGCGCAATCTGGTCATAGGGTCTCCTTTGGGGGGGATTAGGCGTAGATCCCGAGAGCGGTCTCGGGATCGAAGAAGTGCAATGAGCGCGTGTCGACCGCGACGTCGATCGAGTCGCCGACGCGCACGCGCGAGCGCGGGCCGAAGCGACCGACGATCACGGCGCCGCCGCCTTCGGATCCGATGCCGCTCCCCGGCGCGCGGTCGGTGCCGATGTCCTTCTGGAGGTCGTGCACGTCCTCGGTGACGGCATGCGGGGCGTCGATCGAGAAGTGCACCATGATCTCGGAGCCGAGCGCCTCGGTGAGCTCCACCTTCCCCTTGATCTGGCGATCCGCGGGGGTGTCCGTCAGGAGAGCCGGGTCCTCCATGTCCTCGGGGCGGATGCCGACGATGATCTCGCGCCCTTCGTAGCCCTTGAGCGCAGGGTGCGACGCGAGCGCCTCGTCGTCGAGCGTGAGCACCTGCGAGCCCAGGCGCACACACGAGTGCTCGCCGGACTTCTCGAGCGTCGCCTCCAGCAGGTTCATCGACGGGCTGCCGATGAAGGCGGCGACGAAGAGGTTGAGCGGCTGGTCGTAGAGCACCTGCGCGTTGTCGACCTGCTGGATCTCGCC
>CAZYYP010000294.1:0-3827 GCA_964651695.1 uncultured Gaiellales bacterium | reverse complement strand
CGGCGCGTGAGCTGGAACGTGCGCAGCGCGCGCAGCGCCAGGACGCCGTAGATGATCGCGTTGACCGCGACGATCCACCACACGAGCGGGCGCAGGGCGACGGGGACGTTCGGAATGCCGTCCGGATACAGCAGTGCGAGGGCGGCGAAGGCCATCGTGCCCACGATCACCCCGGCCTGCAGCCACACCAGATCGCGCACCTGGTCGTGCCTGCGCGGGCGCTGCACGAGCGTCGCGAGGATCACGGCTCCGCCGACCGGCACGGCGAGCGCGCCGGCGACGCCCACGGCCGCCGTGTACTCGGACTCGATCAGGAACCCCGGGGTCGTCAGGCCGTGCACCGCGAGGAGCGCCGCGATCACGGTGAAGCCGGCGCCGATCGAGGCCGAGCGCCGGTCGTGACGCCGGATGCCGGCGATGCCGAGTGCCACGGCGAGCGCCGCGCAGACGAGCGCGGTCGCCGAGACGGCGTAGAAGTGGATCGTCGGCACGTCGAACGCGGCGTGATTGTGCGCGACCAGCAGTGGCACGGCGGGCGCGAGGCCGACGGCGACGGCGCCTCCTGCTGCTGCTATGACGCCGAGGCGGTTCATTGGGGGCGGTATCGGCACTCCCGGCGCGGGGCTTGAGCCCATAGGACGTCCCGTACACTCCTCGCGTCGAACCACGACGAAGGGAGCCGCGCCGATGGCGGGCGACATGGTGTTCACCTCGGAGTCCGTCACCGAGGGCCACCCCGACAAGATCGCCGACCAGATCTCCGACGCGGTCCTGGACGCGGTGCTGACCGACGACCCGTTCGGTCGTGTGGCGTGCGAGACGCTCGTCACGACCGGGCTCGTGCTCGTGGCGGGGGAGATCTCGACGGAGGCGACGATCGACGTGCCGCAGATCGTGCGCGGCGTCGTGCGCGACATCGGCTACACGAGCTCCGAGTACGGCTTCGACGCGGCCACCTGCGCCGTCAACGTCGCGCTCGACAAGCAGTCGCCCGACATCGCGCAGGGTGTCGACGCCGCGTTCGAGTCGCGTGCGTCCGATGGCGACCCGCTCGACCGCATCGGGGCCGGCGATCAGGGCATGATGTTCGGCTTCGCCTGCGACGAGACGCCGCAGCTGATGCCGCTGCCACTGATGCTCGCGCACGCCGTCACGCGCCGCATGGCGACCGTGCGGCGCGACGGCACCGTGCCCGAGTTGCTCCCGGACGGCAAGGCGCAGGTCACCGTGCGCTACCGCCGCGATGCCGACGGCGTGCCCGAGGCGGTCGCCGTCGAGCGTGTCGTCGTCTCCTCGCAACACCGCCGCGGCGCCGACATGGACGAGTTGCGCAGGGCGATCGTCGAGCATGTCGTGCGCCCCGCCATCCCGTCGGAGCTGCTCGACGACGAGACCTTGCGCAGGGCCGACTTCGTGCTCGTGAACCCCACCGGGCGCTTCGAGGTCGGCGGGCCGATGGGCGATGCGGGCCTCACGGGCCGCAAGATCATCGTGGACACCTACGGGGGCATGGCGCGCCACGGCGGCGGGGCCTTCTCGGGCAAGGACCCGACGAAGGTGGACCGCTCGGCCGCGTACGCCTGCCGCTGGGTCGCGAAGAACATCGTCGCCGCGGGCCTCGCGCGCCGCTGCGAGCTGCAGGTCGCCTATGCGATCGGCGTCGCGCACCCCGTGAGCCTCAACGTCGAGACGTTCGGGACGCACCGGGTCGCTCCGGACGCGATCGAGGTCTGCGTGCGCGAGCACTTCGACCTCCGCCCGGCGGCGATCCTGCGCGATCTCGACCTGCGGCGCCCGATCTACCGCGCCACGGCGGCCTATGGGCACTTCGGGCGCGATCAGGAGGGCTTTCCCTGGGAGCGCACGGATCGCGCGGATGCGCTCGCCCGCTCGCTCGGCGTCGCGGCGCACGCGTAGAACCGGCGCGATCGATCCTCTGACGTCACCCCCGCGCGCGGGTCGCGACGACTCCGTGCGCGATGATCCGGCCGTGTCCGCTCTCCGAACCGCACGCGTCGTCCCGCTCGTGACCACGCGGGCGCTGCGCGAGCCGCTCGACTATCTGCAGCCCGAGGGCATGGCGCTCGCGGCGGGCGATGTCGTGCACGTGCCGCTGGCCGGGCGCAACGTCCGCGGCGTCGTCGTCGAGGCGGGCGGGCCGTCCCGGCACACGGGGAAGCTGGCGCTCGTCGAGCGGCTGGCCGACGATCCGCGCATCGCTCCCGTCGTGCTCGAGTTGTGCCTCTGGATCGCGTCGTACTACGGATCCACGCCGGCGCGCGCCCTTGCCCTGGCGCTGCCGCCGCGCGTGCGCCCGCCGCGAGATACCTGGGTCTCCGCCACCGGTGCGGACGGCGGCAGCGCCCGCAGGCGGGCACTGCTCGAGGTGCTCGCCGAGGGCCCCTTGCCGCTCGCCGAGCTGCTCGGGCGGGCCAAGACGACGCCGGCGACCGTGCGCCGGCTCGCGCAGGACGGGCTGCTCGTGCTCGACGCGCGCCTGCGGGTGCCGACCGTCAGGGCCGGCGGGACGCCGCGACCGGAGACGCTGACGGCCGACCAGACCGGCGCCCTCGCCAAGGTCGAGGCGCTGCTCGAGGCGGGTGGGGGCGACCTGCTGCTGTACGGCGTCACGGGCTCGGGCAAGACGGAGGTCTACCTGCGTGCGGCCGAGAGCGCGCTCGCCCGCGGCCGCACCGTGATCGTGCTCGTGCCCGAGATCGCGCTCTCGCCGCAGACGGCGGGTCGCTTCGCCGCGCGCTTCGGCGATCGGGTCGCCGTGCTGCACTCGGGCATCTCGGACGGCGAGCGCAGCGCGGTGCGCGAGGCCGCGATCGCAGGCGACGTGCGCGTCGTCGTCGGCGCGCGCTCGGCCGTCTTCGTGCCGCTGCCGGAGGTGGGGCTGATCATCGTCGACGAGGAGCACGACTCGGCCTACAAGCAGGGCGACGATCCCCGCTATGACGCGCGGCGCGTGGCCGCGAAGCGCGCGCGGCTCGAGGGCGCCGCATTCGTCGTCGGCTCCGCCACGCCGCGACCGGAGAGCTGGGCGCGGCTCCCGCGCGCCACGCTGCCGACGCGCGTCGGCGGCGACCTGCCGCGGGTCGAGGTCGTCGATCTCCGCCGCGACGGGCTCTACCCGCTCTCGCGGCCGCTCCGCACGGGCCTGATCCGGCTCGCCGACGAGGGCGGGCGGGCGATCCTGCTGCTCAACCGCCGCGGCGAGGCGCCCGCACTGCACTGCCGCAGCTGCGGTCACGGCTTCCGCTGCGACCGCTGCGACGTCAGCCTCGCCCTGCACGCCGGCCGGCGGCTGCAATGCCACCACTGCGGCTACACCGAGCGCGCGCCGAGCGAGTGCCCGGCCTGCGGATCGGTCGAGCTCGCGCGGCTCGGCGCCGGCACCGAGCGCGTCAGCGAGGCTGTCACCGAGCTGCTGCCGCACGTCCCGGTGCTGCGCCTCGACGCCGACGCAACCGAGCGCCGCGGCAGCCTCGACGCCACCCTCGAGCGCTTCGCGCGCGAGCCGTCCGCCGTGCTCGTGGGCACCCAGATGGTCGCCAAGGGCCACGACTTCCGCGATCTGCGCCTCGCGGCGGCGATCGACGCCGACCAGGGCCTCGCGTGGCCCGATTTCCGCAGCGAGGAGCGCACCTTCGCGCTGCTCGCGCAGCTCGCGGGCCGCAGCGGCCGGCGCGGCGATCCGGGCTCGGTCATCTTCCAGGCCTGGGATCCCGACCAGCGCGTCGTGCGCCTCGCCGCCGAGCATGCCGTGGAGCCGTTCCTGCGCGGCGAGCTCGAGCGCCGCGAGCGCCTCGGCTACCCGCCCT
>CAZYYP010000293.1:0-3856 GCA_964651695.1 uncultured Gaiellales bacterium | reverse complement strand
CGAGCCTCTTCTACGCCGGCGTCCGCCCGGCCATCAACGTCGGCATCTCGGTCTCGCGCGTCGGCTCCAACGCGCAGCTGAAGGCGATGAAGAAGGTCGCCGGGCGCCTCAAGCTCGACCTCGCGCAGTACCGCGAGGTCGAGGCGTTCGCGCAGTTCGGCTCCGACCTCGACGCCGCCACGCAGCAGCAGCTCTCGCGCGGCGCCCGCATGGTCGCGACGCTCAACCAGCCGCAGTACGCGCCGTGGCCGGTCGAGGAGCAGGTCGTGGCGCTCTGGGTCGCGCTCAACGGCTATCTCGACGACGTCCCGGTCGGGCAGGTCTCGCGCTTCCACGCCGAGCTGCGCACGTCGCTGCGCGCCGAGCAGGGCGTGCTCTCGGCGATCCGCGACAGCGGCGATCTCACCGACGAGACCGTCGGGAAGCTCAAGACGGCGGTCGAGCAGTTCGCGCAGGGCTTCGAAGTGCGCGAGGAGACCGGCCTGGTGGGCTCCGCGTCCTAAGTGGCCAGCCAGCAGGACATCAAGCGGCGGATCCAGTCCGTCCGCAATACGCGCAAGATCACGAAGGCGCTCGAGCTCGTCTCGGCCTCCAAGCTGCGGCGCGCGCAGCTGCGGATCGAGGCGCTGCGCCCGTACGCCGATCGCATGCGCGACCTGATGATGGAGGCGGCCTCGCACGCCCACCTGCATGGCCAGCCGCTGCTCACCCGGCGCGACGCCAAGCGCGTCGGGATCATCGTGCTGACCGCCGACCGCGGGCTCGCGGGCGCGTTCAACGGGCAGGTCGTGCGCCGCGCCCTGCAGCTCGGCGCCTCGCACGAGGCCGAGGGCCGCGAGGTCGTCTACCTGCCGGTCGGCCGCAAGGGCCTCGGCACGCTGCGCTTCCGACGGCGCGCCGTGCTCGCATCGTGGACGGGCTTCTCGGACCGGCCCGAGTACAACGACGCCGAGACGATCATAGGAGCGGCGGTCGAGGCCTACGCCGCCGACGAGCTCGACCTCGTCCTGCTCGTCTACAACCGCTTCGTCTCGGCGCTGCAGCAGAACGTCGACGACATCGAGCTGCTGCCGATCCCCGAGGGAGAGGTCGCCGAGCTCGACGACCCGGAGCGCGCGCACCAGGGCGAGCTGCTGTTCGAGCCGGAGGCGGGGGAGATGCTCGCCGGGCTGCTCGTCTCCTCGCTCGAGGTCACGCTCTACCGCGCACTGCTCGAGTCGACCGCGTCCGAGCACGGCGCGCGCATGACGGCGATGCGCAACGCATCCGAGAACGCGAGCGATCTCATCAACGCATACACGCTCGCGATGAACCGTGCCCGCCAGGCCGAGATCACGCAGGAGATCCTCGAGGTCGTGGCCGGCGCGGACGCCCTGCAGTGAGGGACCTCGCGCAGGGCCGGGCAGCAGCGTGGGGGAGTGCGGGGCACGACCTGCCCCGGCGCGTCGTGAGTGCCGCTTGCTATGCACGCTATGCTTCAGCGCCGATGGCGTTGAGCGAACGAGAATCGGGCCGGGCGTGAGCGCCGTCGCAGGCGCCACGGATGTCCATCCGGAGTCGGTCACCGGTGCCATCGAGGGTCGCAGCCCGCGCCAGATCTTCTGGGCGCGCTTCCGTCAGGACCGCGCGGCGTTGCTCGGCGGCGTCGTCGTGATCCTGCTGCTCTTGCTCGCCGCGCTCGCGGGCGTGATCTCGCACTGGATCGGCCACGGGCCGAACCAGGTCTACAACAACATGACGGACGACTTCGGCATCCCGAAGGGACCGAACTCGCACTTCTGGTTCGGGGCCGACGGCTCCGGGCGCGACCTCTTCGTGCGCGTGCTCTACGGCGCGCGCACGTCGCTGCTCGTCGCGGGCGTGGCCACGACGATCTCGATGACGGTCGGCGTGACCGTCGGCGTGATCGCCGGCTTCTACCGCGGCTGGGTCGACACGATCATCTCGCGCCTCAGCGACGTGGTGCTCGCGCTGCCGCAGCTGCTGCTCGCGATCGGCGTCGCCGCGGCCTGCGGTGTGAGCGTCAACGGCTGCCTCGGCGGCCTCGTGCAGCCCGGCCTCTCGCTCGTGATCTTCGTGATCTCCGCCTTCACCTGGCCGTATATCGCGCGCATCGTGCGCTCGACGACGCTCTCGCTGCGCGAGAAGGAGTTCGTCGAGGCCGCGCGCTCGCTCGGCGCCAGCAACACGCGCATCATCTTCCGCGAGATCCTGCCGAACCTCGTCGCCCCGATCACGATCTGGGCGACGCTGCTGATCCCGAGCAACATCCTCTTCGAGGCGGCGCTCTCGTTCCTCGGGCTCGGCGTGCCCGTGACCACGGCGTCGTGGGGCTCCGCGCTCTCGGACGCCGCGGCCGGCGGCCTCTACAAGGATGCGCCCTGGATGATGATCTTCCCCGGCATCTTCCTGGTCCTGACCACCCTGGCGTTCAACCTGCTCGGTGACGGCCTGCGCGATGCGCTCGATCCCCGCTCGGAGCGCTGACGAAGGCCCACTGTCAAGTCCGGCGCTTCGGCGTCTAAACGCTGTATGCACGTCGTAGTAGGGCCACCCCCGGCCCCAACCAAGGAGGAGCGACCCGTGAGAAACCGACGAATCGCGGCCATAGTGCTGGCCGTGGCGATGGCGACGATGGTCATCGCCGCGACGGGTGCAAGTGCCCGCTCGCAACAGTCCAGCGCACCCAAGGCGCAGACGGTGCACAAGGTCGCGGCCGGAGGAATCTTCCGCGTCGACTGGGAGTCCTCGTTCGACTTCACCGATGGCTTCGACCCGACGGGCGAGTACCTCGGTGAGGCGTTCGGCATCTACTCCAACCTGCTGGTGCGCACGCTCGTCGGCTACAACCATGTCGCCGGTGCACCGGGCAACGTCGTGGTGCCCGACCTCGCCACCAACCTCGGCACGGTCACCAACGGCGGCAAGACGTACACGTTCCACCTCAAGAGCGGGATCAAGTTCGGGCCGCCGCTGAACCGCGCGATCACGTCCAAGGACGTGCTGTGGGCGTTCGAGCGCATCGGCACCACGTCCGTCGCCGCGCAGTACGGGTTCTACTACTCGGTGATCAAGGGCATGACGGCGTTCGAGTCCGGCAAGGCCAAGGTCATCTCCGGCATCAAGACGCCCGACCTGAACACGATCAGCTTCACGCTGACGAAGCCCACGGGCGACTTCCTCTTCCGCCTGAGCATGCCCGCCGCCGGCCCGCAGCCACAGGAAGTCTCGGGCTGCTTCAACGCGCCGAACGAGTACGGCCGCTACCTCATCTCCTCGGGCCCGTACATGATCGCCGGCTCCGACAAGCTGAACGCGTCGAGCTGCGACACGATCAAGGCCTCGGGAGGCATCTCGGGCTTCGACGGCGAGAAGACGCTCGACCTCGTGCGCAACCCCGACTACAACCCCTCGACGGATAGCAAGAAGGCGCGCGAGAACCTCCCGGACGAGTTCCTCTTCCAGGTCAACTCGAACGTGGACGACATCTACGCCAAGGTCACCCGCGGCGACATCGAGGAAGAGGTCGCCGGCGAGCCGCCGACGGTCCTGCGTCAGTTCAATGGCTCCAAGCAGTTGCACATCAACGACGGCGACCGCACCTGGTACCTGACCATGAACCTCACGCAGCCGCCGTTCGACGACGTCCACGTCCGTCGCGCGGTCAACTACGTGGTCGATCGCAACGCCCTGCGCAAGTCCTGGGGCGGCCCGACGGCCGGTGCCATCGCGACGCACATCGCGCCGGATGCGATCCTCGACAACAAGCTCAAGGGCTACGCGCCCTACGGCAACGGCAGTGGCAACCTCGCCAAGGCCAAGGCCGAGATGAAGCTGTCGAAGTACGACAAGAACC
>CAZYYP010000292.1:0-3872 GCA_964651695.1 uncultured Gaiellales bacterium | reverse complement strand
AGCTCGCGCGCCTGCACGGCCAGGATGTCGGCGCGCTCGTTGAGCTCGTGTCCGGCGTGGCCCTTGACGAGCTCCCACGTGATCGCGTGCGGCTCCTCGGCGGCCAGCAGCTCCTGCCAGAGATCCTGGTTCTCGACCGGCTTCCTGGCCGCCGTGCGCCAGCCGTTGCGCTGCCAGTTGCGGATCCACCCCTGGCGGTGGGCGTTGACGACGTAGGTCGAATCGCACTGGATGCGCACGCGTGAGGGCCGCTTGAGTGCATTCAGGCCCTCGATCACGCCGCGCAGCTCCATGCGGTTGTTGGTCGTGTGCGGCTCGCCGCCCGAGAGCTCGCGGCGGTGCTCGCCGCTCACGAGGATGACCGCCCAGCCGCCGGGTCCAGGGTTGCCCGAGACGGCGCCGTCGGGCACGAGCAGCACCTCCGGCCCCTCGGTCGCCGGCGCGTCAGGCATCCGAGATCTCGAGCACGAGCTTGCCGTTCTGCTCGCCCGCCTCGAGCCGCCGCTGCGCATCGCCCACGTCCTCGAGCGGCCGCACGGAGTCGACCAGGGGGCGGATGCGCCCCTGCGCGAAGAGGCGGGTGACCGCCCGGAACTCCGAGTCGCTGGCCATCGTCGAGCCGAGCACGTCGAGTTGCTTCCAGAAGATCCGGTGGAGCCGCGCGGGCGGGTTGCCGCCCGTGGTGGCGCCCGTGAGCACGAGGCGCCCGCCGCGGCACAGCGCCTCGATCGACGTCGCCCAGGTGTCGGCGCCGACGTGCTCGTACACGACCTCGACGCCACTGCCGCCCGTGATCTCCCGCACGGCCGCGAGCACGTCGTCGTCGCGGTGGTTGATCGTCGCCGCCGCGCCGCGCTCGCGGGCGACGGCGAGCACCTCGTCGCGGGAGGCGGTCGCGATCACGCGCGCGCCGATGGCCGAGGCCAGCGTCACGGCCGCGCTGCCGACGCCCGAGCCCGCGCCCCACACGAGCACCCATTCGCCGGGCTGGAGGCGGGCGCGTGTCATCAGCATGCGCCAGGCGGTCGCGAACACGAGCGGATAGGCCGCGGCCTCGGCGAAGGTCAGCGGCTCGGGCTTCGGGTGCAGGTTGCGTACCGGGACCACGCAGTAGTCGGCGTGCGCGCCCGGCAGGTGCTCGCCGAGCACCGCGAAGCGCTCGCAGAGCGACTGCTGACCCCGCAGGCAGGCCGCGCACGCGCCGCAGAAGATGCCGGGGTTGATCACGACCTCGGTGCCCGGAGCCGGGCCGTCGGTGCCCGGGCCGAGTGCCTCGACGACGCCGGCGCCGTCGGCCCCGAGCGTGTGGGGCTTGGGCCGCGATGGCTTCCCGAGGCGGATCCAGATGTCGATGTGGTTGAGGGCGCTCGCACGCATGCGCACGAGCGCCTCGCCTGCGCCGGGCTCGGGCACGGGAACGTCACGATCCACGAGCACGACCTCCGGGCCGCCCTCCTCGTGAATCCTGACGGCGCGCATCGCAGGGATGCTAATAGGCTGACGAGGATGCAGGATGAGCTCGCTGTGGACGGCCTGCTGCTGGGCGTCGCGCGCGCCGAGCCCTACGCCGAGACCGAGCGCGTGATCGCGGAGCGCCGCGCCCGCGGCCTCTTCGGCGACCTGCGCTTCACGCTCACCAACACGCCGCGCTCGTGTCACCCGGAGCGGCTCGTACGCGGGGCGCGCAGCGTGATCGCGGCCGCGATGCCGCTCTGGCGGCCGGCGGGCGCGCCGCCCGACGGCCCCGCCGGGCGCATGCCGCGCTATGCCTGGAGCGATCCCTACGCCCCGCTGCGCGAGCGACTCACGACCCTCGCCGATCGGCTGCGTGCGCGCGGCGCGCGCTGCTCGGTGTTCGTCGACTCGAACCATCACGTCGACCGCGACGCCGCCGTGCGGGCCGGCCTCGCGTTCTCGGCGCGCAACACCATGGCGATCGTGCCGGGCGAGGGGTCGTTCGTGGCGCTCGGGGCGATCGTGACCGATGCCGAATTCGAGCCGGCCGAGGAGCTCGTGCCGCCTGGCTGCGGCTCCTGCACGCTCTGTCTCGACGCCTGCCCGACAGGCGCGCTGATCGAGCCCGGCGTCCTCGATGCGACGCGCTGCCTGTCGACGACGACGCAGTCGCGCCATCCCGTCTCGGACGAACACGCCGATGCGCTCGGAGATCGCGTCTACGGCTGCGACATCTGCCAGGACGTGTGCCCCTGGAACGCCGGCCCAGCCCGCCGTCGCTCCGGCCTGCCGGCCGATCCGGGCGCGTGGGTCTCGCTCGCCGCCTGGCTGGAGCTGCCCGACGACGAGCTCCTGGCCCGGCATGCCCACCTCTACATTCCCGATCGCGACGTGCGCTACCTGCGGCGCAATGCGCTGATCGCGCTCGGCAACGCACCGGCCGGCGAGCGCGAGCTCGCGCGGCGCTACGCCGACGACCCCGATCCGCAGCTCCGCGCAGCGGCGCGGCGCGCGCTGACGGGCCCTACGGAGTGACGAGCACCCCGATGCCGGCGCGCTCGGCGCGCTCGAGCACGGCGCTGCCGAACACCACGTCGTGTGCGCCGACGCCGAGGTTGGCGACGACGATCCGGCCCGGCGGCCGCGGCGGGGCGTCGTCGGCGAGCCAGCGGCCGACCGGCCCGTCGAGCGGGCGCCAGTCCCGGAAGTGCGCACCGCGGTAGCCGTCGAGTTGCGCGGCGTCGTCGGCGAGCAGCAGCGCCGCGCCGTTCGCCGTTTCAGCGGCGATCGACGTCGAGTAGTCGATCGGGAGTGCGAGCACGTCCGGGCGCAGCGCGTCGGGGTCGATCCGCCCGCCGTCGGCGCCGATCGGGATGCCCGTGATCACGATCGCGGCGCCGTCGGCGGCCTCCGTGGCGCTGCCGGCCGTGCGCAGCGAGACGGCCGGCACGTGCTCGGCCGCCCAGGCGCGGAGCGCCTCCATGTTCGACGCGCGGTGATCCCAGACGACGACGTCGCGCCGTTCGAGCGCATCCAGCGCGATCAGGTGGGTGCGCGCCTCGACGCCCGCGCCGGTGAGGGCGACCGGGCCCGGGGCGGAGGGGGCGAGTCGCGGGATGCAGGCCGCGGAGGCCGCCGCCGTGCGGCACGCGGTCAGCGCGGCACCGCCCAGGAGCCCGCGCACGGCGCCGGTGTCGCTGTCGAGCACGATCACCAGGGCGCTGATCGTCGCCAGTCCGCGCGCACGGTTGGACGGGAAGACGCTCACGAGCTTCACGCCCGAGCCGTCGAGGCCGCCGCAGTAGGCCGGCATGACGTTCACGAAGGCGTCGGGGCGCGGGTGGATCGCGGGCTTCGGCGGCAGCTCGATCGTGCCCTCCGCGAGCTCCACGAGCACGGAGCGGGCGAGCTCGGCCGCCTCGCCCGGCGGCGGCAGGAGCGCTGCGACCTGCGCGTCGCTGAGCCAGCGCGCCTGCGCGGCGGTCACGGCGCGTTGGTCGTGGCGTGCGAGCGCACGAGCCCGGCGAGCTCGCGTGCGCGTACGGCGACCCGTGCCCGCAGGGGCTCGGGCTCGAGCAGGATCGCCTCGCCGAGATAGCGGCAGAGCTCGGCGCACAGCCAGCGCTCGGAGCCGTAGGGCACCGAGGCGAGGGCGGCGCCGTCGGCCAGCCGGCCGGTGTCGGGCCGGCCTTCGAGCTCCCAGCGCGCGACATCGGCGGAGAACCACACGGACGCGGTGCCCGCGTGGTCGCCGAGAGCGCCGTCGACGCGCGCGACCACGCTCTCGCGGCGTTCGAACGTCTCGCCGAGCGCCTTGGCCTCGCGGATGCGGTCGACGCGGAACGTGCGCTCGCCGTCGCGGGTGCGATCGAACGTGTCGCAGTACCAGTCGCCGCGCACGCCGCGCAGGTAGTGCG
>CAZYYP010000291.1:0-3884 GCA_964651695.1 uncultured Gaiellales bacterium | reverse complement strand
CGCACCGACTTGACCTGCGCCCGGATCAGCCTGGCCGTGCTCGTCCAGTAGATCACGCCGATGATGATGATGATGTTGAGGAGGCTGCGGCCGAAGATCGCCGCCACCACGATCATCAGCGGAATGTCGGGGATGACGAGGAAGTAGTCGGTGATCCGCATGAGGATCACGTCGACCTTGCCGCCGAAGTACCCCGAGAGAATGCCCACCCCGCCGCCGATGACCATCGCCACGAGCGATGCGGCGAAGCCGACGAGCAGCGAGATGCGGGCTCCGTACATGATCAGCGTGAGCATGTCGATGCCGCCGTCGTCCAGACCCAGCCAGTGCGAGCCGGACGGAGCCGCGTAGGGGCCGCCGACCTGGGTACGGGGGCCATCCGGCGCGATCAGCGGAGCGAGCAGGGCGACGGCCACGAACAGCACCAGGATCGCAAGTCCGACGACCGACTGGCGCTCACGCAGGATCACACCGCGGATCACGCCCTGGCGCACCGCCGCAGGCGGCAGGTCGCTGGCGAGCGCCGCGCCGCGGTCGCTCGCGAGTTGCTCGGCGGCATCGCGTTCGAGCGTCACGAGGTCACGCGCGGATCGAGCTTGAAGTAGAGGAGATCGGCCACGAAGTTGCAGACGATGACGGCGATGGTGAGAAGCAGGAAGATCCCCTGCAGCACCGGCCAGTCGCGGTGGTTGATGGCGTCGACGGTGGCGAGGCCGATGCCGGGATAGGAGAAGACGTCCTCGACCACGATCGCTCCCGCGACGATCGACCCGAGCGACAGCGCGATCAAGGTCACCACGGGCAGCATCGCGTTGCGCAGGCCGTGCGTGCGGATGATCGCCCAGTTCGAGAGACCCTTGGCGCGCGCCGTGAGCACGTAGTCCTCGCCGAGCGTCTCGAGCATCGACGAGCGCACGATGAGCGCGTACTCGCCGTACAACCCGATGCCGAGCGTCAGCGCGGGGAGGAGCAGGTGCTCACCTCGATCCTTGAGGAACGTCCAGGTCGAGACCGGGCCGAGCACGGTCAATGTCGGGTCGGAGATCCCGGCGAGCGGCAACCCGACGTGCGCCGCGACGTAGAAGATCACCAGCAGTCCGAGCCACTGCGTCGGCATCGCATAGAAGGCAAGGCTCGTCCAGAGCGAGGCCTTGTCGAGCAGCGTTCCCCGTCTCCACGCCGACACGATCCCCGACGCGATGCCGATCAGGATCGAGACGAGCGTGCCGACGACGATCATCGGCAGGGTGTTGACGAGCGGCGACCTGATGTCGTCCCAGGCGGGCTGGTTGTCGACCACCGACGTGCCGAGGTCGCCGTGGGCGAGGCGGTCGAGATAGATGAAGTACTGCTCGAACTTCGGCTTGTCGAGCCCGTACTGATGCCGGATTGCGGCTTTGAACTGCGGCGTGCACGACTGGCAGCGCAAGCCCGCGACGGCGTCGCCGGGGACGACCCGGAAGAGGAAGAAGTTGAGCGTGACGGCGACGAGGATCGTCACAAGCGCGTAGCCCGTGCGCTTGATGACGAAGTCGGCCCTCTTCACGGGCGAGGCCCGCAGCCTGGCTCAGCCGCACACGCGGCGTCTAGCTCGGATGCGGACTCGTGTAGTAGCACTTGCAGTACGACCAGAGATCCGGGTAGAAGCCGGTCCAGCGGGTCGAGTTCGCCGTCAGCAGATTCGTGTCCACGAGCTGGATGTACGGGCGCTGTCGTGCGAGGTACGCCTCCATCTTCCAGACCAGCGCCTGTCGCTTCTTCTGATTGACGATCGTCTGCTGCTGGTTGTACCAGGCGTCGTACTTCGGGTCGTTGTAGCCGGTATCGCTGTTGTTGTTCCACTGCGCTTTCGTCACGACCGAGAGATTGAAGTTCGGGTCGACGTAGGGGTGCCAGTACCAGGTGTACATGTCCGCCGACTTGTACGTGCCCTTGGGCGCAGTCACGTCGGTGTACGCCTGTCCGACATCGCCACCGGCCACCTCGTGCAGCTGCACGCCGACCTTCGCGAAGGCCGCGGCGAGGATCGCGAACTGGCGATCCCCGTTGAAGTCGAGGTCGTTCGGGACGATCACGTCGTAGCTCATCGCATGCGCCGGCTGGGCGTACGTGCCGGTCGTCGCCGGCACCTGGCGCACCCCGCCCGAGGAGGCCTTGTAGCCCAGGCCGTCGAGGATCGCCTTCGCCTTGGCGGGGTCGTACGGGAGCGGCTTCACCGCCGGATTCACCCAGCCGGACGGCACCGAGAAGGCCGACATGATGTTCGCCCACGGCTGAGCGTGGCCACCGAAGACGACATCGACGAGCTGCTTGCGCGGAATCGCGTACTCGAACGCCTCCTTGAGCTTCGGGTCGAGCAACTCGCGGTTCTTGGGCTTCGCAGGATTGGAGTTGAAGCCGAGGTTCGTCACCTCGCTGCCGGGCACGTCGTTGAGCGTGACGCCGGAGTGCCCCTTGAGCGTGTTCGCGTCGGTGTAGGGGACGTTGTCGATGAAATCGAGGTTCCCGGCCTCGAAGTCGGCGATCATCGAGGTCGGGTTCGTGTAGTAGGTGAGCGTCACGGCCGCGGCGTTCGACTTCGGCCCGTAGAAGGACGGATTCGGCTTGTAGACGGTCGTGCCCTTGGGCGCGTACTTGCTGATCACGTAGGGACCGCCCGAGACCACGGGCAGTTGCTTCTCCGGGAAGAACGCCTTGAGGCCGGAGCCCTTCGTCCCCACGTGCGCGGCCCAGATGTGCTTGGGCAGCACGAAGAACTGCTCGAGGTTCGCGAGCGTCGCCGCAACGGGATGGGAGTACGTGATGACGAGCGTCGTGGCGTTCGGCGCCGACGCGCTCTTCACCCCGGTGAGCTCGCTGGCGAGGAATGACGTCGCGCCGGAGGAGTACTTGAGCTCCGTCGAGATCGTCCAGACGGCGTCGTCCGCGGTCAGCGGGACGCCGTCAGACCATTTGCCGCCGCTGCGCAGGTGAAACGTCCAGACGAGGCCATCGGCCGAGTGCGACCAGCTCGAAGCCCAATCGCCTTGCAGCTTGAGCCCGGGCCCGTACTGCACGAGCTGCGGGAAGAGCATCGTGAACGCGTTGACGGCCTGGGCGTCGAACGCCACGAACGGGTTGAGGGAGTCGATGTAGTACGTCGTCCCGACGCGCAGGATCGATCCCGACGCGCGCGAGGACGGGGCGCCCGAGGCGCCGATCGTCCCGGCCGTGACCAGCGCGATCAGCGCGAGAACAACGGACGCCAGGCGTCGACGAGCGAGCAGAGACGTCCAGTGCACCACGGCGATGCTAACGACGGCCCGCGCGCCGCGCAACTACCGCGCCCTGGATCGTCACAGGAGCTTCACGGGGCGTTCACCCCAGACGGCGGCCAGCCCGGAGCCGCACAGGGATACACCCGGCGGCGACCCTGGAGGCCGAGCGCCCGCGGCTATGCTCGTTCCCCGATGGAGCAGCAACGTCACCCGGTGCGCAACCTGATGACGCACGTCCACAGCTTCGCCTTCCGCGCGACGCGCGGCCGCTTCGGCCGCAGCTTCCGCGGGGCGCCGGTGCTCGTGCTCGAGACGCGCGGGCGCAAGAGCGGCAAGGTGCGCAGCGTGCCGCTGCTGTTCGTCGAGGACGAGGGCGACTGGGTCGTCATGGCGTCGAGCGGCGGTGACGCGCACCACCCCGCGTGGTACCTGAATCTCGAAGCCGAGCCGCGGGTGGCCGTGGTGACCTCGGACGGCCGTCGCAACGCGCTCGCGCTGATGACCGAGGGCGAGGAGCGCGACCGCCTGTTCGGCGCCCTCACCCGGATCTACCCGGGCTTCCAGAGCTACCGCGAGCGCACGACGCGCGAGTTGCCGGTCGTGCGCTTGCGCCCGCAGGCCTAGCTT
>CAZYYP010000290.1:0-3891 GCA_964651695.1 uncultured Gaiellales bacterium | reverse complement strand
CTGCTCTTCGCGGGCCCCGCGGCGCTCGCGATCGTCGCGCTGCTCGGCAAGGGCTGACGCCCGCTCCGGCCGCCTCGGCGGACCCGCACCAGCGCGTGACCTACCCTGCGTCTGATGCGTCGGATCGCGCTCCTCGGCAGCACCGGCTCGATCGGCCGCCAGACGATCGCCGTCTGCGACGGTAACCCCGCGCTGGGCATCTGCGGCCTCGCGGCGCACAGCGACGTTGACGGCGTCCTGCGCGAGGCCCGGCGCCTGGGCGTGCAGACGGTCGCGTTCGCCGACCCTGCCGCAGCCGCGACGGCGCGCGAGCGGTTCGAGGGACGCGTGCTGGAGGGTGCCGAGGGCGTTGCGCACCTGGGTGCCGAGAGCGGCGCCGACGTCGTCCTCAACGCCGTCGTCGGCTCGGCGGGGCTCGGCGCCACGCTCGCGGCGCTCGAGGCGGGCATCGATGTCGCGCTCGCCAACAAGGAGAGCCTCGTCGCCGGCGGCCCGCTCGTGCGCGGCGCGCTCGCTCGCTCGACCGCGCACCTGCTGCCGGTCGACTCCGAGCACTCTGCGCTGCACCAGTTGCTCGCGGGCGAGGATCCGGCCGGCGTCGAGGCCCTGGTCCTGACGGCCAGCGGCGGCCCGTTCCGCGGCGCCTCGGCGGCCGATCTCGCCGACGTGACGCCGGAGCAGGCGCTCAGGCACCCGACGTGGGCGATGGGCGCGCGCATCACGATCGACTCCGCGACGCTCATGAACAAGGGTCTCGAGGTCATCGAGACGCACTGGATGTTCGACGTGCCGTACGACCGCATCGAGGTCGTCGTGCAGCCGCAGTCGATCGTGCACGCGCTCGTCCGTCTGCGCGACGGCGCCCTGCTCGCGCACGTCGGGCTGCCCGACATGCGCGTGCCGATCGCCTACGCGCTCGCCTACCCGCGGCGCGCCGCGGTCGACGCGCCGCGCCTCGACCTCACGCGAGCGTTCTCGCTGGAGTTCGAGCCGGTCGATACCGAGACGTTCCGCTGCCTGGCCCTGGCGCGCGCCGCCGGCGTGGCGGGCGGGCTCTCCCCCTGCGCGCTGAATGCGGCCGACGAGGAGGCCGTCGAGGCGTTCCTCGCGGGCCGCTGTCGCTTCAGCGACATCCCCGCGCTCGTCGAGCGCGCGCTGGAGACGTGCTCGGCGGAGCCCCTGACCGGGCTCGATCAGGTCTACGAGGCCGATGCGGCAGCCCGGCGGAGCGTGCGCCTGTCGCTCGCGGCAGGGGTCCCGGGCTGAACGCGCTGATCGCCATCGGCGGCCTGCTCGCGCTCGTCTTCATCCACGAGCTCGGGCACTTCGTCGCCGCGAAGACCGTCGGGATGCGCGTCACGAAGTTCTACGTCGGCTTCCCGCCCGCCGTCGTCAAGCGCACGTTCGGCGCGACCGAGTACGGCATCGGCATGATCCCGCTCGGTGGCTTCGTGCGCATCGTCGGCATGGGCCGTCCGCGTGGCAAGGACCTGCACTCCTGCGCCGAGGCCACGGAGAAGGCGGTGGAGCGCCGTGCGCCCGGGGAGCCCGACGCGCTGACCCCGGCGCTCGAGCGGGCGCGTCGCGCGCTCGACTCGGGCGACGCCGTCGCGAGCCGCGACGCCCTCGCAGCCCTCGCCGCCGCGCTCGAGGCCGACACCGACCTGATCGATCCCGAGCGCGTCGCGTGGTGTGCCAAGGAGCTCGAGCGCGTGGGGGAGGACGCCGATCCGCGCGCCTACTGGCGCATGGCCGTGTGGCGGCGCATCACCGCGATCGTCGCCGGGCCCGCCGCCAACCTGCTGGCGGCGTTCGTCGTCCTGACGGTGTTCTACGCCCACGGCATCCCGAACTACGTGCCGACCAACACCGTGCAGCAGATCCAGGTCGGCTCTCCGGCGCAGAAGATGGGGCTGCTCCCGGGCGACGTCGTGCTCGGCATCCAGGGCAAGCGCGTGACCGACGTGCAGAAGCTGCGGACGACGATCGAGCACGCGCCCACGGTCACGCTGCTCGTGCGCCGTGCGGGCACGCAGCGCACGCTGGGCCCGCAGGCCCCGCACCGGGTCGGCGACCAGCGCCTGCTCGGCTTCGTGTTCGACGTGCGCCGCGAGGGCACGCTGACGTTCGGGCCCGTACGCTCGGCGCACCTCGCCGAGCAGGAGCTGTGGCTGGTCACGAAGGGCACGGGGACCGCGCTCAAGAACCTCGTGGCGAAGGGCGACCGCAGCAACGTGCAGGGCGTCGTCGGCATCGTGCGCGAGCAGTCGACCGCAGTCGGCCAGGGGCTCTACCTCGAGCAGCTCGCGTGGCTCTCGCTCTCGCTCGCGCTCTTCAACCTCCTGCCGTTCCTGCCGCTCGACGGCGGCCACGTGCTGTTCGCGGTGATCGAGCGCCTCCGCCGCCGCCCGCTCTCGCGTGAGATCTACGAGCGCGTGTCGCTCGGCGGCATCGCGGTCTTCGTCCTGCTCTTCCTGTTCGTCCTGCAGCAGGATGTCGGGCGCATCCTGGACGGGGCGCGGCCGGGGCCGTAGGCCCTCGGCCCCGCCGAGAGCCGCCTGCGGTCGGCCCCGCGCGGCAGACGGCGTATCCTGACGTCTGGTGGCGAGCGAGCGACAGATCCAGGTCGGCGGCATCCCGATCGGGGGCGGTGCGCCGGTCAGCGTCCAGTCGATGACGACGACGAAGACGCACGACGTCGCGGCCACGCTCGAGCAGATCGGGCGGCTGCGCGAGGCCGGCGTCGACATCGTGCGCGTGGCCGTGCCCGGCATCCCCGATGCCGACGCGCTCCCGGCGATCGTCGCGGGCGCGGGCCTGCCGATCATCGCCGACATCCACTTCAACGCCTCGCTCGCGCTGCGCGCCATGGACACGGGTGTTGCCGCGGTGCGCATCAACCCGGGCAACATCGGCGGGCCCGACAAGGTCGAGGCGGTCGTGCGCAAGGCGCAGGCGACCGGCACGCCGCTGCGGATCGGCGCGAACTCCGGCTCGCTGCCCGAGCACCTGCGCCCGCTGGCGACGGCCGATCCGGCCGGCGCCCTCGTCGACGCCGCGCTCGAGGAGGTCGAGCTGCTCGAGCGCCTCGGGTTCGGCGACTTCAAGATCTCCGTCAAGTCCTCGAGCGTGCCGGTCATGATCGAGGCCTACCGGCGGCTCGCGGCCAAGGTGCCCTACCCGCTGCACCTCGGCGTGACCGAGGCGGGCCTGCCCGCAGCCGGGACGGTCAAGTCGGCGATCGGCATCGGCACGCTGCTGGCCGAGAGCATTGGCGACACGATCCGCGTCTCGCTGACCGCCGATCCCGTGCAGGAGGTGGGCGCCGCATTCGAGATCCTCAAGGCGCTCGGCCTGCGGCAGGTCGGCCCCAACCTGATCGCGTGCCCCTCCTGCGGGCGCACGAACGTCGAGGTGCACGGGCTCGCGGGCGAGGTCCACGAACGGCTCTCGGCCTACGCCGAGCACTTCGAGGTCGCCGTCATGGGCTGCGCGGTGAACGGGCCGGGCGAGGCCGGCAACGCCGACTTCGGCATCGCCGGCGGCCGCGACGCGGGCTTCATCTACGCCCACGGCGAGGTGCTGCGCAAGGTGCCGCAGGAGCAGCTCGTGGATCAGCTGTTCCGCGAGATCGACCGCTGGATCGCAGACGGCATGCCGCGCCCCGAGCGCGGTCGGGGCATGCGCGTGATCGGCGTCGTGGGCGCATGATCAGGCGCCTCGTGAAGCTCGCGATCGTCGGCTCCGTCGTGCGCCGCGTGTCGCAGAACCCGGCCGTGGCGACGCCTGCCAAGAGCCTCTTCCGGCGCTTCTCGAAGCGCCGCGCGGCCGGTCAGTGGCATGACGTCCCGCCGCCCGGCTCCTAGCCGCCGGCAACGACCGCCGGCGCGG
>CAZYYP010000289.1:0-3899 GCA_964651695.1 uncultured Gaiellales bacterium | reverse complement strand
AGGACGTCGACGTCGAGTCCGTGGCGATGCTCTTCTTCGGCCTCGCGCAGGCCGCCGGTTTCATGAGCGCGATCGAAGGCGAGGGCGCGCTTGCGTGCTTCCCGCGCCACTTCGACGCGCTGGTCGATCTTCTTACACCGCTCCAAGGGGGGAACGGATGAGTGCAGAGAGGGCCCAGGGGGCCAACCACAAGTGGTGGACGCTCGCGGCGATGTGCTTCGCGCTGTTCATGATCATGCTCGACAACACGGTCGTGAACGTTGCGCTGCCGTCGATCCAGCGCTCGCTCAAGACCACGCCCGAGAACCTCGAGTGGACGATCAATGCGTACTTCCTCTCGTTCGCCGCTCTCATCCTGCTCGGCGGCAAGCTCGGCGACCGCTTCGGGCGCAAGAAGATCTTCCTCGTCGGCCTCGCGATCTTCACGCTCTCCTCCGCCGCGTGCGCGCTCTCCACGAGCGACGCCGGCCTGATCTCGGCGCGCGCCGTGCAGGGCGTCGGCGCGGCGCTCATGAACCCCCTCTCGCTCTCGATCATCGTGGCCGCCTTCCCGCGCCATCAGGTGCCGACGGCGATCGGCATCTGGGCGGGCATCTCGGGCCTTGGCCTCGCCATCGGCCCGCTGCTCGGCGGCTTCCTGGTCGAGCACGTCAACTGGTCCGCGGTCTTCTGGATCAACGTGCCGATCGGCGTGATCGCCGCAGCCGCGACGCTCCGCTTCGTGCACGAGTCGCGCGATCCGAAGGTGCGCAGCTTCGACATCCTGGGGACGGTGCTCGTGACGACGGGCCTGTTCTCGCTCGTCTGGGCGCTGATCAGAACCAACGCGCACAGCTGGTTCTCGCCGGGGACGGTCGGCTTCCTCGTCGCGGCCGTCGTGCTCCTCGCCTCCTTCATCGTCTGGGAGGCGCGCCAGTCCGAGCCGATGATCCCGCTCACGTTCTTCCGTCGCCGCTCGTTCGACGTCGCCATCGCGTCGGTCGGCCTCGTCGGCTTCTCGATGTTCGGGATCATCTACTTCCTCACGCTCTACATGCAGAACGTGCGCGGCTACTCGGCCATCGAGTCGGGCTTGCGCACGCTGCCCATGACGTTGATGGTGATGATCATCGCGCCGTTTGCCGGCAAGCTCTCGGGGAAGATCGGGCCGCGCCCGCTGATGGCCGGCGGGATGCTGATCATGGCGGTCGGGCTCGCGTCCCTCACGCGGCTCTCGATCGACGCGTCGTACTGGACCGTCATCTTCCCGTCGTTCATCTGCGTCGGCGCGGGCGTCTCGATGACGATGCCGACGACCACGGGCGTGGCCATGGGCTCGGTCGATCCGGCCCGCGCCGGCATCGCATCCGGCGTCGTCAACTCGTCGCGCCAGGTCGGCGGAGCGCTCGGCGTCGCCGTGCTCGGCTCGGTCGCCGCGACCGTCGCCTCGTCACACTGGGCCGACAACGCCCCGGCGGCGCTGCACGGGTCGGCCGGGCGCTTCGACTCGCTCGTCGTCGGCGGACAGGTCGTCGCGATCGGCAAGGCCGCCGGTGCCCAGGCGCAGCTCGCCGCGAGTCACGCCTTCATCAACGGCGTGACGACCGCGATGACGGTCGGATCGCTGCTCGCGCTGTCCGGCGCCGCGATCGCGTTCTTCGGCCTGCGCGGCTTCCGCCCGGCGACCGCGCCCGCCGGCGCGATGCCCGCCGCCGCCGTCGAGCTCTGACACCCTCAGGTCACGCTGCGCGCAGATGCGCGTCCACCCCGGCCGGTAGCGTGCCGGGGTGGACGCGGCCGCACATCTGCAGCGCCTGTTCGGGCACGAATCGTTCAGGCCCGGGCAGCAGGAGGCCGTCGAGGCGGCGTTTGCCGGGCGCGACGCGCTCGTCGTGATGCCGACGGGCTCGGGCAAGTCGCTCTGCTACCAGTTGCCGGGCCTCGCGCTCGGCGGGCTCACGATCGTGATCTCGCCGCTCGTGGCTCTCATGCGCGACCAGGGTGACGCGCTCGCACGCGCAGGCCACGGTGCCGCGCGCGTGCTCAACGCGTCGCTGCCCCCCGGTGAGGCCGAGTCGGTGCTCGCGTCGCTCTCCGACGGCTCGTGCAACCTCGTTCTGGTCGCGCCCGAGCGCTTCGGCGACGCGCGTTTCCGCGCCGCGCTCGCCGGGCGCGAGGTCTCGCTCTTCGCCGTGGACGAGGCGCACTGCCTGAGCGAGTGGGGCCACGACTTCCGGCCCGACTACCTGCGCCTCGCGGACGCCCGCGATGCGATCGGGGCGCGCTGCACGATGGCGCTCACGGCGACGGCCACCCCGCGGGTGGCCGCCGATATCGTGCGCGCGCTGCGGTTGCGCGACCCGCTCGAGGTGCGTACCGGCGTCGACCGGCCCAACCTGACCTTCGACGTGGCCGCCGTGCAGGGCGAGCGGGCGCGCCTGGCGCTGCTCGCCGCCGGGCTGGTCGATCCCGCCTCGCGGCCGGCCATCGTCTACGCGGGGACGCGCGCCCGCTGCGAGGAGGTGGCGGCGCGGCTGCGCGAAGCCGAGCTTCCCGCCGAGGCGTACCACGCAGGGCTCGGCGCGGCCGAGCGCGATGCCCGTCAGGGGCGCTTCATGTCGTCGCCCGACGGCGTCATCGTCGCGACGACGGCCTTCGGCATGGGCGTCGACAAGGCGGACGTGCGCTCGGTCTGGCACTGGTCGCTGCCGGCCTCGCTCGAGGGCTACTACCAGGAGTCCGGCCGCGCCGGGCGCGACGGGGAGCCGGCGCGCTGCGTGCTGCTCTACTCGCCCTCGGACCGCGGGCTCGTCGCCCACTTCATCCGTCGCTCCGACGTCGGCCGCGACGACGTCAACGCCCTGCTCGGGCTGATCGCGGGACGCGCGGACGCCGACGGATGGTTCGCCGTCGCGCTGGATGGGCTCGGCGAGCGCGCACGGGCACTCGTCGCGGTTGCCGAGCGGATCGGCGCCGTCGACCTCGAGCCCGGCCGGGTCGACGAGGCGCGCGGCACCCTGCGGCTGCGCGCGGTGGGGCATCGCCGCGCGAGCGAGGTCGAGCGCGCCTCGAAGCACTTCGCGCGCCGGCGCTGGGATGCGCTGGCTGCGATCACGGCGTATGCCGCGGGCGCGGAGTGCCGGCGCGCGGTCCTGCTGAGGCACTTCCGCGACGAACATCCGCCCGCGCCGGGCGGGCGCTGCTGCGACATCTGCGAGCCGCCCGGGGATCTCGCAACCGGCGGCATCGACCGGGCCGCGCTGCGCCAGGCGCTGGTGGGGGCCGCCACGGCTGCGCGGCCGGCCGTGGGCAGGACGGGCCTCGATCAGATCCTGCGTGGCCTCGATCGCGCGCGCGAGCGCTACGGCGAGGTGCCGGGCTTCGGGAGCGCGGCCGCGCTCGGGCGCATCGCCGTGCTCACGGCGATCGACGATGCCGTCGCCGACGGCGCCCTCGCAGCGAGTGGCGGGGCCCGGCCCGTCCTGCGCCCGCCCGGCGCGGCGATCGCGGAGGTCGCCTCTGGCACCTCGCTCGACGAGGGACTCGCGTCGCGCCTCCGCGACTGGCGCCGCGAGCGCTCCCGCAGCGATGGCGTCCCCGCCTACATCGTGCTCACGAACGCGTGCCTCGAAGAGGTCTGCCGCCGGCTGCCGGGCGACGCGGACGAACTGCTCGAAGTGCCCGGAATGGGGCCCGCGCGCGTCGAGCGCTACGGGCAGGACCTGCTCGGCCTCGTCCGCGCCGGCCTCGGGACGGGGGCTTCGCGCCCGGTCATGCCCGTATGATGCCCGTCAGTGAGCGACAAAGAAGAGAAGATCGAGTTCGAGGGCGAGGTTACGGAAGCACTCCCCAACACCATGTTCCGCGTGCGACTCGACAACGACCACGAGGTGCTGACCCACATCTCGGGCAAGATGCGC
>CAZYYP010000288.1:0-3908 GCA_964651695.1 uncultured Gaiellales bacterium | reverse complement strand
CGCCGTGACGCGGGTGCGAGCGCGTCGCCGGGTATCGGTCGGACCCTCAACAGACAGAATCGCAACCCGCCACCGGGCTGGCCCCCCGCGCGATCCGCGACCCGCCACCACGCGCTGGTCGCGTGCACGCGCGTCGCCGGGTATCGGTCGGACCCTCAACAGACTCCAGCGCAACCCGCCAACCGGGCTGGCCCCCGCGCGATCCGCGACCCGCCGCCACGCGATGCCAGGTTCGCGCCCGCCTAGCGGTCGCGCGTCGCCACCAGTTCCACGAGCGCGCTCAGCGGCCCGTGCGACGGCGCCGGCAACGCCGCCAGCAGGGCGCGTGCAACGCGCTCGCTCTCGTCGGCGCGCGCGCGGGCGCCGGCCACGCCGAGTTCGCTCGCGAAGGTGCGCCGTCCGCGCCTTGCGTCCGTACCGGCCGACTTGCCGAGCGCCTCGTCGGTGCCGGTCTCGTCGAGCACGTCGTCGACGATCTGGAACAGGAGGCCGAGCTCGACCCCGAAGGCGCGCGCGGTGCCGACGGCCTCGGCGCCGGCCCCGGCGACGATCGCGCCGCAGGCCGCCGAGGCGCCGAGCAGCGCGCCCGTCTTGAGGCGCGAGGTGCGCTCGAGCCCCGAAGCGTCGAGCGCCGCGTCGGGCCGCACGTCGCGGTACTGGCCGCCGATCATGCCGAGCAGGCCGACCGCCGCGACGAGCTCGCGCAGCGCGGCCACGCGCAGGGCCTCCGAGCCGCCGTGGTGGTCGCAGACGAGCGAGAACGCGTGGTTGAGCAGGGCGTCGCCGGCGAGCACGGCGATGTCCTCGCCGAAGCGCACGTGCGCCGTGGGACGACCGCGTCGCAGGTCGTCGTCGTCGAGCGCCGGCAGGTCGTCGTGGACGAGCGAGAACGTGTGCACCAGCTCGATCGCGAGCGCCACGGGCATGGCGTCGCCGGCAGAGCAGCCGAAGCCCTCCGCCGTCGCCAGGCAGAGCACGGGCCGGACGCGCTTGCCGCCGGCGAGCAGCGAGTACCGCATCGCCTCGGCGAGGGGCTCGACATCGCCCGGCTCGCCGAAGTCGAGCGCCGCGAGCGCGACCTCGGTGAGCGCGCGCAGCCGCCCCAGCGCGACCGCGCCGTCACTCATCGACGCGCGCGTCGCGGACGGCGCGACGCTGCCGCTCGAGCTCCTCGCCGGCGGCCAGGGCGATCTCGTTGATCTCGGTGAGCGCCGCGACGGCGGCATCCGGGTCGTCGGAGGCCGCCGCGAGGCGAGCGCGGGCGGCGTCGAGCCGCGTGAGCAGATCGGCGAGCGCCGGGTTCGCACTCACGGCGCCTCCTCCGTGCGCGCGATCGCGCCGAGCACGCCGTTGACGAAGGGCGCGGCCTCGGATCCCGCATAGCGCTTCGCGAGCTCGACCGCCTCGTCGATCACGACCGCCGCGGGCAGCTCACCGCCGCGCAGCTCCCAGGTCGCGAGCCGCAGGATCGAGCGCTCGACGGCGCCGAGGCGATCGGCCGTCCAGCCCGCGGCCGCGGCGTCCACGGCGGCATCGATCGCCGTGCGGTCGCGCACCACGCCCTCGACGGCCTCCCGCGTGTAGTCGGGCACGGGCATGCCGGTGTCGACCAGGTAGCGGGCTGCCAGCTCCTCGATGTCCGAGCCGGTGCGCACGTCGAGCTGGTAGGTCAGGACGAAGGCCGCGCGGCGCGCCTGGCGCCGGGAGACCGCACTCGGCGGGGTACCGGTCATCACGCCGACAACGAGGATAGCCGCCCCGCCGCCTCGTCGAGGTAGGCGGTGGTGTAGACGCCCGAGCGGAAGAGGGGCTCGCTCGTGACCATCTCGCGGAACAGCGGCAGCGTCGTGAAGATGCCCTCGACCTCGAACTCCGTCAGCGCCTGCGCGGCGCGCGCAAGCGCCGAGGAGCGATCGTCGTCGGAGACGATCAGCTTGGCGACCAGCGAGTCGTAGTTGGGTGGCACCGTGTAGCCCTCGTAGCCGTGCGTGTCGACGCGCACTCCGCGGCCGAGCGGCGGGCGGAAGCGGCGCAGCGGGCCCGGGGACGGCATGAAGCCGCGCGCCGGATCCTCCGCGTTGACGCGGAACTCGATCGCGTGCCCGCGCGTGGGGGCGATGCCCTGCTGCGGGAGGCCCTGCCCCATCGCGAGCCGCAGCTGCGTGCGCACGAGGTCGATGCCGGTGACCTGCTCGCTCACGGGGTGCTCGACCTGGAGGCGGGTGTTCATCTCCATGAAGTAGAAGGACTGATCGCTGCCGAGCAGGCACTCGATCGTGCCCGCGTTGCGGTAGCGCGTCGCGCGCACGGCACCGAGCGCGGCGTCGTAGAGCTGCCCGCGCGCCTCGTCGCTGAGGAACGGCGAGGGCGACTCCTCGAGCAGCTTCTGGTGCCGCCGCTGCACGCTGCACTCGCGCTCGCCGACGACCAGGGCGCCGCCCTCGCCGTCGCCGACGACCTGTACCTCGACATGGTGGGCGTCGACGACGATCTTCTCGAGGTACAGCCCGCCGTCGCCGAAGGCGGCCTGGGCCTCCGCGGTCGCCGTCGAGTACGCGGCCTCGAGCTCCGACGCGTCGGCGACGGGTCGCATGCCGCGCCCGCCACCGCCCGAGGCGGCCTTGAGCAGGACCGGGTAGCCGACGTCGCCGGCGATCCGCCGCGCCTCGTCGACGCCCGCGAGCCGGCCCTCGGAGCCGGGCACGAGCGGCATCCCCGCGGTGCGCATCGCGCCCTTGGCGAGCGACTTGTCGCCGAGCACCTCCATCGACTCCGCAGTCGGGCCGATGAACGTCAGGTCGTTGTCCTCGCACGTGCGCACGAACTGCGGGCTCTCGGAGAGGAAGCCGTAGCCGGGATGGAGCGCGTCGCACCCGGTCGTCTCGGCGGCGCCGATCACGTTGGCGTGGCTGAGGTAGCTGTCGCGCGCCGCGGGCGGCCCGATGCAGACCGCGCGGTCGGCGAGACGCAGCCAGGAGCCCTCGCGGTCGGCCGTCGAGTAGACCGCGACCGCCTCGAGGCCGAGCTCGTGACAGGCGCGGATCACGCGCACCGCGATCTCGCCCCGATTGGCGACGAGCACTCGTTTCACAGGGGCGCGAGCTCGAACAGCGGCTGGCCGAACTCGACCGGCTGCGCGTCGTCCACGAGTACCTTGCGCACCGTGCCGGCGTGATCGCTCTTGAACTCGTTGAAGAGCTTCATCGCCTCGAGGATGCAGAGCGTCTGCCCCACCTCGACCCGGTCGCCGACCTCGACGAACGGACCGGCGTCCGGCGACGACGAGCGATAGAAGTTGCCGACCATCGGGCTCTCCACGAGCACGACGTCGGACGGCGGGGCGACGGGCGCGACCGGCGGTGGCGCCGCCGCGGCGACGGCGGGCACGGCAACCAGCGGAGCGGCCTGCAAGGGGCCGGACTCGCGCCGGCGCACGGTGATGCGGACGCCGTCCTCCTCGACCGTCAGCTCGCCGGCATCCGACTCCTCGAGCAGGCGCACGAGGCGCCGCACCCGGCGCGCCTCCTCGTCGTCCAGCGCATCCTCGTCGCCGATGTCGGCCTCGCGCCCGCGCAGCCGCTGGAGCAGGGGCAGCGCGCGCTCGCCGAAGAGCGCGACGAGACAGAGATCCTCCTCGGAGGCGGCCAGGCTGCCGGCATCTGCGCGGGCCTCCTCGAGCGACGGCTCGGTGGCCGTCGAGGCCGGAGCGCGCTCGGCCGCCGCGAGGGCGACCGGGTCGACGGGCGCGGGCGCGTGACCCCACTCGCCGAGCAGCAGGCTGCGCATGTCGCCGTCGACCTCGCTCCAGCGCCGCGCGTGCAGAACGTGGCGGATCGCCTGGCCGGCGAGGATGCGGCCGACGGGGGAGGCGGGCGGCGGATAGCCGCTCTCGGCGCGCACGCGCAGCA
>CAZYYP010000287.1:0-3919 GCA_964651695.1 uncultured Gaiellales bacterium | reverse complement strand
TTCGGCGCGGACATGGGCATGCAGAAGTTCATGGACATCGTCTGCCGCCAGGGCGCCATCCGCCCGGCGGCGGTCGTCGTCGTCGCCACGGTCAAGGCGCTCCGCGTGCACGGCGGCTCCGCCGACGGCACCGCGTCGTCGCCCGAGGAGTCGATGCGCCTCCTGCGCGCCGGCATCGCCAACCTCGCCGCGCACATCCGCACGGTGGGCGGCTACGGCATTCCGTGCATCGTGGCCGTCAACCGCTTCCCGAACGACACCGACGAGGAGGTCGAGCTCGTCCGCACCCTCTCGCTCGAGGCGGGCGCGCTCGACGCGCAGCACAACACCGCCGTCGTCGATGGCGGCCAGGGCGCAGCCGATCTCGCGCGCGCGGTCGTCAAGGCCGCCAACCAGCCGAGCGAGTTCAAGCTCACGTATCCGGATGACGCCTCGATCGAGGACAAGATCGCGGCGATCGCGACCAAGGTCTACGGCGCCGCCGGCGTCGAGTTCCTGCCCGAGGCGCGCGCCAAGCTCAAGCGCTTCGCCGAGCTCGGCTACGGCAAGCTGCCGATCTGCATGGCCAAGACGCACCTGTCGATCTCGCACGACCCGTTGCTGCAGGGCGCACCGACCGGGTTCACGGTGCCGATCCGCGATCTGCGCGTCTACACGGGCGCCGGATTCGTGACGGCGCTCTGCGGCACGATCGTGCAGATGCCCGGCCTCGGCAAGACACCCGCCGGCCTGAACATCGACATCGACGCCGAGGGTCGCACCGTCGGGCTGTTCTAGCGGCGCCGATCCCCTCTGCGAGGGACGCAAACCCTCGCATAGCTGATCAATCATGCGTCCGTGGAACAGGCTCAGCGCATCGACCTGTCGCGGCTGCTCGAGCTTGCTCGGTGGCTCGATCCCCAGATCTCCACCGACGCCGAGCACTCCTCGCGGGTCTCGCGCGTGGCGATCGAGCTCGCCGACGCGGCGGGCCTGGACGGCCGCGCGGTCGCGCAGACCACGCTCGCCGGGCTGCTCCACGACATCGGCAAGATCATCGTTCCGCGCGCGGTCCTGCTCAAGCCGGGCAGGCTCGACGCGGGCGAGTACGACACCGTCAAGCGCCACCCGAACGCGAGCGCCCAGCTCGCCGAGCGCGCCGACCTGGTCGGCATCGCCACGATCCTGCGTCACCACCACGAGCGCTGGGACGGCAGTGGCTATCCCCACGGTCTCGCCGGCGAGCGCATCCCGCTCGTCTCGCGCGTGCTCGCGATCGCGGACGCCTACGACGCGATGCTGGCCGACCGCCCCTACCGCAATGCGATGACCGTGCAGCAGGCGAGCAAGGAGCTCGAGGCCGGAGCGGGCACGCAGTTCGACCCCGTGCTCGTCGAGGCGTTCCTGCGCCGCGGCATCGGCCACTCCGCGCAGATCCGCCCGCGGCGCGCGGGCGCGCCGCTGCGCATCGCCGCCTAGCTTTCGTCCAGCTCGGCGAGCGCGAGCGCGGCGCGGTGCGCCCCGAGCGCCAGGAGCGCGGCGGCGACCGGCTCGCCGCTGAGCGCGGGTTTGCAGCGCCGGGCGACGTCGTCGGCGAGGAAGTGCGTCTCCTCGAGCAGCGCCGCCGCGTCGCGCAGCACGAGCGCCGCGACGCCCCAGGCCTCGCGTTCGTCGCCGCCTGAGCGGCGCGCTTCGAGCACCGCCTCGAAGGCCGCGTAGTCGCGCTCGGCCGTCGCCAGCAACTCTGCGCGGAGGTCGTCGGCCCGGGCGCGCTCGGCCTCGAGTCCCGCGTCCGGTGAGAGGGCGCAGGCCTTGGTGATCAGCGCCGCGGCCAGCGCGCCCGTCGCGCACAGCGCGGGGCCGGCGGCCGGCTCCGGCGCGATCGATGCGAAGGTCTCGGCCAGCCGCGCCGCTGGGTCCAGTCTCATGTCCGTCCTGTCGTCCGGGCGTAGGTCTCGGGATCGGTCGCGCCCTCGGTGGACACGATCAGCACGCAACTCGACGGCCCGAGGCCGGCCGCCTGCGCGAGCTCGGCGCACAACGGGTCGCGCATCAGCGCGCGCAGGCCGGCGAGCGATGCGGCGCCGCAGTCTCCGGCGACGATCCGCACCGCCGCGAGGTCGCGCATGGCTGCGCGCGACTCGTCGTCCCCGATCACGACACAGCCGGCGAGGCCGTCCCGCAGGACCGGCCAGGCGGGGTGTGAGGGGGTCGCGCAGTTCAGCCCGGCCATGCTCGTGCCCGGCGTCTCGACGACGACGGGCCGGCCCGCCGCAAGCGACGCGGTGGCACACGCGGCGGTGGCGGGCTCGACACCGATCGCGAGCGCGCGCGGCTCCTGGTGGCACGCGAAGCGGATCGCGGCCGAGGCGAAGGAGCCGACGCCGATCTGGCAGAGCACGACGTCGAAGGGCACGTCGGCCTGCTCGGCGGCCTCGGCGAAGATCGTCGAGTAGCCGTCCGCGACCCATTGCGCGACGCGATCCTCCTCGTCGTAGGAGACGTCCGCGAGGGTCGCGGCGCCCGCCTCCCCGGCAGCCTCGGCGGCCGCCGCGACGGCGTCCTCGTAGAGCCCGTGGATGCGGACGACCTCGGCACCCTCGGCCGCGATCGCCTCGGCTCGCGCCGCGCTCGTCGCCACCGGCAGGAAGATGCGCGCCGCGAGGCCGCGCTGGGCCGCGGCGCGCGCGACGGCGCGCCCGTGGTTGCCCTCGCTGGCCGCCCAGACGGAGCGCAGGCCGGGCCGCTCGGCGAGCAGGCGGTCGAGCGCCCACGACGCCCCGGTGATCTTGAACGCCGGCAGGCCGAAACGCCCGTTCTCGTCCTTCAGCCAGATCTCACCGAGCCCGAGCGCCTCGGTCTCCTCCGGCAGCGGACGCAGCCGCGTCGGCGCGTACCCCGGGAGTCCGCGGTGGAAGGCGCGCACCTCGGCGCCGCCGGGAGGCGGGACGCGATCGGGCGCGGGGGACGGGTTGAGGAGCGCGCGGATCAACCGGGCGGCACGATGACGACCTCGGCCGCACCGCGGAGGCGGCGCCGCACGTCCTTGCCCGTCTCGCCCTCGATCATGCGCCGGACCCCGGTGGAGGTGCCCTCGTCGACGACGACGTGCTCGACCGAGCGCGCGACGGCGACCCGCGCGATCAGCTTGATCGGCTTGCGCGTCGCCGCCAGCTGGCCGTCGGCGGCAACGCCCTTGCGCTCGAGCGCCGCGATGGCATCGGCGATCCACCCGCGGCGCTCATCGACCTCGGCTTTCGTCGGCATGAGCCCCGGATGCGGCAGCCCGAACTGCGTGCCGTAGATCTTGGCGATGGCGAGCACGGCCACGCCGCCCGGGGACGCGAGCGCCGCTGCGCGCTCGATCGCCCCCGGGCTGAGTGGCTGGCGGCCATCGGTGGCCAGCAGCACGGTGCGCGGCTCGACCGGCTGAGGGTCGAGCTTTCTCCGCGAGCCGAGGCGCGGCAAGCGCTACTCGGCCAGCTTCTCGGCCATCACGCCGTCGTGCGAGAAGGACGCGTGGCCCATGCGCTTGTCCTCGGCCATGCGCCACGCATACAGGGGCGCGTAGGCCACGAGCAGCAGCAGCCCGACGTACCAGAGCCACTGCTGGTTGGTCCCCACGACGTACTTCGGCGAGAGGTAGCCGCCGACCGCCCAGATCGCGAGGAGGCCGACGCCGAGGATCATCGCGAGCGGGCTCATCCAGTTCGGCATGCGCACGGGGCGCTCGAGCTCCGGGCGCCTGGCGCGGTAGATCGAGTAGCCGATGAGCGAGACCGCGAGCGCGAACAGGTAGCCCATGTTGGAGAAGACGTAGATCTGCAGCGGCGAGCCGATCAGCAGCACGAGCAGCGAGCAGACGACGTTGAACGTCATCGCCCAGTCGGGCACGCCGTGGCGGTTGACGTGGCCGAACCAGCGCGGCAGCACGCCGTCG
>CAZYYP010000286.1:0-3964 GCA_964651695.1 uncultured Gaiellales bacterium | reverse complement strand
GTCGAGCAGCAGGGCGACCGCCCAGAAGTGGGGCGGCGTCCAGAGGAAGACGATCACGAAGATCGCCACGGCCGTCGCGCTGACCGAGCCGTCCACCGCCGCCCACGCGACGAGCGGCGGCACGGCACCGGATGCGCCGCCGATGACGATGTTCTGCGGCGTGCGGCGCTTCAGCCAGACGGTGTAGACGAGCACGTAGCAGACGAAGCCGGCGAAGGCCCAGAACGCCGCGAGCCAGTTCGCCGCACCCGCCAGCAGCGCGATGCCCGCGGCTGCCAGCACGAGCCCGAGCCACAGCGCCGCGCCGGGCGGGACGCGCCCGCTGGCGACCGGCCTGGCGCTCGTACGCTGCATCAGGGCGTCGATGTCGCGGTCGTACCAGTGGTTGAAGGCGCTCGAACCGCCAGACACGAGCGCGAGCCCGACGACCGTCGAGATGCCGAGCGCGGTCCCGGGCCAGCCGTGCGCTGCGAGCACGAGCGATCCGATCGTCGTCACGACGATCAGCAGCATGATGCGCGGCTTCAGCAGCGCCCAGTAGTCGGCGGCCCTCGTCTGTGTCCGCAGGCCCGCCGCGGGAGCGAGACCCGTCGTGGCGCCGCCGGTGGTCACGCCGCCAGTCTACCCCTGGCCGGGAGCTTTCCGGCTCCGCTCCGCGGCGGCGCGGACGTGCACGGCCCGGCGCGCGGTCGCGACATTCCCGGCCCGGTCGATCGCGGTGACCGTCACGACGTAGCGGCCGGGGCGCCGGTAGATGTGGGCGAGATGGAAGCCGCGGGCGCTCTTGCCGTCGCCGAACAGCATGCGCGGGCGGGCCGCGAGCCCGCTCCCGCTGTCGCGCACGGAGGCCGAGATGCGCAGCTTGGCGCCCACTCGCGTGTGCGAGGGCGCGCGCACGCGCAGGCGCGGCGGGTCGTTGTCGACCTGAAGCTCGACGTGATAGGTCGCGACGTTGCCGCTCTGGTCCGCGACGGTGAGATCGAGCACGTGCGGCCCTGCGGCCAGCCCGGCGGTCGCCCAGCTGGCCTGCAGGATCCCGCCCGGGGCGAGCGTCGCCACCAGCGGCCTGCCCTCGATCGAGAGCTGCAGCAGCCCGAGCGTGCCGGCGTCGGCGATCGGCAGCGAGAGCGCCACGGTTCCGCGCACGAGCGACCCGGGCGCCGGGGTGGGGGTGCCGAGGACGGGAGCTGCGAGGTCGAGGCGCAGCCGGCCCGCGCCGAAGACGGTGTCGGGGCCCGGTGCACCGATATCCAGGGCCTGGGCGACGAGGCGGTCGCGCACGCGCTGGGCAACCGATCCGGGGCCGCCGTCCGCGGCCACCTCGGGCCAGATCAGCGCAGCCGCGCCGCCGACGTGGGGGGTGGCGCACGAGGTGCCGCCGCACGTGGTCGTCGTGGTCGCCTCCGCCTCGATCACGCCGGGCGTGACGAAGACGTTCGTCGGAGCGGAGATGTCGGGCTTGAGGCGCCCGTCGTCGGTCGGGCCCTCCGACGAGTACGACTCCGGCAGCAGCGTGGTCGCATCGAAGGCCCCGACCGAGAAGGCACCGACCGCATCGCCCGGCGTGGGAGAGCTCGACGCCGTGACATCGGCGGTCGGCGAGAGGTCCATGCGACAGAACAGCGTCAGGTGCGTCGTCGGCGGATTCCCGACGCGGGTCACGGCCACGTAGTAGGTGCCGGCGGCGGCGACCGCGCCCGGCGGCATGTCGGCGTGCGGGTCGGGCAGGGTGGCGAGACCGCTGGACTCGATCGGCAGACCCGTCGTCTTGTCGAGCGCGGGGATGGTCAGGGCGGCGTCCTGGTAGAGCGCGAGGTGGTAGTAGCTGCCCGTATCCGCGGCGTTCGCCCCCGTCCACGAGATGTCGCAGGCCGGGCGGGAGCTCGCGAGCAGGTTGACGCGGAATGCGTCGCCGTCGCCGGGCACGTCGAGGCGGCCGTCGGCGTCGGCGTCGCTCCAGGCCCCCTCCCAGTGGCGCAGACGGTAGTTGCCGGCCGAGTTGACCCAGAGCACGCCGGCGGCGGCCGCCTCGTCGACCTTGCGCGCGAACCAGCCCGTGCCGTCGAACGGACCGAACAGGAACGAGTTCGAGTGCACGACGATGTCCGGCTTGAGGACGTTCGCGATGTAGTCGACGGCCTGGCCGAACTCGTCGGGCGTGTGGTAGTTGACCAGCCAGTAGGTCGCGCCGGGCGCCATGTCGTAGACGATCTCGGTCACGAACTCGCCGTGGCGCGAGGTGTTGCCGTTGTAGTCGCGACCGGCGAGCCCGTAGGTCTGATCGAACGTCATGCGGTGCTGGCGGTCGATCGGCGGCAGTTCCGTGCCGGCGAGCCCATCGAGGCGGCTCGCGGCGCCGAAGGCCTGGTCGAGCACGACGATCGTCACGCCGCTGCCGTCGAGGCCTGCGCGCTGCAGCGCGTCGGCTCCGGTCAGCGCGACGCCCTGCGAGACGATCCCGTCGGCCGACGAGGTCTCGGCGATCTCGGCGTCCTCGACGGCCGGCGAGCGGCGCAGGGCGGCGAGCTCGCCCATCCCGAGCGCGGCCTTGAGCCGGCCCGCGACCCAGCCCTCGGGAATGCCTCCCGCAGCGACCACCGCCTGGCGTGCGGCCGCGCGGTCACCCGCGGGTGTCACAAAGATCGCTCGGGCGACCGGCGCCTGCGACGTGCGATTCGCGGCCGCACTCGCTACAGTGCTGAACGTGAGAAGCGCCGCAAACGCGCATGGCAACGCGAGTTTCGTGCCGATCGCTGCAAGTCTGGCCGAGGGGGACGTGGCCATCGGGGGTACCGTAGCGAAGCGCACAATCGTTGCCGCCGAGCCGCGCGCGGCCGGTGCCCGGGTATGTAGGATCTCGCCCGTGCCGAGCGCGGAGGAACAGCGATGAAGCGGATCGGGCAGTTCGTCGTGCTGGGGACGGTGCTCGGTGCCATCCTGTCGGCGCTCTTCCTGTTGATGCCGTGGTTCCCGAAGGACGGCTCCACGCAGTCCAACCGCGACCGCACGCTCTTCATCGCGATCACGTACGTCTCGTTCGTGATCCTCATGGTGGTCGTGGTTGCGATCGCCTACTCGGTCTGGAAGTTCCGCCGGCACGGCCCCTCGGATCTGCGCGATGGCGATCCCACGCACGGCAACACGATGCTCGAGGTGGTGTGGACCGCGATCCCGCTCGTCATCGTCTGCGTCTTCGGCGTCTGGGGCGCGAAGACGCTCGACAACAACGAGGCGCACGCGGCCAACAGCCGCGTCATCACCGTGATCGCCTACAGCTTCAACTTCGAGTTCCGCTACGACAGCGACGGCGGCTTCACGCGCAACGACGGCCTCTACGTCCCGGTCGGCTCGACGATCGTGCTGCACATGATCACGCCGCTCTACACGCCGGGCACCACGGACACCGAGGTCATCCACGGCTTCTGGGTGCCGGAGTGGGGCATCAAGCAGGACGCGACCCCTGGCGTCACGGGCAAGACGGTCGGCACCACGTACGTCACGCCGACGCGCGTCGGGACCTACGAGGTGCAGTGCACCGAGCTGTGCGGGTCCGGCCACGGCCAGATGCACTTCAAGAACATCCACGTGCTGACGAAGGACGCGTTCGCGACATGGCTCGCGGGAGCCAAGGCCGACGCGGCCAAGGCCAAGGCGCAGGCGGCGGCCAACCCCGGGCTCGCGGTCTTCAACACCGCGGGGTGCGGCGGCTGCCACACGTTCACCCCGGCCAAGGCCGCCGGCAAGATCGGCCCGTCGCTCAACGACGTGACCTCCGATTACGCCGCCGCGAAGGCGGCCGGCAAGACGAAGGCTGCGGATGTCGGCGGCTTCATCAAGGAATCGATCACCAATCCGAATGCGTACATCGCGAAGGGCTTCGCGCCCGGAATCATGCCCCAGAGCTTTGCGACGAGCCTGAGCTCGAAGCAGATCGATGACCTGAGTGCTTATCTGGCGAAGGGAG
>CAZYYP010000285.1:0-4061 GCA_964651695.1 uncultured Gaiellales bacterium | reverse complement strand
TCAGCCATTCGTCGCAGAAGCGGCGCGAGCGCTCGCGGATCTCGATCAGGTCGGGTGTCAGGCGCAGGTCCACGATGACCTCATTCGGTCGGGTTGAGAGATGGGTTGCCGATCAGGGCGACGCGCGCGTCGAGCGCGATCGCGCCGTGCGGGGTGACGAGCAGTGGGTTGACCTCGAGCTCTGCGATCTCGGGGTGCGCCGCCATCGCGTCGCCGAGCGCGACCACGGCGCGGGCTGCCGCCGCGACGTCCACCGCAGGCCGGCCGCGCACGCCGTCGAGCACCGCTGAGGAGCGCAGCGAGCGCAGCAGCCGCTCGGCGCCCGCGGCATCGAGCGGGGCGAGCGCGAGCGCCGTGTCGCGCAGCGTCTCGACGAGGATGCCGCCGAGGCCGACGAGCACCACCGCGCCGAAGCGCGCATCGCGCGTCGCCCCGGCGACGAGCTCGATCCCGTCGCGCACGTCCGCGGTGCGCTCCACGAACAGGAGCTCGGGCGCGAGGCGCTCGGTCATGGCGAGCGCCGCAGCGCGCAGCTCGGCGGCGTCGGCGAGGCCCACGCGCACCCCGCCGGCATCCGATTTGTGCACGAGATTCGCGTCGACGGCCTTGAGCGTGGCGGGGTAGAGGCCGAGCTCATCGGCGAGCGCGACGGCCTCGCCGGCGTCGCGCGCCGGGCCGCCGGCGCCGTAGCGGATGCCCGCGGCGAGCAGGAGCGACCGCGCCTCGACGTAGCCCGGAGCGCCCTGCAGCGGCGCCGCTGCAGGGCGCGCTTCGACGGCGGGCAACGGTGGTGGCGTCGCGAGCGCCACGCAGGCGCGCGCGGCCTGCTCGCTGCGCTCGTAGGCGGCCAGGCCGTGGGCGCGCAGGTCGGTGCCGTCGCCGACGGCGTCGGCGAACAGGGAGTGGGCGACGATGGGACGATCGAGTTCGCCCTGCAGGTCGGCCATGGCCCGGGCCTCGCGCGGCTCCTCGCTGCGGTAGGCGTCGCTGTAGAGCGCGTAGCCGCCGAAGTAGCCCGAGAGCATCACCGCGTCGACCTCACCCGATTCGAGCACGGTGCGCGCGATGCCGGTGAAGGACGCGAGCCCGTCGGCACCGTCGATGATGTCGATCGGGTTGCGGACGCCGCCCGCCTGCTCGAGTTGCGGCTCGATCAGCGCCACGAGTGCGTCGGAGAACTGCGGCACCTCGAGCCCGTTGGCGCTCAGCAGATCGGCCGCGACCGAGCCGTGGCCGCCGCCATCCGCGATCACCGCGACGCGGCGTCCGGGTGCGCGCGGCGAGCGCACGAACGCCTGGCAGGCGTCGATCAGCTCGCCGGGCGAGTCGACCCGCACGATGCCCGCCTCACGGCAGGCGGCGGCGATCACCGCGTCGTTCGTGACGAGCGCGCCCGTGTGCGACGCGGCGCCGCGCGCGCCGGCCGCCGAGCGACCGCTGTTGAGCAGGACCACGGGCTTCTCCCGCGCCGCCGCGCGCGCGGCTTCCACGAACGCCCGGCCGTCGGCGACGTCCTCGGCGTAGATCGCGATCACGCGCGTGGGCGCGTGGCCGGCGAGGTGCTCGATCAGATCGGGCAGACGCACGTCGGCCTGGTTGCCGATCGAGGCGAAGCGCGAGAGCCCCAGGCCGCAGCGCTCGAGCAGCATGCCGAGCTCGATCGAGAGGTTGCCCGACTGCGAGATCAGCCCGACCGGCCCGGCGGGATAGTCGTTCGACGAGACGTGGAACTCCGACAGCGCGTCGAACACGCCGATGCAGTTGGGCCCGAGCATGACCGCGCCGGCGGCGCGCACGCGCTCGACGAGCGCATGCTCGCGCGCCCGCCCGCCCGCGTCCCGCTCGGCGAGCCCGGCCGTGATCACGATCAGGGCGCGTGCGCCCTGATCGAGCGACTCCTCGATCGCCTGCTCCAGACCCGCCTCGGGCACCGAGACGACGACCGTCTCGACCGACCCGCCGGCCTCGGCGAGGCTCGCGAGCAGCGGGTGGCCGTCGATCTCACCACCGCGCCGGTTGATCAGGTGCACCGGCCTGCGGTGCGCGCCGCGCAGTGCGTTGCGGGCGAGCCAGTTTCCCCACTTGCTCGGATCGGTCGAGGCGCCCAGCACCGCGACCGATCGCGGTGCGAAGAGCGGCTCCAGATCGCGCACCGCCGTCACAGCTCGCCCCGCGCGATCGCTCGCGAGATGATCAGGCGCTGGATGTCGGAGCTGCCCTCCCAGATCTCCTGGAGCTTGGCGTCGCGGAACCACTTCTCGACCGGGTACTCGCGCGAGTAGCCCCAGCCGCCGAGCGTCTGCACGGCGGCCCAGGTCGCGAACATGCAGGCCTCCGAGGCGTAGAGCTTGGCCATCGAGGCGTGGGTCGTGACGTTCTCGCCGCGGTCGAAGGCCTCGGCGGCGCGCCAGGTCAGGAGGCGCGCGGCGTCGATGCGCATCGCGACGTCGGCCAGCCGGAATCCGACCGCCTGGTGCTCGACGATCGGCTTGCCGAACTGCACCCGCTCGCGCGCGTACTGGGCGGCGTACTCGTACGCCGCCCGCGCGATGCCCACGCAGCCGGAGGCGAGCACGATGCGCGACTTGTCGAACGTCCGCATGAGCCCGGCGAAGCCCTGGCCGACCTCGCCGATGCGATTGGCGTCGGGCACGAAGGCATCGTCGAGGAACAACTCCGAGTTGACGATGCCGCGGTCTCCGAGCTTCGCCATCGGCTCGCCGAAGGCGACGCCCTCGTCGCCGAGCCCGATCACGAACGCGGTGATGCCGCGCGAGCGCGAGCCCGGCTCGGTCTGCGCGAACACGATGTAATGCTCGGCGATGCCGCCGTTGCTGACCCACGTCTTCTGGCCGCGCAGGCGGTACCCGCCCTCGACGCGCGTCGCGAGCGTCGTCATCCCGGCCGCGTCCGAGCCGTGGTCGGGCTCGGTCGTCGCGAGCGCCGTGAGGGGCGGGCGCTCGCCGCAGAGCGGGCGGAGGAACCGCTCCTTCTGCTCCTCACTGCCGAGCTCGAGGATGGGGGCGGCGAAGAACCCGCCCGAGGTCACGAGCGCGCCGAGGCCGCCGTCGCCCCACGAGAGCTCCTCGAGGATCAGGCAGTCGGTCACGAGGCTGTCGATCCCGCCGCCGCCGTAGGCCTCCGGGAGCATGTACGAGGTCAGGCCGAGCTCGGCCGCCTTGTGGACGACCTCGAGCTGCGGCTCCACGTCGGCGTCATCGACCGCGCGCGCGATCGGTCGCAGCTCGCGCTCGGCGAACTCGTGCGCGAGCGCCGCGAAATCGCGCTGCTCGTCGCTGATGCTGAAACTGATGCCGGACACGGCGGGGCCTCGCTTCGCTGATAACTGAACGCTCGTTCAGTTTAGACCGGGCGCGACCCGAGTGCAACGCCCGGGGTCTGCCCTTGACGTGGCATGCCAGGCCAACGCCCGGCGCCGGGCCCCTGGCGCCCCACCGGGTCCGGCCGCTGTCGCTACGCTGGTGGCATGGCGATTGCGAGCGTGCGCACCGCAGAGGCCGGCGGTGGCCTGGAGGAGGCATCGGCCCTCGGTCTCGATCGCGCCGCGCTGCGACGGATCCTGCACGCGCTCGTGCTCACGCGGCGCCTCGACGAACGCGGTCACGTGCTCTTCAAGCAGGGCAAGCTGCCCGGGTCGTTCTACACCTGCAAGGGCAACGAGGCGGCCTCGGTGGGCGTCGCGGCTGCGATGGCGCCCGGTGACATCGCCGCGCCGCTGCATCGCAACCTGGGGCTTCACCTCTACCGCGGCGTCGAGCCCTGGCGCGTGCTCTGCCAGTACATGGGGCGGATGGGCGGAACGACCAACGGGCGCGACTCGAACCTCCGCACCCAGGACGTGACGGCAGGCGTCGGCATCGTCGCCGGGCCGTCTCACCTGCCGTCGATCCTGCCGGTCGCCGTGGGCGCTGCGCTCGCGTTCCGCGTACGCGGCGAGCCCCGCGTCGCCCTCGGCTGGGTCGGCGACGGGTCCTCGGCCAACGGCACGACGCACGAGTCGATGAACTTCGCCGGGGTGCGCCGCCTGCCGATGGTGTTCG
>CAZYYP010000284.1:0-4063 GCA_964651695.1 uncultured Gaiellales bacterium | reverse complement strand
CGTTGCCGAGGCAGTCGGCGCTCGTGTCGCCGCCGCCGAGGATCGCGACGCGGAGACCGCGGGCGCTCAGCCCGTTGCGCACCGGAAGGCCGGCGACGCGGCGGTTCTGCTGCGCGAGGTAGTCCATCGCGAGGTGCACGCCGGCCAGCTCGGCGCCGGGCAGCGTGAGCGCGCGGTGGCGCTGCGCGCCGGTCGCGAGCACGATCGCGTCGTGACGGGCGCGCAGCTCGTCGAGCGGCACGTCGCTGCCGACGTCGACGCCATGGGCGAACTCGACGCCCTCGGCCGCGAGCTGCTCGACGCGGCGGTCGATCAGATGCTTCTCGAGCTTGAAGTCGGGGATGCCGAAGCGCAGGAGCCCGCCGGCGCGCTCGTCGCGCTCGTAGACCGTGACGGCATGCCCCGCGCGGGCCAGCTGCTGGGCGGCGGCGAGGCCCGCCGGGCCCGAGCCGATCACGCCGACCGAGCGGCCGGTGCGCGTCACGGCGGGCTGCGGGACGATCCAGCCCTCCTCCCAGGCGCGCTCGACGATCGACCACTCGATCTCCTTGATCGTGACGGCGTCGTCGTTGATCGCGAGGACGCAGGCCTCCTCGCACGGGGCCGGGCAGAGCTTGCCGGTCAGCTCCGGGAAGCTGTTGGTCGAGTGCAGGCGCTCGTTCGCCTCCTGCCAGTGCCCGCGGTGGACGAGGTCGTTCCAGTCGGGGATGAGGTTGCCGAGCGGGCAGCCGCGGTGGCAGAACGGGACGCCGCACGACATGCAGCGCCGGGCCTGGTCGCGCAGCTCGCCCTCGGGCATGTGCTCGTGCACGTCGCGGTAGTCGTGCACGCGCTCGAGTGGCGCCCGCAGCGGGCCGAGCCGCCGCTTGACCTCGAGGAATCCGCGCGGGTCAGCCACGGGCGCCTTCGAGCTCGGGATCGCGCTCGGCTGCGATGCGCAGCAGGTCATGCGGCATGACCTCGACAAACTGTGTTACGGCCGTGTCCCAGTCCGCGAGGAGGGCGATGGCGACGTCGCTGCCCGTCAGGTCGCGGTGGCGCTCGACGAGATCGCGCAGGACGGCGTCGTCGCTCACGGGCCGCAGGGCGACCATGTCGCCGTTGACCCGGCGGGCGTTCTCGCCGTCGGGATCCCACACGTAGGCGATGCCGCCGGACATGCCGGCGGCGAAGTTGCGGCCGATCGGCCCGAGCACGGCGACGAGCCCGCCCGTCATGTACTCGCAGCCATGGCGGCCGACGCCCTCGACGACGGCCGTCGCGCCCGAGTTGCGCACCGCGAAGCGCTCGCCGGCGCGCCCGCGCACGAAGAGCTCGCCGGAGGTCGCGCCGTAGAGCGTGGTGTTCCCGACCGCGATGCTGCTCGTCGGCTCGTAGCCGGCGCTCGCGGGCGGCCGCACGACGATGCGCGCGCCCGAGAGGCCCTTGCCCACGTAGTCGTTGGCCTGGCCCTCGAGGTCGATGGCAATGCCTCCGATGCCCCACGCGCCGAGACTCTGCCCCGCGGTGCCGGTGAGGCGCAGCGCGAGCGCCCCGTCGGGGAGCGCATCGGCCCCCAAGCGCCGCACCAACTCGCCCGAGAGCAGCGTCCCGATCGCGCGGTCGGTGTTGCGTACGACGCGCTCGACGGTCACCTGCTCGCCGCGCGCCAGCGCGTCGCCCGCGAGCGCCAGCACCTCGCGATCGAGCGGTGCGGCGGGCTGCTCGCCCGCGACGCCCGCGAAGCGGGCGCCCGAGCCCTCGGGCCCCACGGCGCGCGAGAGCAGCGCGCCCAGGTCGATGCCGGCGCCGCCGTCGGAGGCCTGGCGCGCCAGATCGGTGCGGCCGACGAGATCGTCGAAGCTCGGCACGCCGAGCGCGGCCATGATCTCGCGCACCTCCTCGGCAACGAAGAGGAGGTACCGCATCACGTGCTCGGGCGTCCCGGCGAAGCGCCTGCGCAGCTCGGGATCCTGCGTCGCGATGCCCACCGGGCAGGTATTCAGGTGGCAGACGCGCATCATGATGCAGCCGGCCGCCACGAGCGGGGCCGTCGAGAAGCCGAACTCCTCGGCGCCGAGCAGCGCGCCGATCACGACGTCGCGCCCGGTGCGCAGCCCGCCGTCGACCTGGAGCCGCACGCGACCGCGCAGGTCGTTGCCGACGAGCACCTGCTGCGTCTCGGCCAGGCCGAGCTCCCAGGGCACGCCGGCGTGCCGGATCGAGGAGGTGGGGGAGGCGCCGGTGCCACCGTCCATGCCGGCGATCACGACGTGGTCGGCGCCCGCCTTGGCGACCCCGGCTGCGACGGTGCCGACGCCCGCGAGCGCCACGAGCTTGACGCTGATCTCGGCCGTCGGGTTGGCGCAGCGCAGGTCGTGGATCAGCTGCGCGAGGTCCTCGATCGAGTAGATGTCATGGTGGGGCGGCGGCGAGATCAGGCCGACGCCCGGGGTCGAGTGGCGGAGGCGCGCGATCTCGGCATCGACCTTGTGTCCGGGCAGCTGACCGCCCTCGCCGGGCTTCGCGCCCTGCGAGACCTTGATCTGGAGCACGTCGGCGTCGGCCAGGTAGGCGGTCGTGACGCCGAAGCGCGCGGACGCCACCTGCTTGATCGCCGAGCGCCGCGAGTCGCCGTTGGCATCGCGCTTCGAGCGGCGGGCATCCTCGCCGCCCTCGCCGCTGTTGGAGCGTCCGCCGAGGCGGTTGAGCGCGATCGCGAGCGTCTCGTGGGCCTCCTTGGAGATCGAGCCGAGCGACATCGCGCCCGACGCGAAGCGACGCACGATCTCGCTCGCCGGCTCGACCTCGCCGAGCGGCACGGGGTCGCCCGCCGGGACGAGCTCCATCAGCCCGCGCAGCGCGCCGCCGAGGCGGTTCTCCTCGTCGGCCGCGCGCGCGAAGGCCGTGTAGCTCTCGGGCCGCTCGTCGCGTACCGCGCGCTGCAGCGAGGAGATGACTTCCGGGTTCCAGACGTGGCGCTCGCCCCGCAGGCGGTAGGCGTAGATGCCGCCGGGGTCGAGCTCGCCGCCCTGCAGCGCGTGCTCGTGCCGGCGCACGACATCGACGGCGATCTGGTCCAGCCCGATGCCCCCGACGCGCGACGGCGTGTTCGTGAAGTAGCGCGCGACGACATCCGCCGAGAGCCCGATGCACTCGAAGAGCTGCGCGCCGCGGTAGGACATCACCGTCGAGACGCCCATCTTCGAGAGCACCTTGAGCAGTCCCTTGCCGACCGCCTGCACGTAGCGCGCCTGCGCGCCTTCGGGGGTCTCGGCGCCGACGTCGCCGGCGGCCCACTGCGCCGCGACGAGATCGAGCGCGACGTACGGGTTGACGGCCGCGGCGCCGAAGCCGACGAGCAGCGCGAAGTCCATGACCTCGCGCGGCTCGCCCGACTCCACGACCAGGCCGCACTTGGTGCGCCAGCCCTCGCGCACGAGGTGGCTGTGGACGGCAGCCGTGGCCAGCAGCGCGGGGATGGGAGCGGCGTCGGGGGCGCCGGCGGCGCGGTCCGAGAGGACGAGGATCTCCTCGCCGAGGGCGATCGCGCGCGACGCCCGCCGGCAGAGGGCGTCGAGCGCGCGCTCGAGGGCGCGTCCACCGCCGCGCGGGTCGAACGTGCAGTCGAGCGTGACGGTGCGGAAGCGGTCGCGCGGGAGGGCGCGCAGCTTGGCGAGGTCGCCGCTCGTGAGCACGGGCTGTGCCATCGCGAGGCGCCGCGCGTGGTCCGGCGATTCGTCGAGCAGGTTGCCCTGGGCGCCGACGGCCGTGCGCAGGCTCATCACGAGCGTCTCGCGCTGGGGATCGATGGCGGGGTTCGTGACCTGTGCGAAGAGCTGCTTGAAGAAGCCGCGCAGCAGCCGGGGGCGCTTCGAGAGCGCGGCCAGTGGCGTGTCGACGCCCATCGAGGCGATCGGCTCCTGGCCGTCGCGCGCCATCGGCGCGATGATGTCGCGCACCTCCTCGGCGGTGTAGCCGAACAGCCGCAGGTCGCGCTCGAGCGCCTCCTGGGCGGGCGGCTCGACGGGCGGCGAGGGGATGTCCTCGAGGTAGATCTTCTGCTCGTCGAGCAGCGCGCGGT
>CAZYYP010000283.1:0-4065 GCA_964651695.1 uncultured Gaiellales bacterium | reverse complement strand
ATCCAGCACCTCGAGAGCCTCAGCAATCGCATCCGCTCGCTGACGGGCGTCGAGGTGCGGGAGACGTTCCCCGACCGCCTGCTGCACGAGGCCGACGAGATCAAGCTCGTCGACCTCAGCCCGGCATCGCTGCGTGAGCGCATCGGACGCGGCCTCGTCTATCCGCCGGATCGCGTCGACCAGGCACTGAACGGCTTCTTCACGGTGACGAACCTGACGGCGCTGCGCGCGCTCGTCCTGCACGAGCTCGCCGAGGTTGCCGCCGCGCAGCTCGAGACGACGTCGCCGGGAGCGCGTCCCAGCGAGCGCGTGCTGGTTGCGACCGGTGGCCGCCGCGATTCCTATGCACATCTGATCCGTACCGGCGCGCGCCTCGCGCGGCGCAGCGACTCGGAGCTCTATGTGCTCTGCGTCGAGCCCCATGACGGCCGCATCGACGCCGACACGGCGCGCGTGCTTGCCGACGCCGAAGCGCTCACGCGTTCACTCGGCGGTGCCTATCTGCGCCGGCGCGCCGAGAATCCGGCCGCCGAGATCATCCGTGAGGCCGAAGCGCAGCACGTCACGCAGATCGTGATCGGCAAGAGCCGCCGCTCGGGCCTGCGCACGCGCCTCGGCGGCTCGCTCGTCGAGGCCGTGCTGCGCGGCACGTCGGGCATCGACGTGCACGTCGTCGACGATCGGAGTCCCGCCGGGCGGGAGTGAGCTGCGAGCTGGATCCGCTACCCTCGGCCGCGTGCTGACCTTCAGGCTGCGTCTCAGGGCCACGTGAGCTCCTCGGGCCGCACGTTCAAGCGCACGCTCGTCGGGCGCCGCATGCCGATGGGCAGCCTCGACGAGCAGCGGCTCCCGCGCTGGATCGCCCTGCCGATCTTCGCCTCGGACCCGCTCTCGTCGGTCGCCTACGCGACCGAGGCCGGCCTCGTCGTGCTGATCGCGAGCTCGCTCGCGTCGCGCTCGCTGATCGTGCCCATCTCGGCGATCATCGCGGCGCTTCTCATCGTGGTGGTGCTCTCCTACCGGCAGACGATCTTCGCGTACCCGAACGGCGGCGGCTCCTACGTCGTGGCGAAGGAGAACCTCGGCCAGCTCGCGGGTCTCGTCGCCGCCGCCTCGCTGCTCACCGACTACGTGCTGACGGCCGCGGTGTCGATCGCCTCGGGGGTGCTGGCCGTGACCTCGGCGGTGCCCGAGCTGTCCTCGCACGCCGTGGAGCTCAGTCTCGGCGTGCTGATCATGCTCGTGCTCGTCAACCTGCGCGGCGTGCGGGAGTCGGGCTTCACCTTCGCGTTGCCGACCTACGGCTTCGTGATCGCGATCGGCGCCATGATCGCGGTCGGCCTCGTGCGCGGCATCGTCAGCGGCTGGCCGACGGCCCACGTGCCCGACCCGGTGCACGTCGGGCTCGCGAGTGGTGTCGGACTCGTCGTCCTGCTGCGCGCGTTCGCCTCGGGCTGCAGCGCGCTGACCGGGGTCGAGGCGATCTCCAACGGCGTGCCGGCCTTCCGCCGGCCGCAGGCGCGCAATGCGGCGAGCACGCTGATGTGGATGGGCATGATCGCGGTCGTCCTCTTCCTGGGCGTCTCGATCCTGGCCTGGAAGATCGACGCGCGGCCGAGCGGATCGGTGTCCGTGATCTCGGAGATCGCGCGCGCGGTGTTCCCGCCGGGCGGCTCGTCGTTCGGCTACTACGCCGTGCAGGCGACCACGGCGGCGGTGCTCGCGCTGGCCGCCAACACCGCCTTTCAGGGCTTCCCGCGCCTGGCCGCGCTGCTCGCGAGCGACAGCTTCCTGCCGCGCCAGTTCTCGAACCTCGGTGACCGCCTCGTCTACTCCAACGGCATCCTCGTGCTGGCGCTGGCGGCCGGCGCGCTGATCATCGGCTTCCACGCCGACGTCAACAGCCTGATCCACCTCTACCTGCTCGGCGTGTTCACGGCCTTCACGCTCTCGCAGTTCGGCATGGTCAGACACAACTGGGGGCGGCGGGAGACGAGTGGGTCGAGGGGATCGCTGGTCTACGCGATCGCCCTCAACGCCACGGGCGGGTGCCTGACCGGGCTCGTGGGCGCGATCGTGATCGCGACGAAGTTCGGCGAGGGCGCCTGGATGGTGCTGATCGCGATCCCCGTGCTCGTGCTCGGCTTCGTCACGGTCAGCCGGCACTACGCGGACGTGCACACGCGCCTGCGCGACCCGGGGGGCGGCTATGCCGCGATCGGCGGCCCCGTGGTGCTCTACGTCGAGGCACTCGACGACGCGGCCGCCGAGGGGCTGCGCTACGTGCGCGCGATCGCCGGTGACCGGTTCCACCCCATCCACGTTGCCGGGCCGGACGGCGTGAGTGGCCTCGCGCAGGCCTGGCGCGGCTTCTCCGGCGACGGGCCGCCACTCGTCGCGCTGCCGCGCGAGCGCACCGTCTCGGGCACCGTCGCGCGCTGGGTGCGCGATCTCGACCACGCGCCCGGCGAGGTCGTGACGCTCGTCGTGCCGGAGCTGTTCCGCCGGCGCTCGGTGCTCGCGATCGCGCGCGGGCGAACCGCGCTCGCGCTCCGGCTGCGGCTGCAGGGCGAGGGCGATGTCGTGCTGGCCGACGTGCCCGTGGTGGCGGATGCGGCCGGCCTGCGCCACGCATCCGTGGCTCCGATGCGCACGACCGTGCTGCTGCCGCTCTCCGAGCTGAACGCGGCCTCGCGCTACGCGCTCGGCTACGCACTCGGGCTCGGCAGCGACCACGTCGTCGGCCTCAACATCGAGCTCGGTGCGGACGACGTCTCCGAGACCCGCGCCGCCTGGGCCGGGCGCGGGCTGCCGATTCCGATCAAGGTCGTGCCGTCGCCCTACCGCGACCTCGGCCAGCCGCTGCTGGCCGAGATCCGCGCGATCACAGCCGATCCCGGTGCCCTGTGCGTCGTCGTCATGCCCGAGATCATCAGCCCGCACCGCTGGCAGCGCGTGCTCCACAACCAGCGCGCGCTCTTCATCAAGCGGCTCCTGCTGTTCGAGGAGCGCGTGGTGCTCACGAGTGTGCCCTACCGCCTGCCCGAGGCGGGCGAGCGGGCGCCCGTCCCGGAGACGGCGCAGATCGCCGAGCGCGCCTACGCGGCGCCCGTGCCGCCCGCGGTCTCGCGGCGCGCGGGCGTCGCCTTCGAGCATGCCGCCGGGAGCCGCGGGGCCCCGCCGCCGCGTGTGTCGACCGACGCGATCTGGCGGCTGTTCGAGGGCATCGTCGGCTCACTCGCCCTGCTCGCCGTGACGCTCGTCGGCCTGCTGCTGCTGCGCGACCAGCTGAGCGCCGAGACGGTCGCCCTCGTGCTGTTGCTGCCGCCGCTCGTGGCCGCGCTCTCGGGCCGTGCGCTCGCCCTGGTGATGGCCGCCTTCGGCGCGCTGCTCTTCAACTTCTTCTTCCTCAAGCCGTACTACACGCTCTCGATCGCCACGGGACGCGGTCTCGGTGCATTCGTTGTCTACGCAACCGTCGCCATGCTCGTGGCCGTCGTCGCCGGCCGGCTCCGGCAGGCCCGGGCCGAGGCCGACTGGCGCATCCGCCAGGAGCAGGTGCTGCACGCCGTCGCGATCGACCTGCTGGCGGGCGCCGAGCGCGAGGACGTGCTGCGCACGCACCTGCAGCGGATCGCGGATGCCCTCGATGTGAGCGCCGCGGCGACGGTCGACGGCACGCGGGCGATCGTGGCCGGCGACGCGACGCCGGAGCTCCTCGGCGTCGAGCTCCCCAGCGTGCGCTACCACGCGGCCGGGTTCGGCGAGCATGGGCGGGTCGTGATCGACGGCGGCCTGCGGCTGAGTCGCAGCCAGACGCAACTGATCGACACCTTCGCCCGTCTGCTCGACGCCGAGCCGTCGCGCGTGGGCGCCCACGCCGCGCGCTGATCACCCCTCGGCGCGGGCCTCCTCGGGACGGGACTGCGCCAGCGTGGCCTCGATGCGCCCCAGCGCGAGGCGGGCGGCGGCCAGTTCGCGCGCGAGGAAGTCGGTCTCGGCGCGCATCTCGGCGCTCATGCGCCGATCCTGCTCGTACTCGCGCCGGTCGCGCTCGGCCTGGCG